>JALNWL010000131.1 GCA_023230905.1 Syntrophales bacterium
AGCTGTGCCGTGCCCTGTTTCGTCTGGATCTTGTCGCCGGTGTTGACCGCCTGTCCCAGCTTCGACAATTTGATCGTGTTCGCCCCGGACAGGATCACCACGTCCCCGGTGAACGCCGTCACCCGGGCGATGCTGGCATAGGCCCCGCTCAGAGGACAGAGAAGGAAGAGCCCGATCAGTCCCGAGAGCAGCGCCCCTTTCATGATGTTCGATCTTGTCTTCATCGTTTAAGTCCTCCTCATCAATAGCTCAGTTTAAGCGTGGCCATAACCTGGTTGTCGGTAAAATCGTTGGCGTCCGCATTGGAGTTCTTCATCTGGTACTTGTAGCCGACACCGACCGACAGCCAGTCCTGGATGTTGTAGTCGAGCCCCGCCGTGGCGGTGAAGTTGTCGTCCTCGCGGTCGTCCTTGCCGTTGTCGGCAAAGGCGTTCTCGTATTCGTTCAGGCTGTAGCTGACGCCCGCGCTGAAGACGAACTTCCGCAGGAATTCCTGGCGCAGGTTGAACCCGACGGCGGTATCGTCGAAATACTCGTTCGTGTCCGCCCCGGTGACGCGCACGGCGCGCGCGAGCGTGAGCGACAGGGTGGTCGACTCGATCGGCTTGTAGTTGAGGGAGGTCTCGGCGACCCAGGTGTCGCGGTCGTCGCGGAGCGCCCCCGTTGGTGTGCGGTCATTGTCGAAGGAGTTCCACTGATAGCCGACGTTCAGTTCACCCTGGAGCTTGGCGGCGGGGTCCCAGGTCAGACCGGCCGACACCCGGTGCCAGGAAAAATCGGAGTTGGTGTCGTCGTTGAGCTTCAGGGTCGCGTTGTCCTCGGTGTATTCCCGCTGTCCGTAGAAGTAGCGGACGAATCCCCAGGTCTTGGGGAGGAATTTCGCCCCCATGCCGATCCCGCCTTCCATGTCCTCGTAGTCCTGCGGGTCGTCCTTCCGATACTTGTAGTCCTGCTTGTAGTGGTTGAAGAAAAGGATCGTGCGGAAGGTCTTGCCGAACTCCCAGCCGGCCTTCGTCCGGAGGTCGTTCGTCCAGCGCTTCGTGACCTGGCCCAGCGCGTACTGGTTGGCGTCGCCGTAGGGGTCCTCTGACCGGATGAACGTGTCGGTCACGCCGAGGATCAGGCCCGCCGGGGCGTTATAGTTGAAATCGAGCTTGCCCTGCTGGCTGTTCCAGTCGTTTTCGCTCCTGTCCGCGTAGAACGCCCAGTCGCCCTGGTAGCCCAGGGCGAGGTTGCCCCGCTCCGGGAAATTGTAGTTGAAGAGGATTCCGGGCTTGACGTGCGTGATCCAGTCCCTCACATCATCTTCGGCCAATCCACCCGTGCTTTTCCCGTTTCCCAGGTAGATGTTGTCGTCGTAGATGGTCTGGGCGGTGATACTGGGAACGATGGTCAGGTTTCCGAACCGGATCCGTCCCTCCGCCTGCAGGGCCGACGGAGACAGGATCAGAAAAACGAATGCGGATACCACAACGCTCAATAGGTACTTCTTCACGGCGCACCCCCTTCTGTTCGATGATGAAAACGGCGAAAAGGCCGCCCCGAAGAGCGGTCCCGTAAACCCGATTGAATTGACCCGTTGATTCCAGTCAATAGCCAACGTACACGCGCGTGTCAAGCAGTTTCTGCCGTATCTTGTGTGAAGTTCGTATCACGGGAAATCGTGAATCACGCGTACCGGATACGAATATCGATTTACAAACGTTGGAGGGTACGCTATAAGGGCCGAAACTTTTTGTCAAGGATTTTTTTATGAAGAACCCTCAGGGAAAAGCTGTTAGTCCGATTCCGTCCCTGACCGTCGTCATTCCCACCCTAAACGAGGCCGCCACCCTGCCCGAGGTCATCGCCGGCGTCCGGCCGCACACGGACGACATCCTCGTCGTCGACGGCCGCTCCCCGGACGGCACGGCCGACGTGGCCCGTTCTCTGGGCGCCCGGGTCGTTTACGATCACGGCCGCGGGAAGGGCGAGGCGATCCGCACCGTGATCGGCCACCTCGAGAGGGATATCGTCGTCTTCATCGACGCCGACGGCTCCCACGATCCGGCCGACATCCCCGCGCTCGTCGCCCCCATCCTCGCGGGAGAGGCGGACCACGTCTCCGGGTCCCGCCTGGTCGGCGGTTCGAGCGAGCTGCACGGCGGCTTCGACGAGTGCTTCCGCCTGATGGGCAGCTCCTTCATCACGGCCTGCATCAACCACCGGTTCGGCGTCGTCCTGTCCGAGAGCCAGAACGGCTTCCGGGCGATCCGGACGGAGGTCCTGCGCGACCTGGGCCTCGGGGAGGACATCACGACGATCGAACAGGAGATGATCATCAAGACGCTGAAGAAGGGCTACCGGATGGGCGAGGTCCCCACGCACGAGCACCGGCGCAAGGCGGGCTATTCCAAGATCACCGTCCGCAAGGTTGCCTTCCGCTACGTCTACAGCATGGTGAAATACCTCTACTTCTAAACAAAAAATTAGGGACGTTGCCCTGTTTTGATTCGCCCGGGCCGGCGCGCGAGCGGGGAAAACGAATAGAGAAAAAATGGGGTAAGTCGGGACGTCGCCCTATGTTGGGTAACGCCCCCAAAAATGTGCGGGAGCGGCCGAAAAACGCCTGCTTCACAAAGCTTATTTACCGGAGGGTCCAGGCTTCAGGATGCGCGTGCTGCTGTTCAACCCGCCCGGTCCGGACGACCGGGCCTTCATCCGCGAGGGGCGCTGCACCCAGGAGGCCGGGGCCTGGGCGGTCCTGTGGCCGCCCGTGACCCTCACCACCGCCGCCGCCCTCCTGCGGGCGGACGGCCACCACGTCCGGGTCGTCGACTTTCCCGCGGCCGGTCTCGGTAAGGCCGACCTCGCGCAGCTCCTCCTGGCCGAGCCGCCCGACCTGGCGGTTTGGAGCACCGGCACGCCCACCCTGTCGTTCGATCTCGGCCTCGGGGCCTCTGTGCGGGAAGCGGCGCCCGACGCCTTTACCGCCGTTCTGGGGACCCACGTGTCCGTCCGGTCCGAGGCCGCCCTGGCGCATGCCGGGATCGATGCGGTGCTGCGCGGCGAGCCGGAGGGTGTCTTGCGGGATCTCTGCCGGGCGCTCGAACGCCGGAGGGCGTGCGCGTCGATGCAGGGGCGCCCATCCCCGGTTTCGGGCGACGACGCGGATTCCGCTTCCCGCGGAGAGAACGAACCGGACGCCCCTCCGGACGCCTTGGCCTCCGTCCGCGGCCTGTCCTGGCGCGGGGGCCACGGGTCGGATATCCGCCACAACCCCGAGGCCGACCCCCTGCCGGCGGAGGCCATCCCCGCCCCGGCCTGGGACGGCCTCGACCTCACCCCCTACCGGCTGCCGCTCAAGGGCCGACCCTTTCTCATCGTGGCCCCGGTCCGGGGCTGCCCTTACGTATGCAGTTTCTGCACGGCCCCGCTGTACTACGGGTCGAAGCTCCGCCGCCGCCCGGTCGAGGCGGTCGTCGCCGAGATCGGGGACAACGTCGCCCGCTTCGGCATCCACGAATTCTTCCTCTGGGCGGACACCTTCACGGCGGACCGCCGCTACGTGCGCGCCTTCTGCGAGGCGGTGATCACGCACCGTCTCGATATCACCTGGACGTGCAACAGCCGCGTGGACACGGTGGACCGCGAGACCTTCACCCTGATGAAACAGGCCGGCCTCTGGATGGTCAGCTTCGGCATCGAGTCGGGCAGCGACCGGGTGCTGGCGGCCTGCGGGAAGAACACGACCGCCGTGCAGGCGGCGACCGCCGTCACGACGGCCCACGACCTGGGGATCCGCACGGCGGGGCATTTCATCTTCGGCCTGCCCGGCGAGACGGAGGAGAGCCTGGCGGAGACGCTGGCCCTCGCGCTGGCGCTCCCCCTCGACGTCGCGCAGTTCTACGCGGCGGCGCCGTTTCCCGGCACGCGCCTCTACGACGAGGCCGTCCGCAACGGCTGGCTGCGGAGCGACGCGGGGACGGGCTCATCCTTTTCCCAGAGCGCGGCGGTCCTCGAGTTGCCGGACCTGCCGGCCGCGCGCGTCGACGCCTTCCGGCGCGAGGCGTACCGCCGTTTCTACCTGCGGCCGCGGGCGATCCGGCGGACGCTCTCGATGCTGGAGCCCCGGGCGGCGTTCCAGGCGGTGATCGGCGCCCAACGTTTCCTCCGCTGGATTTGAAGATCCCGGGCGCCGGGCTGTCGGGCCCGTCGCGGCGGGGAGGCCGGTCGAAAAGGTGGCCGGGGCGGGCGGTCGGACGCCGAATGGCTGGATTTATCCGGCGAGGTGGGTTAAAAAGAAGGGGAACGTCCGCCGGCGCGGAAGGCAACACGCACCCGCGACGGAAGGAATCGATCCGTGATGAGACATTTGCATCGTTTCATTTCGAGGAGCGTGAGCGACGAGAAATCTTCATGGTGGCCGTTTCTAAAAGACTTCTCCCTTCGGTCGAAATGACAAAACGGCTGTAAAGGTCTCGTGATACGCATCGGGGAGGTGCCGCGATGAACAGAGCCCTTCTTTGGGTCGCCCTCGCGCTCCTGCTGGGCGGCTGCGCCATGAACGTCCGCACGACCGGGTTTCTGGACCCGGCCGCCGGGACGTCCGCGCCGCCGGCCGGGGCGTCCTTTGCCGTCCTGGAAAACGCCGAGGTCCCGAACCCCATTTTCGACCGGGAAATCCGTGGAAAGATCGAAATCCTGCTCACGAAGCACGGCTACAAGATCGCCGCCCAGGACCGGGCGGATTACCTGCTCACGTTCAGCTACGACATGAGCGCCGGGTTGCGCATCGGGACGATGACCTCCTACGGCCCGCCGCGGACGCAGATCGTCGCCGTGTCGGACGGCCGGGGCGGACGAACCTTCCGCGCCATCACGGTGCCGGGCGCCGTCACCACCAGGCCTACCGTGACGGAAACCTTCACCCGGCGCCTGACGCTCAAGGTCGTCGATGCAAGCCCCCTGAGGGCGGGCGGGCCGGAGCGGGTCGTCTGGATCGGGGACACGCTGAGCACCGAGACGTCGTCGGACCTGCGGTACGACATCGACTACCTGCTGGCCGCCGCCTTCGCCTGGTTCGGCCGCGATACCGGGAGGCAGATCACGGTTCCCATCCACGGGGACAACCCCGATGTCGGGGCCCTGCGGGGAGAAAAGTAGGGCGACGCCCCTATTTTTCGTGAGAGGAGGACATGCAAAAGCGCACGGTGCTGGGGATCTGGGATGGGCATGACGCGGGGGCGGCCCTCGTTACGGGCGACCGGCTCCTGTTCGCCATCAACGAGGAGCGCCTGACGCGCCGTAAGCTCGAGGTCGGCTTCCCCGCGTGCGCCATACAGGCCTGCCTCGACTTTGCCGGGCTGAATCCCGCCCGAGTGGATCTCGTGGCCGCCTCGACGACGGACCCGGCCAAGACCCTGACGCGCCTCGTCCCACGACTCAAGGAGGAGTACTACCTCATCCGGCGGCGCAAGCTGGCGCCCCGCGGTGCGGACCCCTTCAAGAAGGCCTTCAAGTACCGCTTCACGGAGCTGGCCCCGAACGCCGCCTCGCGTGCCCTAAGCCGCGCCTGGCTGAAGCGTCGGCTGGGACCGCTGGGCCTGGGCGCCGCCCCCGTCGCGTGGGTCGATCACCACTTTGCCCACGCCGCCGCCGCGGCCTGCTGCAGCGGTTTCGCCGAGGCCCTGGTCGTCACCCTCGACGGTGTCGGCGACGGGCGCTGCGGCAGCCTGTGGCGGTTCGCGGACGGCCGCCTGGCGCTCATCCGGGCCCTGCCCGCCCGCACCTCGTTCGGCATCTTCTTCGAGCACGTGACAAACCTCATGAACATGCGCGAACTCGAGGACGAGGGCAAGGTCATGGCCCTGGCCAACTACGCCTACCCGATCCCGGACGAGGAAAACCCGCTGTTCGCCGTGATCGGCGCGGACGGCCTGGACGTCGTCTCGCCGCACACCTCGACGGCGATGTTCCGGGAGCTCAAGAAGATCCTCTGGCGCTACCCCTCGGAGCAGTTCGCCTACATGGCCCAGCGCGTGCTCGAGCGAGGCGCCGCCGCCCTCGTCGCCGAGGCCCTCCGCCGGACCGGCCTGAAGAAGATCGCCGCGGCGGGCGGCGTCTTCTCGAACATCAAGCTCAACATGCGCCTCGCCGGGCTCCCCGGTGTGGAGAACGTCTACATCTTCCCCCACATGGGCGACGGCGGCCTCGCGATCGGCGCGGCGATGGCGGCGAACCTGGAGCGAAACGGCGTTTCCGCCTACGCCCTCCCTCATCTCTACCTCGGCCCGGACTTTTCGCCGGCCGACATCGCCGCCGCCCTGGATTCCCGCCTCCGCAGGAAGGACAAGGGGGGGCAGGGCAACGACAGGCGAGAGGCGTCTCCCGAAGGGATGCAACCGGGCGGGGGCGTTTCCCCGTTGTCCGGCGGCCAAGAAGCGGCCGCCGTTTCCTGGGTCCTGGCCGACGGCCTGCGCTGGCGGAGAAGTGCGGACGCGCCGGCCGAGGCGGCCCGCCTGATCCTGTCGGGCGAGATCGTCCTGTGGTTCCGCGGCAGGATGGAAATCGGCCCGCGCGCCCTCGGAAACCGCGGCATCCTGGCCCGGCCGGACTCCCGCGACATCAAGGACCGGCTGAACGTCGTCCTGAAGAAGCGCGTCTGGTACCAGCCCTTCTGTCCGAGCATGCTGGCGGAGGACGCCCCGGCGCTCATCGAGGCGACCCCCGCCGCGATTGCCGACAACCCCTTCATGACGATGGCCTTCCGCGTCAGACCCGAGCGCCTGCCCCTCATGGCGGGCGTGATCAACATCGACGGCACCTGCCGCCCCCAGTTCGTCGGCGACGAGAACCCCGCCTACCGCGACCTGCTGCGCCATGTCCGCGCGGCGCTGGGCTACGGCGTCATCCTCAACACGAGCTTCAACATCCACGGCGAGCCCCTCGTCTGTTCGCCCGACGAGGCCGTCCGGATGCTCGTGGACAGCGGCATCCGCTACCTCTTCCTCGACGACTGGCTCATGGAGAATCTGCATGCGAAAATGGACTGAAACCCGGGCCGTCCCGGCGGCCGTCCTGATCCTGTATGCCGCCCTGATCGGCGCCTTCCTCTATGTCTTGGACTACGCGGCCCCGCCGCGGATCGAAACGGCCCTCGTGAAGACAATGCCCTGGGTCCTCCGGGCGAACATGCTTTTGCTGGTCGCGGGGGCGCTCTGGTGCTGGCCGGACGTCGCGGCCTTCCGCCGGGAGATCTTTCCCCGGCGTCCGTCGCCGCCGTCGCCGCCGTCGTCGCGGCCCTCGCG
>JALNWL010000132.1 GCA_023230905.1 Syntrophales bacterium
CACTCCAGCATGGGCCCACGCGGAGAGAAATCCAGCGAGGACACGATGCCCCGGTCGTCCCGGAAGGCCCTGACGTGTTTGCCGGTGATGCCGTCCCAGAGGTGGATGGTCCCGTCGAAATGGCCGGACAGCACATATTCGCCGCGGGGCGACAGGGCAACCGCATGAACCCAGTTGACCTTGCCGTCCAGCCGGCGCAGTTCACCGCCCGTCGCGAGATCCCACAGGGACATGTTCCGGCTGCCCGCCAGTAGTCGAGCCCCGTCGGGGGAGATCGCCACGGAGAAAACCGAAACCTCGCCGGCCGGCAGGGTCTTCAGCTCGACGGCCCGGTCGAGATCCCAGACCTTGACGGTTCTGTCGAAACTGCCGGACACGGCCGTGCGCCCGTCGGGCAGAAAGGCGATCGAGGTCACCTCGCCCCTGTGGCCGCGCAGGACGGCCCGCTCCCGGCCGGAGGACACCTCCCAGTAGCGGACGGTGCCGTCCTTGCCGCCGGCCGAGAGAAGGTAATGGCCGTCGGGCGAAAAGGCCACGGCGTTGACCGCGGCGGTGTGGCCCGTAAACGTGCGGATCTCTTGGCCTGTGGAAACGTCCCAAAGCTTGACGGTTCTGTCCCAGCTCCCGGACACGAGAAACCGGCCGTCCGGCGCGTAAGCCAGCGTGCGAACGGCGGCGGCATGCCCCACGAGAACGCCGATCTGCCTGCCCGTGGCGACGTCCCAGAAACGGATGGCGGCGTCCATGCCCCCGGAAGCAATGACGCGGCCGTCGGGAGAAAAGACGGCCCGGAAAACACCCTTGGCGTGACCGGCCAGGTCTCCGACCTTGCTCCCGGTCACCGGATCCCAGAGAACGATCCGTCCCTCGGTTCCACCCGACAGCAGCCGGCGGCCATCGGGCGAGAAGGCCACCGACGAAACGTAACCGGCATGTTCCTCCGCAAAGGTGCGGATCTCGCGCCCGCTGGCGACATCCCAGAGTTTAACCGTCTTGTCTCCGCCGGACAGGATGGATTTTCCGTCGGCGGAAAAGGCCGCGGACTGCACGCCGGAATGGCCCAGCTGCACGAAGATCTCCGGCCTTTCCCGGGCTGGAGCGAAATCCACGGACAGGCCGAGCAGGGCGAGCGTGATTGCCGCCGCGCGTAAAAACGTTTTATGGAGGATCAAGCGCCTCAAAGCGGGACGTCAGGCCTTCTCGAACTGGGACTTCCCGGCCCCGCAGACGGGGCAGGTCCAGTCGTCCGGCAGGTCCTCGAAGGGCGTGCCCGGCGAGATCCCGCTGTCTGGGTCGCCCTTTTCCGGATCATATTCGTAGCCGCAGACCGAGCAGACGTAGCGGGCCGCCTTTTCAGGAGCCGGCGCGGGGGGCGGCGCCGTGTCGGCCACGTAGGTGGGGGCGGTCTTGGGGGCCTTGCCCTTCTTGACCTCGTGGTAGTAGGCGTAGGTCATGGGGACGCCGTCGGCCAGGATCTCGCAGTCGACGATGTTGCCCAGAAAGATCGTGTGGGTGCCGCAGTCCATCTCCTGAACGACCTCCGCCTCGATGTAGGCGACGGCGTGGTCCAGGACGATCGGAGCGCCCGTCACCCCCGTCTTGTAGCGGGTCGTCCCGAACTTGTCGACGTCGCGGCCGGACTTGAAGCCGAACAGGCCGATCAGGGTCATCGGTGTGTCCTGGGCCAGGATCGAAACGCTGAAGCACCGGCTTTCACGAATGAAGGCGTGCGTCAGATTTTCCTTGTTGATGCTCACCGCCAGCGTGGACGGGACGGACGTCACCTGGATGGCCGTGTTGGCGATCTGGCCGTTGAAGCGATCGTTCTGTTTCGAACTGACGATGTACAGGCCGTAACTCAGTTTGAAAAAGGCTTGTTTGTTCATACCGGCGTCTCCTTTGCACCATGATGCCCGTCTTACCTTCATCGCCCGCCTCATTGCAAGAAAAAATGCAGTTAAAAGCGGGATATGGCGGGCCGCGGCGACTTTTGCATGGCCCTTTGGCCCTTTTTGGTATATAGAAAAGTTCCTCTGGATTTCCGATGGGATGGCGTTTTGGGGGCAGCCGGGAAGGAGACGATGGTCACGGTCAGAAGCGGCCCAGGCCGGATCGCCGCGGGTCTGATGCGCATCCGATATGTGCGCGAGGCCGTCGCGGAGAAAGCGGATCTTTCGGGTTTATCGAGCCGGCCGACGCTCCGGACCTGGACCGGCCTGGGGATGATGGCGTTCAGTTACGTGATCGGCTGGCCGGCGGTGGGGCTCCTGGTCTGGCTCTCGTACCGTCTGCGCGAACCCCTCGTGGCCGTGGTCGGCGGAACGCTCGCCTACGGCCTGTCCCATCTCGTTTTTATGGCCGGCGCCGCCCTGGCCGGAGTGGATTACGCGAAACCCGTTCTCCGCTGGGCGGTGCGAAGGCTGGTGGAGCGACTGAACGGCCGGGACGCGGTCCCGGAATCGGAGGAGACAAACGATCGTCCGGGGAAAACGGGCGTTGAACACCCCTGAGAAAGGAACAGGAATGGAAGGATTCATTGCGGAGTTGAAAGACAAGATCATCGAAACCCTGGGGCTGACGGATGTCCGCCCCGAGGATATCCCCGTGGACGGCCAGCTCATCGGGAGTGAGCTGGGACTGGATTCCATCGACGTACTCGAATTGGTCATGATGATTGAAAAGGATTACGGCGTGAAGATCGAGAACCGGGAGGTGGGGGTGAAGGTGTTCGCGTCCCTGCGCGCCCTGGCAGCCTACATCGACGCGAATCGACGGGAGAAGGACCGGTGAACGGTGTCCGGGCCTTCGTCTGTGGGACGGGGATCGTCAGTGCGGCGGGCGAAGGGGTCGAGGCGACCTGGGGCGCCCTGCGGCGGGGAACGTCCCGCCTGACGCCGCTGGCGCTGTTCCCGGCCGCGCACACGCCCCCCCTGCCGGTCGGCGAGGTCCGCGACGTTCCGGAGGTCGACGGCCTGCCTCGTACGCATGCCTTGGCGTGGATGGCCGTCCGGCAGGTCTTGGCCGCCACGACCCTGACCCCGGACGCCCTCGTCCTGGGCAGTACGACGGGCGGCATGCCGACGACGGAGCGACTCCTGGAAGCCGGAGAGCGACGGCCGGAGGCGTACCGGCATCACGCCGTCGGCTCCGTGGCCGCCTGGCTGGCCCGCCGGCTGTCGTGCCGGGGGCCGGTCATCACCGTCTCCACCGCGTGCTCCTCCGGAACCGCCGCCCTCAAGATTGCCCTGGAGCTGATCCGCTGCGGTCAGGCCCGGGTCGTGCTGGCCGGCGGTGCCGACGCGCTGTGCCGCATGACCTACTACGGGTTTCACGCCCTGCAACTGATCGATCCCGCCGGCGCCCGCCCCCTGGATCGCGACCGCAGGGGGCTGTCGGTGGCCGAAGGCGCGGCCTTCGTCCTGCTCGTCGCGGCGGAATCCCCGCCCGTCGGCGCCCTCGCCGAACTCGCCGGAGCGGGATGGTCCTGCGACGCGTACCATCCCGCGGCCCCCCGACCGGACGGGACAGGCGCGCTCGCGGCCATGCGGGCCGCCTTGGCGGATGCCGGCATGACGCCGGCGGCGCTCGATTATATCAATCTGCACGGTACGGGTACGCCGGACAACGACCTGGCGGAAGCGCGGGCCGTGCGGGCCCTCTGCGGGGACCCGCCGCCGGTCTCGTCGGTCAAGGGCCTCTTCGGTCACACGCTGGGGGCGTCCGGCGCCATCGAGGCGGTCGTGTCCGCGCTCGGCATCCACCGCGGTTTCATCCCGGGCAATTGCGGCTGCCGCATTCCGGATCCGGCGCTCGGTCTTTTGCCGGAACTTGCCGGGCAATCCCGCCCGGTCCGATCGGTTCTGTCCAACTCCTTCGGATTCGGCGGCAACAACGCCTCGCTGGTTCTGACGGCGCCGCTGTCGGCGGGGCCCGCTCGCCCGCCGCGGCCGCTCGCCCGGTTTTCCGTCCTGGGGACCGCCTGTCTGACGGGGGCGGGTCCCCTGGAAGAGACGCTCGCGCGGTACTGGCGGGGCGAGCCGTTCTCGGGGCGCCCGGACCTTGCGGCGGTCCGGACGGAGATCCCCGCGGGACAGATCCGCCGCCTCAAGCGGCTGTCCCGGATGGTGCTGCTGCTGGCCCTGGCGGCCCGACAGGCGGCACGGCCGCCGGCGGCGCCCGGCGGGATCTTCTTCGGGACCGCCTGGGGGTCGCTGACGGAGACCCACGACTTTCTCAAGAAACTGTTCGACTCCGGCGAGCGGTTCACGAGCCCGACGGATTTTGTCGGCTCCGTTCACAACGCGCCGGCCAGCCAGGCGGCCATCTTTCTCGAGGCGACGGGGGCGAACGTCACCGTGAGCGGCGGCGACCACTCGTTCGAGCAGGCCCTGTACACGGCGGGGCTTGTCCTCCGTGCGGGCGATCCGCCGGCGCTCGTGATCGGCGCCGAAGAGGATCACGACGTCCTGTCCCCGTGCTTCGACGCCGCGGCCACGGCGGACGGCGGCGGCGCCTTCCTGCTCGATCCGCGGGGCGGAGGGACGGGTCCGGATCTCGTACCGGTCCATTTTGCCTTCAATCCCGGGGGAGACGACGGCCTCCCGGCCCTGATCGAAAGTCTGGGAGGAGCGGCGCGGATCGCGGAGCGGTTCGGCGCCGTCTTTGTGGGCCTGCCGGCGGGGGACCGGTCCGGTGGCGAGGCCCAGCTCGAGCGCTTCCGCCGGGAAACCGCGTTTTCGTCGCCCGTCGTCGACACCCGCCGATTTACCGGGGAGTTTGCCGGTGCTTCCGCCGTGGCCGCGGTACTCGCCGTCGAAACCGTCCGCCGGGGCGCTCTGCCCCCGGCCCTGGCGGGGGGGGAAGATCCCCGCCTCGGGGGAAGGGGGATCCTCCTGCTCGGCCTGGGCGAATTCATCACCGCCATCGAGGTGTCGGCCCCATGAAGGTCCTGCTCATCTCCGCCAACGTTACCACCAACCCCTATCCCGTCTATCCCATCGGGATCGAGTACGTGGCCGGTGCGCTTGCGCCCCGGCACGAGGTCCACCTTCTCGACATGAACGTCCCCGACGGTCCGGACCCGATCCGCCGCGCGGTCGGTGAATTTGCCCCGGATCTCGTCGGCCTTTCCCTCCGGAACATCGACAACGTCGATACGGTCAATCCCCAAAGCTACATCGACGGATACCGCGACCTGGTCGAGCGGCTCCGGGCATGCACACCGGCTCCCCTCGTTCTGGGCGGCAGCGGGTTTTCCATCTTCCCCGGCGAGCTGATGGCGCTCCTCAAGGCTGATTTCGGCGTGGTCGGCGCCGGGGAGACGCTCGAACGGCTGATCGAGGCCCTGGAAACCGGGGCGGACCCGTCGGCGGTGCCGGGCGTTGCCGTTCCCGGGGGCGAGATCCCCGAGCCCGTCGTCTGGACGAAGACCCGCGCGCGGCGGATTCAACCGCCGCCGGCGCTGCTGGAGTTCTATCTGAAGCGGGGCGGGATGCTGAATCTGCAGACCCAGCGGGGGTGCCCGTATCGCTGTCTGTACTGTACCTACCCGCATCTCGACGGTTGCCGTCCGTGCCCGGACGATCCCGAAACAGCGGGCGAGACCGCCCGCCGCCTTCAGGACCTGGGCGCGGGGTACCTCTTCATCACCGATTCCGTGTTCAACGCCGATTGGGAGCACAGCCTCTCGGTCGCCCGCGCCTTCCGGCGCCACGGCGTGACCGTCCCCTGGGGGGCCTTTTTCGCCCCGACGCGTCCGCCCGGCGGGTATTACGAGGCCCTGAGGGAGGCCGGCTTGAGCCATGTGGAATTCGGCACGGAGTCCCTTTCCGACGCGATGCTCCATGCCTACCGGAAGCCCTTTTCCGTGGCCGAGGCCGTCGCCGCGCACGAGGCCGTCCGCCGGGCCGGCCTGCACATCGCCCATTATTTTCTCCTGGGCGGTCCCGGGGAAGACGGCCGGACACTCGACGAGACGCTGGGCAACGCGGAGACGCTGGAGAGGGCCGTATTCTTCTTTTTCTGCGGGGTCCGGATCTTCCCCTTCACGCCGCTCCACGAGCGGGCGCTGGCGGAAGGGCAGCTCGCGCCGGGCCAGAATTTGCTGACGCCGGTTTTCTACCGTTCGCCGGGGATCGCCGCGCCGGACATCATGGCCCGGATCCATCGACAGGCCGGCGGCCGAAACAACTGGGTGTACGGGGACGGCGGACGGGAGTCGGAGCGGATCGTTTCCCGCCTTCACGCCTACGGCCATCCCGGACCCCTTTGGGAGCTGCTTCTGAGATGAAAGGGACCGGACCGGACCGCAGGGGGAGGGGCGCGTGCTCCCCGGCCCACGTTACCGGAGGGGCCGCCTTCCTCACGGCGGGTCTGCTCGGGTTTACCCCGGTTCCGGAGGCGGCCGCCGTTCCCCTGGGTGTCTTCGTCCTCGCGTGTCTCGCCGCCCCGTTCTACCCGCGGTCGCGGTTCTTCCTCCCCGTCATCAGCCGGGGGAAGCGCGTTGACCGGGCGGTGGCCCTGACCTTCGACGACGGCCCGGACCCGCGCGTCACCCCCCGTCTCCTGGACCTGCTGGAGCGGCACGGGATGCCGGCGACGTTCTTCGTCGCCGGGAACAGGGCGGAGGCCTTTCCGGGCCTGGTCCGGGACATCCTTGCACGCCATCATGCCGTGGGAAATCATTCCTACCGGCACGATCCCTTCCTGATGCTGCGTTCCCGAAGCCGCCTCCGGGAGGAGATTGCCCGCACGCAGGCGCTCCTATCCCCCTTAGGCGTCCGTCCGCTCGCCTTTCGTCCCCCCGTCGGCATCACCAGCCCGCGGCTCCCCGGGGTCCTGGAGTCGCTCGGCATGGACTGCGTGACATTCAGCTGCCGGGGGGGAGACTTCGGCAATCGGCGCGTCGGGGGCTTGGCGCGCCGCGTCCTGAGGCGGGTCCACCCGGGGGCGATCGTCCTCCTGCACGATGTCGCGCCGTCCGCATCGGCGGGGGTTCCAGGCTGGCTCGAGGAGGTGGAGCGGATCCTGACCGGCCTCGAGGCGAGGGGATATCGGGTTCGCCCCCTGGCGGAGCTGATCGGGCGCCCGGTGATGGAGCGCCGTCCGCCGTCCGACCGCGATTTTTCTTGACACCGTTGCCGCTGGACGTTACTTAAAGGCCACGTCGAAACAATCGGTTCCGCCCCGTCGCCCGGGCATGATTCCCCGCTCCCACGGGAAAAGGTCGACACACACCGTGCGGTTTCGAGGGGGAGAGACGTCCCAGTTTTCCGCAGAGAG
>JALNWL010000133.1 GCA_023230905.1 Syntrophales bacterium
CGCCCGCGCCCTAGACAGGGTCTGAGCCCACGCCGGACGGACTCACGCCCGGCGCACACGCGACCTCCCACCCGGATGAAGGGTTGAATTGCACGCAGAATTCGGCTATAGGGAGTCCCAGTTCATTCAGCCCACTCGCGGAGGCCCGGCATGACCCATCCCGAAACCGCCGGCGCGGAGACGCCCCTGTCTCTCGCCACCCTCGACGCGCGCACGCACCGGCTTGCCGTCGTCGGCCTGGGCTACGTCGGCCTGCCGCTCGCCGTCCAGATGGCCCGCCATTTCGACGTGGTCGGGTTCGACATCCGCCCGGAGCGGATCGCGGAACTTGAGGCGGGACGGGACCGGACCCTCGAGGTCGCCCCGGACGCGCTCAAGGCGGTCGCCATCGCCTTCTCGTCGGACCCCGCCGTCCTGAAGACCTGCCGCCTGATCATCGTGGCCGTCCCGACCCCCATCGACGAGGCCCGCCGGCCCGACCTGCGGCCGGTCGAACAGGCCTGCGTCCTGGTCGGTCGCAACCTGGCACGGGGGACCTGCGTCGTTTTCGAATCCACCGTCTACCCCGGCGTCACCGAGGAGGTCTGCGTCCCCCTCCTGTCCCGGGAATCGGGTTTGAGCCTGGGCGAGGGATTCACCGTGGGCTATTCGCCCGAACGGATCAACCCGGGCGACCGCGTGCACACCCTGGAGAGCATCACGAAGATCGTCTCCGGATCCGACGCGGCCACCCTGAAGCTGCTCGTCGACGTCTACGGCCGGGTGGTCCGGGCGGGGATCCACCCCGCCGCCTCCATCAAGATCGCCGAGGCGGCGAAGGTCATCGAGAACACGCAGCGGGACATCAACATCGCCCTGATGAACGAACTGGCGATCATCTTCCAGCGGATGGGCATCGACACCCTGGACGTCCTCGCGGCGGCGGGAACGAAATGGAACTTCCTCCCCTTCCGCCCGGGGCTCGTCGGCGGCCACTGCATCGGCGTCGATCCGTACTACCTGACCTACAAGGCGGAGATGCTCGGCTACCACCCTGAAATGATCTTGGCCGGCCGCCGGATCAACGACAACATGGGCAAGTACGTGGCGGAACGGACCATCAAGCTCCTGATCGGCGCCGGCACGCAGATCCGCGAGGCCACCATCGCCGTCCTGGGGCTCACCTTCAAGGAGGATGTCCCGGACCTCAGGAACACCCGCGTGATCGACATCATCCGGGAGCTTCAGGATTACGGAATCCGTACGGTCGTCCACGACCCGCTGGCGGACCCCGACGAGGTGGAGCGCTACTTCGGGCTCACCCTGCACGACCTGAAGGACATCGGCCCCGTGGACGCCGTGATCGTGGCCGTCGCCCACGCCCCCTACCGGCGGCTCACCCTGGCGGACATCGCCGGCCTGTGCCGGAACGGCGACCCGGTCCTCGTCGACATCAAGGGGATGTTCGACCCGATGGAGGCGCGGGCGCGGGGTTTCCGCTACTGGCGGTTGTAGTCGCGTGTACGAGCGCCGGAAATCCGCTTCCACCAGCGCGAATCGAGATTTTTTCGGACCGCCCGGGAGCACGGCGCCCCTTCGGCGCATGGGACGCGAAGGAAATGCCGGAACGAAAAAAATGTCTTGAGCGCGGCGGGAGCGGATTTCCCAAGCGCCCTGACCAAAAAGGATTTCGGAAAAATGCCTGAAACGATTCTCGTCACCGGCGCGGCCGGGTTCATCGGCTTTCATCTGACGAAACGCCTCCTCGACGCCGGGCTCACGGTCGTCGGGGTGGACAACCTGAATCCCTACTACGACGTCCGCCTAAAGGAGGACCGCCTCGCCCGACTGCAGGGCTCCCCGGGGTTTCGCTTCGTCCGCCTCGACCTCGCCGACCGGGACGGCATGGCGGCGCTCTTCGCGCGGGAGAAGCCCGCGCGCGTGGTCCATCTGGCCGCTCAGGCCGGCGTCCGGTATTCGCTCGAAAACCCCCTCGCCTATGTCGAGAGCAACTTGGTCGGCTTCCTCCACGTCCTGGAGGGCTGCCGTCATCACGACGTCCGCCACCTCGTCTTCGCCTCGTCGAGCTCCGTTTATGGCGGCAACACCCGGATGCCCTTTTCCGTCCACGATAACGTGGACCATCCCGTGAGCCTCTACGCGGCCACGAAGAAATCGAACGAACTGATGGCCCACGCCTACGCGGCCCTCTACGGCCTGCCCTGCACGGGACTGCGCTTCTTCACGGTTTACGGTCCGTGGGGCCGGCCGGACATGGCCCTGTTCCTCTTCACCCGTGCGATCCTGGCGGGCGAACCCATCGACGTCTATAACCACGGGCGGATGCAGCGGGACTTCACCTATATCGACGACATCGTGGAGGGGGTTTCCCGTATCCTGGACCTGATCCCCGCGCCGGATCCCCGGTGGCGGGGCGAGGCGCCGGACCCGGCGACGAGTTTCGCCCCGTACCGGATCTATAACATCGGCAACAACGCCCCGGTGGCGCTGACCGACTTCATCGCGGCGATCGAGGCGGCGCTGGGCCGCAAGGCCGTCCGGAACCCGCTGCCGCTGCAGCCCGGAGACGTTCCGGCCACCTACGCGGACGTGGACGATCTGACCGCCGCGGTGGGATTCAAGCCGTCGACCCCGCTCGCTGAGGGGATTGGCCGGTTCATCCGGTGGTACCGGGATTACTACGGCGCCTGAACCGCCACGCGGCCCGGGCGCGCTTTGCCCTTGACAGGCCCGACCCCGCGCAACTAGGATGGTCGGGAAACACCCCGGGCCGGAGCACCGGCCCGGGTGAGGACACCATTTCCGGGTCGCCCGCGACCCGCCGGAAGGAGAACAACACGGACATGAAGAAGGCATTCATCACCGGCATCACCGGCCAGGACGGATCGTATCTGGCCGAGTTCCTGCTGGGCAAGGGCTACGAAGTCCACGGCCTCATCCGCCGGTCCAGCACGTTCAACACGGACCGGATAGACCACCTCTACCGCGACTTCCACGATCCGGAGGCGCGGGTGTATCTGCACTACGGCGATCTGTCCGTCTCCGGGCAGCTGATGGATCTGCTCGGCGACATCCGGCCCGACGAGATCTACCACCTGGGCGCCCAGAGCCACGTCCGGGTGAGCTTCGACATGCCCGAGTACACGGGGGACGTGACCGGACTGGGGACCCTGCGGCTGCTCGAGGCCATCCGCAAGACGGGCATCCCAACCCGCTTCTACCAGGCCTCGTCGAGCGAGATGTTCGGGGCCGCCCCGCCGCCCCAGAGCGAGGCCACCCCGTTCCACCCCCAGAGCCCCTACGCCGCGGCCAAGGTCTACGCCTACTACATCGTGAGGAACTACCGGGAGGCCTACGGGCTCTTCGCCACGAACGGGATCCTCTTCAACCACGAGTCGCCACGGCGCGGCGAGACCTTCGTCACCCGGAAGATCACCCGGGCGGCGACCCGGATCAAGCTGGGTCTCCAGAACAAGCTCTACCTGGGCAACCTCCAGGCCAAGCGCGACTGGGGCTTCGCGGGCGACTACGTCGAGGCGATGTGGCTCATGCTCCAGCAGGAGACACCGGACGATTTCGCCATCGCCACCGGGGAGATGCACTCCGTCCAGGAATTCGTGGACCGGGTCTTCGCGAAACTCGACCTCGACCCCGGCCGGCACGTGGCCATAGACCCGCGTTACTTCCGCCCCACGGAGGTGGACGCCCTGAAGGGGGATGCCTCGCGGGCGAGAACGATCCTGGGCTGGACGCCCCGGGTCGACTTCGACGGCCTCGTGGAGATGATGGTCGCGGCCGACATGGAACTCGCCATGCGCGAGAAGACGCTGGTCGAGGCGGGCTACGCCTGCAACGGCAGCAGCCGGATGATCTGAGGGCAACGGACGTTCAGGGAGGCCACGATGACCGACATGCGAAACCGACGGATCACCGTCACCGGCGGCAAAGGGTTCCTGGGCGCCCATCTCCTCCGGGAGCTGGACGCAAAGGGCTGCCGCCGCGTTTCCGTCGCCGATCTGCCGGAGTACAACCTCGTCCGCATCGAGGACGTCCGGCGTCTGTACGAGGAGCAGCGGCCGGACATCGTCATCCACCTGGCCGCCAAGGTGGGGGGCATCGGCTTCAACGAGGCCAACCCCGCGCCGCTGTTCTACGACAATCTCATGATGGGGGTCCAGCTCATGCACGAGGGGTCCCTCCGCAAGATCAGCAAATTCGTCGCGCTGGGAACGATCTGCGCCTACCCCAAGTTCACCCCCGTCCCCTTCCGGGAGGACGACCTCTGGAACGGCTACCCCGAGGAGACGAACGCCCCCTACGGCCTCGCGAAGAAGATGATGCTCGTCCAGGCCCAGGCCTACCGGCGTCAGTACGGGTTCAACGCGATCTTCTTGCTGCCCGTCAACCTCTACGGCCCGGGGGACAACTTCGACCCCGCCTCGTCTCACGTGATCCCCGCCCTGATCAGGAAGTGCGTGGACGCGAAGCGGGCCGGCGCCCCGGAGATCGTGGTCTGGGGGACGGGCGCCGCCACCCGCGAGTTCTTCTACGTCGAGGACGCCGCGGAGGCGATCGCGCTGGCGACGGAAAAGTACGACGGTCCGGAGCCGGTCAACATCGGCGCCGGCTTCGAAATCTCCATCCGGGACTTGACGGAACTGATCGTGGAGCTGACGAGGTTCACCGGCCGCGTGGTCTGGGACGCCACCCGTCCGGACGGTCAGCCCCGGCGGATGCTGAACACCGACCGGGCCCGGGACGCCTTCGGCTTCCAGGCACGGACCGCCTTCCGGGAGGGGCTCGCCAAGACCATCGCCTGGTATGAACGAACCCGGCCCTGACCCCCGGACCGGACGCGCCGGAGCCCCGCGGTAAACCGGAACGGGGGCGCTCCGGTTCCTGACCGCCGGTCAGGGGAGACATGTTTTTTATTTGACTTCATTCCCCAATCGTGCTAAGAGGCGCGGCGACAATGGATAGGGCAACGAGAAAGTCGGCCATTCAGTTGGCGTACGCCAGCAGCATCGGCATCGCCATGGTCATGATGGTTTTTGGCGGGTTGTTTTTCGGGCTCTATCTGGACCGGAAGCTGGACACGGGCAACACCTTCACCTTCGTGTTTCTCGTCATCGGTCTCGTCGCCGGCTTCCGCAACATTTACGTCCTGATCCGGAAGAATTTCACGGACGAACGAGATGTCATCACGTGTGTAAAAAGTGAACCCCATCGTAAAAGACCCACTCCAAAAAAGACTTGAGGTCACCAACTGGGTTCTGTTGGCCCTGCTCACGCTCCTGAGCGCCCTGTGGGCCTCCCCCCGTTTCGTCGCCGGGATCGTTTGCGGCGGGCTCATCTGCATCATTAACTTTCACTGGCTTTACCGCAATCTGACGACGGTTTTTGCACAGTTGACCGAAAAGGCGAAGTCGGCGGTCATGATCCGCTACGTCCTTCGCTTCGTCCTGACGGCGGCGGTGCTCTTCGTGGTCATCACCCGGGAGTGGGTGGATATCTTCGGGCTGGTCATCGGCCTGTCTATCGTGGTCGTCAACGTCGTTTTGACCATCGTCCTCGTGTATGGAAAAAAAAATCTCATTCAGGAGGTTAGATAACCAATGCATTCGTTGTCATTTCTGGCCAATCCCTTTTTCCCGGATCACGTCACCTATACGTGGTTTGCCATGGCCGTGCTGGCGGTGCTGAGCTTTCTGGCGACCCGGAGGGTTAGCATCGTCCCGGGCGGCTTTCAGAACGTCATGGAGGCGATCGTCGTCGGTTTCGACGGCCTGCTCCTGGATACGATGGGCCCACACGGCCGGAAATTCTTCCCCCTGATCGCCACCCTGGGTCTGTTCATCCTCTTTTCCAACCTCATCGGCCTGGTGCCCGGCTTCGCGTCGCCGACGGCCAGCCTCAACACGAACGCCGCCATGGCCCTGGTCGTCTTCATCATGACGCACGTCGTGGGCATCCAGATCCACGGGTTCAAGTACGTCAAGCAGTTCCTCGGCCCCGTCTGGTGGCTCATCCCGCTCATGATGCCCATCGAAATCATCAGCCACCTGACGCGCCCCCTGTCGCTCTCCGTCCGGCTGTTCGGCAACATCGAAGGGGGGCACATCGTGATCGCCGTTCTGCTGATCCTGGTGCCGTTCCTGGTCCCGCTGCCCATCTATCTGCTCAAGGTGTTGATCTCCTTCATCCAGACCCTGGTCTTCGTGCTCCTGTCCATGATGTACATCGCAGGCGCCATGGAGGAGGGCCACTGAGAGACCCGGCGGGGCATCGTCCGCTCCCTCCCCGGGACGGACCCGCCCGGCGCCGCCGGGCCTGAAACCACCCCACGCCACCGACGAAGGTCGGAGCCGCACAGGCTCCGGCCTTTTTTTGCGCTTTCGACGGGATGCTTGGTCGCCGGGTGCTGCATAACGCGCGGCATGGACATTCCTGCCCTTAGGATGCCGCCTGTTCGCGAAGATCCCCCCGGCCCCCATCCCGGCGTCGCTCTCACGGGGATGCACCCGACGTCGTGGCAACCGGCCGGACACGCCCGTGCTTGCTGCCCAACCGATGGATTTTCGCGAGGACGGGTGAACCGTCCCGCTGTCAGCGCTTCTGAAATTCGCGCACGAAGCGCGCGTATTGGATCAGGTGGGCGATCGCCTTGAAGCCGAGACCCGGGTCCTCGATGGCGGCGATCCCGTGTTCTTCGTAGTACCTCCGGGCGTAATCGCCCGCCTCGCGGAACATGATGGGCACGAGCGGCTTGGGGGACGTCTTGATGTGGGACAGGAAGGAGGCGTTGATCATTTCGGCGAAGACGTCTTCCGGTCCCTTCGGAGGGACGGTCAGCGGCGCCAGGACGGCCAGGTTTTCGTCGTTCAGGAGGAGTTCGACGACCCGGTCCACGCCCTGCTGGAAGCCGCCGCCCGTCAGGTCGAGGGGGTTGTCTGGCTGGGCGAAATCGGGCAGCACCGCCCGGAGGCCGGCGAGCGTTTCGTCACTCAGGGGGGGCAGCTCGATCCCGTAGCGGGCGCACAGGTCCGCATAGACGCCGCACAGCCCACCCGACAGCGTGCAGACGCCGAGTCCCGTCCCCGGGGGCAGCGGGCTATGAACGAACAGGTGCGCCGCCTCGGCCAGTTCCTCGATGGTGTCGACCCGGATAATCCCCAACTGGCGCAGGATGCCGTCCAGCACGGCGTCGTTTCCCGCGAGCGCCCCGGTGTGCGACTTGGCCGCCTGGACGGCCTTCGCCGAGCGGCCGACCTTGATCATC
>JALNWL010000134.1 GCA_023230905.1 Syntrophales bacterium
AACAAGATCGGAACCTATGCCCTTGCCGTCCTGGCGCACGCGCACGGGCTTCCGTTCTACGTGGCCGCGCCGTGGTCCACGGTCGATTTTTCGCTGGCGGACGGTACGGGAATCCCCATCGAGGAGCGGGACCCGGGGGAAGTGGTGCGCTTCGCGGGCGTCGCCACCGCCCCGGAGGGGATCGCCGTCTACAACCCTGCATTCGATGTGACGCCCCACCGCTACATCACGGCGATCATCACGGAGGACGGCGTTTTGACGCCGCCCCTGCGGCGGCCGCACACCCGGGACGGGCGGTAGCCGGGCGGCGATTCGAAACGGGCCGGCGATGCCGCCCGGCGGTCCGGAAGGGAACGTTACAACGCGGGAGAAATCTTGGTGGCACAGGCATTTCAGACCAGGGATGCGGACACGGGGGGCGACGCGGGCGATTTCGTCCGGACGTTCCTGTTCGGATCCGCCGGTGTCCGGCGTGAGGGGCGAACGCTCCGCTCCGTCATCGTGATGGACGAAAAAAAACAGGGGTGGGTGGGGATCCCTCACGGGGGGATCGCCATGGGCGCCGTGGCCGACCTCGCCGGGGACCTGACGGAGGAGTGCCCGGGTCCGTTCGGCCCCTACCCCTATGCCATCGACTACCGCATGGGTGGTGCGAGCGCCCGGCTGGGGGATACACTCGCGATCGAGGTGACCGCCACGGCGAGCGGCGCCCGGGGATCGATCGTCAAAGACCCCCGAACGCCCCCCTACCTGTCGGCGTCGGTCCGCTTCGGGGGCGATGCCCCATCCACCGAGCGACGCGTGCCGGCCGGTCTGCCCGCCCGGATCGACGCGTGGGCCGGCCGGCTGCTTGACCTGCCGTTCTACCGGAACTGCTTTGTTTGCGGGATCGCCCGCCGGCAAACCGGTCTCGGCCGCCGCTTCTACGTTCCGGACGTGCCGGACAGCCCGGCGACGGTTGTCTCCCCGATCGGATGTCTGGGCGACGACGGGGCGGCCTTCTGGCGGTTTCAGCGCCAGGGGCGCCTGCACCCCCTCCCCCTGGTCGCTCTGCTGGACGAGATCATCGGCTGGGGCGGCTTTCTCCTGACCGCGAGCGGCGGCGTGACCGTGAGGGCGAGCTACACGTTCTATCGCGACATCGCCGCCGGAGAACCGCTCCTCGTTTTCGGAAGGGGAGAGAAGGTCCGGGGCAACGCCCGCTCCCGATTGCTGTTCTGGGCCTCCGGCGGCGCGGCGGCGGTTCGTTCCGATGGCGGCCTCGAACCGGTGGCGGCGGCCTCCGGCCAGTATCTGGGCATCGGGGCCCTGACGGAGCAGATGAAGCGGGAACTGCTTCCGGCCGACCTGACCCGCCGGGCCTTCCAACTCGCCGGCGCCGACGTGTGAGCGCACTCGCCGTGGCGTCCGCCGATTCGGTCCTTGCCCGCGGGCCGGTTTTTGGTGTAATGGGTATCTCATGAAAAAACTGTTTCTCTTCGATTTCGATGGGGTGCTGGTGGATTCGCTGGACTTTTACGTTCAGGCCGTGGGGGCGTGCCTGAGGGAGATCGGGACGCCGATCGTCCAGACCCGGGAGGACTACCTCGCCCTGTTCGAGGGGAATTTCTACGAGGCGATGGCCGAACGGGGTGTCGATCTCGCGGCCTTCGCCCGGGCGGCCCACGAGATTCTCCCCCGCTTCAATTACGACGCCTTGAGCCCCTTTCCCGGCATCGCGCCCGTCCTGGAGACGCTCCACCGGGATCATCTCCTCGCCGTGATCTCCTCGAACGGGTCCCCGACGATCCGGGCGATGCTCAAGCGATTTCAATACGACGGCTACTTTCGGGACATCTTTGGATCCGACTTCCTCTTCAGCAAGGTGGACAAGATCAACCACGCCCTGGAGGCGTTCGGGATGGCGGCGGACCGGACCTTCTACATCGGGGACACCGTCGGCGACGTCCTCGAGGCGCGGGAGGCCGGCGTAAAGACCGTCGCCGTCGCCTGGGGCTGGCACGGCCGTGAAAAGCTGGCTGACGCCGGGCCCGACCATCTGTTCGACCGGCCGGAGGAACTGCTCGGCCTGTGAGGCCGTCGGGGGAGGGTCATCAGACATGAAACGATTGTATCTCGCGACGGACGATCGGAAAATCGGCGGGGTGTGCGGCGGCATTGCCGAGTACGTCGACCGCGATCCGACCCTGATCCGGGTCCTTTTCCTCTTGCTCGTCATCTTCTCTTTCGGGTTTGGTATCCTCGCCTATCTCGGGATGTGGCTCGTCATTCCGAAAAAACCGGCATCCACGGGGGGCGGCGCACGGGGCGACGGTTGATGCGGGCAGGGGAGGTTCGTGTTGGATGGGGAGTCAACCATGGATTATGAGACGCTTCTGAAACGGCGACGGGCCATCCGGGACTTCCAGGACCGGGAGGTGCCCCTGCCCGTGCTGGAGGAGATCCTCCGGGAGACCTGCCTCGCCCCGACGGCGAGCAATCGCCAGCCCTGCAAGTTCATCGTCGTGCGCGACCGGGAACGGATGCGGAGGCTCTCGGATGTGAGCCGGAGGACGCTGCTTGCCGATCTCGACCGGAATCCCGACTCGCCTCTGAAGGCGTACGAATCCTACCTGCGGGACGAGCGGGTCAACGTCTTCTACAACGCCCCCTGCCTCGTGTTCATTCTCGGACCGGACGACGTACGGTCCCTGGATGTCGATTGCGGATTGACGGCGGCCTACTTCATGTTCGCGGCGACGGCCCGGGGCCTGGGGACCTGCTGGATCGGCCTGGGAGCGCACCTGAAGGACCCGAAGGTCCTCGCGGAACTGGGCGTGCCCGAAGGCTGCCGCATCGTGGCCCCGCTCATTCTCGGCTATCCGACCGCCGTTCCTCCGGCGTCCGAGCGGCACGCCCCTGAAATCGTCAAGGTCATCTGAAGCGGACGGAACGGCGGGAGGTCCTCCTTTGACTGGGAACCCCAACGATGAAGACCTGAGGGAAAGAATCAGGGCCCTCGAGGAAGAATCCGCCCAGCGCCGGCGGGTGGAAGAGGCGCTGCGGGAAAGTGAACGAAGATACAGGTTCCTGGCCGAAAGAATCAACGACATCCTGTGGATCATGGACCTGGACCTGCGGACGGTCTATGTCACCCCCTCCGTCCAGACCGTCCTGGGATTTACCCCGGAGGAACGCCTGCGCCAGAACGTCGAGGAGCAGTTGGCGCCGGACTCGCTCTCGACGGCGCTGGAGACCCTGTCCCGGGAAATTGCCTTCGAAAAACAGCACGGCGCCGACCCCGATAGGAGTGTGACCCTCACCCTGGAATTCTATCACCGGGACGGCTCGACCCGCTGGCTGGAGACGATCATTAGCGGGATCCGGGACGATCGGGGCGTCCTGACGCGACTCTACGGGGTGTCCAGGGACGTGACCCGGCGCAGGGCCGCGGAGGAGGCCCTGAAGACCGCGAATAAACAGCTTGAAGAGGCCAACCGGTCCCTGGGGCTGGCCTATGCCTGGATGCGGGACAGGAAGGACCAGCTGAAGCAGCAGTTGTTCCGGGAAGAAATGGGGATTCTGCTGAACAACGACGGCTTGATCGAAGGTCTGTCGGAAAAGGTCATGGAGCATCTGGGACGGTCGCGGGACAGGCTGATCGGACACCCGGTGCGGGAGCTGATCAAGGAAGAATACCGGGTGGACTTCTCCCGGGAGTTTCGGCAGGCCTGGATGGGGCCGTCCCAGGAGGTCTTTGTCGAATTTCTCGATACGAAGGATCGGTCGAAGATTTTCGATGTCAAGCTGACGCGGCTGACCCTTTCCGGCTCGCGGCTCGTGCTGATGACGCTCCGTTGAGGGTTGCGGCTCGCGCGATGGATGTTTTGCCCCACATCTTCTGCGAAGGAGACAATCGATGAAAAAAACCGTTATGGCCATTTTCACGTCCCTGATGATGCTGATGGCCGTCCCGGCGGTGGCCGAGAATTTTACGGTCCAGGGGGACATGGCCTCCACCATCCACTACGAGCTTCAGCATCAGATCGTGGCCGGCGATTCCATGAGAAAATTGATGCTGAGCTTCGTGGTGCCCGAAAGCTTCGACTCTCCGACATACAAGCAGAAGATCACCCGTTTTAAAGTCCGGTTTTCGCCGGAGGCCGAGGACGAAACCACCACGACCAACGCCCGAGGCAACAAGATCATCCAGGCGACCTGGTACACCGTTCCCCGGGTGGTTGACGCCACGATCGCCTTTGACGCGCAAACCTCGACCGGCTTGAACCCCATCCAATCCACCGCGCCTTTCCCGGCCGTATCCACACCCGAGGATCTGAAGGATTATCTGCAGGCCTCCGAGCTGGTGCAAACCGGGGATCCCGCCATTCGGGCGCTGGCACTCGAACTGACCCAGGGCGTAAAAACGCAGTTCGATGCCGTGCAGAAGGTCGTGAGCTGGGTCGTGGATCACGTCCGGTACGTCAATCCCCCGGTGCAGTACGACGCGCTTTATTCTTTGCGGACCGGCAAGGGCAACTGCCAGAACTACTCGCACCTGACGGCCGCGCTGTTGCGCGGCGTGGGGGTGCCGGTGCGGATCGTCAACGGCGTCACGATGAATCAGCCGTTCGACGTGTCCTGGGAGAGGGGAACGCTGACCTTCAAGATGGGGCAGGGCCGGCATTCCTGGGTGGAAGTCTGGTTCCCGGATCTGGGTTGGGTTCCTTACGATCCGCAGAACATGCAGTTTTTTATTTCCAACCGGTTCGTCCGCATTGAAGTTGGCGTGGATAACAACGAGACCAAAAATGACGGTCTGGTGCGCTGGGCGCAGAGTTCCGGGGCTCGCACCAAACCGACGCTGCAGGAAACCATCGGCGGGAACTTCCTGGCTGATTCGATTCAGGTTTCAGCCAAGCGGCAGAATTACGGCCCCAAGAATCTGCTTTTGGGCCCCAATGTCCTGGCCAGATTGGAGGAGGCCGCCGTTCAGCCGGCGCCTGAGCCTGCGCCGGCCCCTCCGATCCCCGTGCCGCCCGTGCCTGCGCCTGAACCCATGCCGCCCGCACCGGCACCTGAGCCTGTACCGAAACCGGCGCCCGCTCCCCCCGTTCCCGCGCCGCCTGAGCCTGCGCCTGAACCCGCGCCGGCCCCTCCGATCCCCGTGCCGCCCGCACCGGAACCGGCGCCCGCCCCCCCGATCCCCGCGCCGCCCGTGCCGGCGCCCGTGTCTCCCAAGCCGTTACGCTATGACAAGCCCTTTGTTTTCGGCAATCTGGAATTTCCGGAGGACGTCGATTTTGCGTTTCCCCGTGTGACCCAGGCCAAAGGCGGGGGTTCGTTTGAAATGTCCCGCAATTTTCTGGTGGAAACGGCGGAATTCGTCACCCACGGCGTGACGCAGTATGCCCAGGTGGTCGAATTGGCGAAACCGGCGACCCTCCATGAAATCGCGCTGGCATTGCACAACTTTGGGGGAGACGGTCATCTCTGGGTGGATGTGTTCAAGGATCAGGACGGCCAGCCCGGCGAGATCCTGTGCACGACGCAAATGGTCGCTCTCGAGGAGATTTCCGGCCGTCCCGGTTATCGATGGGTGACCTTCACCTTCCCGGATCGGGAACGGCCGGTTTTGGCGGCGGGGAATTACTGGATTGCCCTCGGTTTTTCGGGGAAGCCGGTCGTCAACTGGTTTTACACGTACGGCAAACCCGTCGGACCCGTTTACGGGACCCGCTATAAAAGCATTTTCGCGAAGGAATGGAGCGGCGCGCTCAATTATGAATTCAACTACAAGGTCGTCGGGATGGCCACGGAATAGCCGTTTGCCGATCGCCGGACCTTTCGCCGGAAACCGGACGGGGCCGGAGGGTGCGCTGCCGCATGGCGGATGATCCGGTCGGGCGTCGTTTCTACAGGTCGTAGAGGGTTTCGTCCACGGCGGGCCTGGATTTGCGGCCGCCTTTTCTGCCTTTCGCCTCCAGCAGGAACGGCTCTTCCCCCTCGAGCAGATCGCCCATCTCCGCCTCGATCTTTTCCGGGTCCTCGCCCCGCTCCATCCGGCTCAAGGCCTCCTCCATCCCCGCCCCGAGCTTGAGCCCCGTGGCGTCGCTCAGCCTCCGCATGAGGGCCGCCGCCTGCCGGGGATCGTCCTCGTTGATTCTGTCCGCCTCGCCGGCCAGCATCGCCATCGCCTTTTCCATCTTCGCCTCGTCGATGGGCGGCATGTCGTCCGCGGGCGGCTCGTCCTTGCCGCCGGAGAGCTTGGCGAAGACGGACATCTGCCGCTTGAGGCGGACGCGCTTGCACCTCGGACAGGTCGGGATCTTGTCCGTATTGACGCTCCTGGAGAAGAAGTTGTAGATCGTGTTGCACTTCGCGCAGTAAAACTCGTAGATCGGCATGTCCCTCAACCCTTTTGGCGTATTCGAAACAGGTCCGGCGCGCGGCGGGACGACGATGGAAAGGCGCCTGGTCGTCATCCGTCCGGCAGGGGATAATCTAACCACTCCGGCGGAAAAATCAACCCTGCGGGGCGCATTTTCCCTTTCTCAGACGCCGGTCAGGAGGACCAGACGGTAGGCGATCACGCCGCCCGCGTAGGACAGGGCGAACATGAACGCGAGGGACGCGGCAAACCACCGGTTGTCGGCCAGTTCCCGGCGCATCACGGCCACCGTGGCCGCGCAGGGGATGAAGAGCATCAGCACGACGAGAAAGGCCGCTGCCGAGGCATGGCTGATGATCCGGGGCAGCATCGCGACCAGGCCCTGATCTCCGACGGCATAGAGGACCCCCAGCGTGGCCACGGCGTTTTCCTTGGCGACGATACTGGTGAGCAGGGCCGTCACCATCTTCCAGTCGAGTCCCAGTGGCCGGCCCAGCGGCTCCAGGAGACGCCCGAAGCCTGCGAGCAGGCTCGTTTCCACCTGGCCGTACGGCAGGTACGAGAAGAGCCAGACGGCGACGGACACGGCGAGGATGATCGTTCCCGCCTTGCGGACAAAGGCCGCGGTACGCATCCAGACCACCGTGCCGATCGTCCGGATGTCCGGACGGTGGTACAGGGGAAGCTCCATGATGAAGGGGGTTGCCTCGCCCTTCAGAAAGAACCGGCTGATCACCATGCCCGTGACCCCCAGGAGCAACAGGTTGAGGGCCAGCAGTCCCGTGGCCCAGGATATCGCCTGCGATCCGAACATCGCCCCGGTGACGAGGGTGATCACCGCCAGGCGCGCCGTGCAGGGGATGAAGGGGGCGAGAAAGATCGTCAATAGTCGTTCCTTCTT
>JALNWL010000135.1 GCA_023230905.1 Syntrophales bacterium
CGGAAGCCCGTGGCAGTCCCAGCCCGGAACGTAGAGGCAATCCAGACCGGACATGTTCTTGGCCTTGATGACCATGTCCTTGATGACCTTGTTCATGGCCGTGCCCAGATGGATATTTCCGTTGGCGTAGGGGGGACCGTCATGGAGGATATAGACGGGGCGCCCCTGCGAGGCCTCGCGGATCTTGTCGTAGATCCGCGTCTCTTCCCAGCGCCGGAGCATGTCCGGCTCCTTCTGGGACAGATTGGCCTTCATGGGAAACGGGGTTTGAGGGAGGTTCAACGTATTCTTGTAGTTCATGGAGCGCTCCTGCATCGTTGGTTGGCGCTGTAGCTAACACAGAATCCCCCGCTTTTCAAGCGGGGAGGCGGATCAGTCAAAGGAGACGAAGTGGTCGCGCTTCGCACCGCAGACGGGACATTCTTCGGGAAGAACGCCGTCGGCGACATATCCGCAGATCTTGCAGACGTGATAGTGCGTTTCCCGCTCCTCGAGGAAATGGGTCATGGCTTCCTTGTACAGCTTGGCGTGGGTTTCCTCGACATCCCGGCTCTGGCTGAAATGGAGGAGCGCCGGCTTGTTTCCCTCCGCCTCGGCCTGTTTGATGAACTGTTCGTAGGCGACTTCCGCCACCCGCGTTTCGGATTCGAAGCTGTCGGCCAGGTTCTCCTCCGTGGACTTGATCTCCCTGAGCACCCGGAGCGCACGCGCCCCGTGAATCTCTTCCGAATAGGCGATCACCCGGAAGAGCTTGGCCATCTGGAGGTAGCCCTCCTCCGCCGCCTTTTCCGCGTAAACCTTGAGCCTAAGGGCCGCTTTCGCCTCTCCCGTGTAGGCCTGATAAAGCGCATCTCTAATCGTTGCCATGAGTCTTCCTCTATAGGGGTGAAAACTGATCTTTTTCCGCACCGCATATGGGACAGGTCCAACCTTCCGGCAGGTCTTCGAAGGGGACGCCGGGGGCGATCCCGTTGTCCGGATCGCCCTTGGCCGGATCGTAAACATAGCCGCACACACCGCACTCGTAACTTTTCATGGGTCCGCTCCTTGTCTTGAAGTGATTTATGCCGCGGGCGCGGCCTTCGCGCGCAACCGCTCCCCGATCTCCCGTCCGAGGGCATAACAGTCGGCCAAGACACCCGCGTCAGGCCGGTGCTTGACCCGGATTCCCTCCCCGACCTTTTCCACCTTCATCTCCACCAGGATGTCGTTCAACTGTCTGACGGACTCCCCACTCCAGCCGTAGGACCCGAAGGCGGCGCCCATGAGGTTTCTGGGCTTCAACCCCTTGAGATAGGTCATCACGTCGGCCATCTGGGGCAGGAGATGGTTGTTCAGGGTCGGCGAGCCGCAGATCAGGGCACCCGCTTCGAGCAGTTCGTAGGCCACCTGGCTGCGATGGACATGATCCATGGCCATGACCCTGACCTCGGCTCCCTCCGCCTTCAGTCCCTCGCTCAACGCCCGGGCCATGCGCTCCGTGCTGTGCCACATGGTGGCATAGACGACGACCGCCTTCCGCGTCGGCTCCTGCCTCGCCCAGCGCCCATAGGCGTCGAGGATAACCGGGATGTCCTTCCGCCAGATGGGTCCGTGATCCGGAGCGACGATCCCGAGCCGGAGGCCGAGGTTGCCGACCCGCGCCAGAAGCTGGGTCACCAGCGGCGCATAGGGGAGCAGGATGTTGGCGAAATAGGTCGCGGCTTCATGCTTCAGGACGTCCGGATCCATCTCGTCATCGAACCGATCCAGGGAGGCCAGGTGCATCCCGAAGGCGTCCTGGGAAAACAGCAGGGCCTCCTCCTCGAGGTAGGAAAACATGCTGTCCGGCCAGTGGAGCATCCGGGTCTCCAGGAAGGTCAGGTTCAGGTTCCCGAGGCTGAGCCGGTCACCGTCCTTCAGAGGGAGAACCTCCAGCGCGCCGTGAAAGAGTTCCTGGAGGGTGCGCACACCGACCGCTGAGGCATACACCTTTCCCGGCCGGATCGCTTCAACGGCGGCGGGCAGGCCGCCCGAATGGTCCAACTCGGAGTGGTTGGAGATGAGGACGGAAATCTTTTGCGGATCGACGACCGAGGCGATCCGGGACATCATCTCGCCCATGAAGGGGGCTTTCACCGTATCCAGCAGCGCGATCTGATCGCCCAGGATCAAATATGCGTTGTACGTACTGCCCCGGGGCGTCGTATAGCCGTGGAAATCCCGGATGTCCCAGTCGATCGCACCCACCCAGTACACATGATCCGTCACCTGGACGGCCTGAAACACATCCTTCATCACGTTCGCCCTCCCGTTGTCCTGGCCCGGCTCCGCACCGGACCGGCGGGACGGATCTTCCGACCCGTCCCGCCTCTTATAGCCGAAAACGCAACGGATTGCACCCGGGATTTTGCGACGGGAGCGGAAACCGGAATCGACGGAAGGTCCGATACCCCCATGACCGAAAGGGAAGCGGGGCTTGGGCATCCCTCCAGCCCGGTTCGGAGACGAGGACGGGAGCGTCGCGGGGGGCCTAACGGATGCGCTTCAGCGCCGCAAGAATATCATTGACGCCCGTATAGGTCTTCTTTCCGGCGCGCGATTCAACGACACAGGTCGGGGTGAACTGAATCCGGTCCTTGCTCAGATAGCCCAGGAAGACCTCGAGGGTCGGCGTCACGTCGACGGGGCGAACGGAAACCCCTCGGGCGACGAGGAAGGCCTCCAGCTTCGTCGGATCACGGACCCTTTTCTGCGCCGCCTCGACGAGGAGCGTGCGGATACGGAAAGCCGACGCCAGCGTCTGCGACTCCCGGAGAACGTAGAGGTAGTATTTGACGTAGAGCTTCGTTTCCGTGTGGATGGGCGTATCAATGAAGGTCAGTCGGATCTTGTCCTTGCGAACCAGCGCGTCGAGCAGGGGCGCCGCTCGCGTTTCGAGCATCTGGCAGGGTTCGCAGGCGTAATCAGTGTACAGGCGGACGTTGACGGGGCCTTTTCCGAAGGTCGGAACGTGAGCCGGTCCGGCGGCGTAAACGGGCGTTGCCGATCCGGAAAACGCCAGGAGAAACGTGAGGAGCCCGGCCATGGCGAACAGCAGCAGGGCCGCCTTCTTTCCCGGCCGGACGTGCAGGGCAAACAGGAGGAGCACGATGGCGGCGAACGTCAGGCAGTAGGGGCAAAACACCCGGTGGACGACCTGAAATCCGACGAGAAAGACCTCGCCGCCAACACCGAAGGACAGCAGCAGGCTGTTCCACAGGGTCCTGCGGAACAGCCCCAGGACCAGAACCCCTCCCATATAGCCGATGCCCCAGTATTTTAGATCCACGCGGAAGACCGAGCCCGACAGATACCGGCAGGCGTCATCGCAGGTGAGGTAATACAGGGCCACCCCCACCCCGGCAAAGGCGAGCAGGACGGTCAGGGGTCTGAGGTACGCTTCCCGCCGCAGCTTCATGGCTTTTTTGCCTCTAACAGTTTCTCCATGCGGGGCAGATCCGCCCCCGCCACCACCTCGCCATCGATCACGAAAAACGGCGTCCCCTCGAGACCGAGACGCTGCCCAAGGTCCCGATGCCGTTTCTGAATCTCGCCCGCTTGGGAATTCTTGCAAATCTCCGGTTCGACGCCGTCCCTCCGGCCGGCCATCACATCCTCGTAGGCCTTGCCCCGGTCCGGGGCGCAGAGGACATAGCGGATCTTGTCCTCGGATCTGGGCGAAAGGGGGAAGAAGAAGATGTACCGGGACAGATCCATCCTGTCTTTCAGGTATTTCGAAGCCTGGCGGCAATAGGGACAATTCGGGTCGGTAAATTCGATCACCCTGTGGGATCCCGTTCCGATCCGGACGGCCAGATCGAGGGGAAGGGTTTTGATCTGCTCGGCCTGGAGCTCCCCTTTCCGCTGACGGGTCAGGTTCTTTAGTTCCCGGCTGATCATCTCGCCCGTCATGATGACCCCCTCCCGGGGGTGATAGTACAGGATGTCGGGGCCGACGATCACCTCGGCCATGCCCGGGACCGGGCTGGGACCGATCCGGTCGAACTTCAGCTCCGGGAAGTCCTTCCGGAGAGCCTCCTCCGGAGTCACGGCATAGGCGGGGAGGACCGTCAGGACCAGCCCCAGAAAGGCCCAGAAAACCCGCCGTCGCCCGGCGTCCTTCCTGCCCGCAAGGGTTTGCCCCGGTGGAGTTTTAGCTGCACGCATTTTTTCACCTTAACCCGATACAGTCCCGGCGCGCTCCCGGTAGGCGGCACCGTCCGCAAAAAGACTTCCAGACGCTTTCCCGTATCACCCGGGGCCACCCCTTCCAATATTTCGTTGGCTTGGCGGCACCCTCAGCCGTCCGCCGTGCCCGCTGAACCGACCGCAAAGTCGACCGTAATCGCAAATGCGCCAAAAATCAACCGCGAATTCGCCCCTCCGGCCCGCCCGCATGGTTAAAAAAGCTTGCAGAAGAACCCTGAAATCTTTATAATTCTAGCATTGGGTGATTCCGGTCAAGGAGAGAGATCATGGGAAGAACCGACCTGTATTTTGCCTACGGAACCAACATGAATCGGGCGGATCTGCAGACCTGGTGCGATCGGAAAGGCCTCCCCTATCCGCTCGGAAGAAAAGTCGGCAACGCCTGGCTCCCCGATATGCGTCAGGTCTTCAATTTCCTCTCCGAAAGGCGGGGGGGCGGGGTCTCCAACCTCCGGCACCGGACCGGCCAGGCGATACCGGGGGTCCTTTACGAGACGCTGCCGGACGGCTGGGCAACCCTCGACGCAAGGGAGGACGCGCCGAAAGTCTACAAGCGCCTCCCCGTGGTCGTTCTGACGGGGGATGGCCGGGAATACAGTGCGGTCACCTACCAAGTCGATCCCGCCATGATCGAAGGGATTTTCGTCCCGCCTCACCCCGATTACATCGCCGCCGTTCAGGAGGCCCTGATCGCCCACGGCCTCGACGACCGGATGTTCAACGCCGTTTCCCTGGGATTCGATCCGCCTTGGACCGTGGACCACCTGTTCGTCTACGGCACCCTCAAGGAAGGGGGGCCCCGTCATCACATCCTCGAAACGTGGGGTGACCATACCTGCCGGGGCACCGCCCAGGCGCCAGGCCTGCTTTTCGACAGCGGGAAAAACTTCCCCTGCATGACCCCTCCCGAGGGGGAGGACGCGTGGGTCGCGGGCGAGGTCTATCCACTCAAGGATCCGCGTAAAGCCTTCGAAATGTTCGATATCGTAGAGGGATTCAAGGGGTACGGCAACCCTGGCTCCCGATTCCGCCGGACCCTCACCCGCGTCCGGACGCTTGACGACAGCTGTTTTACCGCCTGGGTGTTCATGTACGCCGGTTCAACCGCCGGGATGTCCCGCATCACCTCGGGAAGCTGGAAAGGACCCCCGCCCGCCTGACTCTTTCGAACGGCTTCCTCGGCATCCCGGGATCGGCGACGCCGATCCCTCCGTGCGGCACACACACCTCCTGTCCGCTTCCAAAACCTGGTTTTTCAGTTCCATCCACCGTGGGATGTCAAGAATTCAATGCTTGATCAACGGGATGAAGGTTTTTACTCTTTTAGGGGCAAGTCAATGTAATTTCGTTTCTGATCCACGCCGGAGGGATATTGGCCTTAAACGGGTCAAAAGATGCGATGTTTTGGACATTCAGAGCTGCGCGGAAGGAATCGCTGTTCAGCGCCCAATGAATGCGAACAGCACAAGCAGGATGGCAGCGGTCTGAACCGCGTAGATGCCGAATTTGTGGCGTGAGTAGAATTCAAAGCCCTTTTGAATCCGGTTTAATCCGCCCAGCAAACGCCGGATTTTTTCGAGCCTCGGATACTTGTAATTATCCGATTTGAAATCCTTTTGAAACGCGCACATGGGATAAAGCGCATAGATGCCGTCCGTCAGGGAACGAAAGAGGGTGTCATTCACGATTCCCTCCCATGGCTCATAGGCCAATTCCTGGGCATAGTGCCGGTTTAAGGCGTAGGCATGCGTCAGGCTTTGATAGCGGACTTTTTGCACGCATGGGTTGTCTGTTTTACAGCTTGACCGGATTAAAGCGCCAAAAAGCAGGACCTTCCAATCGGGATGCTGTCTCAAGAAATTTATGCAATTTATTAAATGTTTTGTGTCAAAACGGTCGAATTCCACGTCGTCTTCGAAGATAACAATGCTTTGAGCGCCGGATTCCAGCCCTTTGCGCAGGCATGCCATGTGTGATTCATAAACCTGCTGCTCTAGATCGTACGGCAGACGTTCGCCCAGCACAAACTCGACTCTGTCCGCCAGTCCCACTTTTGAAAATTCTTCGCGCGCCGACCGGCGGCGATCTTCCCGTTCCTTTAGAGAAATGCAGTAAAACTTGTCAAAAAAATCCCAGACATTGTCTGCTTTTTCCAAGGCGTCCTCTCATCCGATGACGAACCATGTCCAAGTCCTATAATATGAACCTCTTCCACTGTCAAGAATCAGCCTGCCCATAAAACAAATAAGCTCCCCGCCTGTCATCAAGATCGGACAGGAAGGCATCCCAAGCGGCCTGTGACGCGCCATGGGCAATGGTAAAATCGATGATCTCCTTTTGTTCCATGGGCCATCTTTTCTCTTTCGGTCTCGTCAAACCGGGGAGACACCCCTTCTTCTGCTTCTGGCACAACAAGACCCGAGACATTGCCGTCACTAACACATGGATTGACACGCCCGGCAAGGTGTCCTATATTACAGCCACATTGAGGCCGAACCCTGCCGACCCCCTTTCCCGGCCGGACGGCACGGTCGGAACAGCCGGTTTTCCCAGGCGAGGTGGATATGCCCCAGTCGCTCCATCCCGATCGGCCGGCGCAGCATCCCGACGTTCATGACGATGTGGCGCACCAGGAGCCGAAGATGTACCGGGTCGTCCTTCACAACGATCATTACACGACCATGCAATTCGTCGTGGAGGTGCTGATCGCGATTTTCCACAAAGCCGCCGCCGATGCGACCCGCATCATGCTGGACGTCCATCGAAAGGGTCGGGGCACCTGCGGCGTCTTCACCTACGACATCGCCATGACCAAAATCGACCAAGTCCACCAACTGGCCCAAAAACACGAATTCCCCCTGAAGTGCTCCGCGGAGGAAGCCTGACCGCCATGAAGATCTCCGAAACCCTGAACCGCATCATCATGGCGGCTTACGCCGAGGCGAACGTGCGCCATCATGAATTCATCACCCCGGAGCATCTGCTCTACG
>JALNWL010000136.1 GCA_023230905.1 Syntrophales bacterium
CCATCTGGCGCATTTCCACGAGACGAAGCGCGTCGCTTCGGCCTCGCTGCTGGCCGCCCTCCAGGCCGGGATCACGCGCTTCGAGGGGACGCTGGGCGGGCTGGGCGGACAGCCGGCCAATTTCCTCGACGACTGCCCCATGCGGGGCACCGGCGAGTATTACTACAAGGATCCGCGCTACGTGGGGCTGATCACCATGGAGGACCTGCTCGTCATGATCGACGAGCTGGGGATCGAACACGGCTATGACGTCGATCGCGTCCTGTGGCTCGGCGAGAAGATGGAAAAGACCATCGGTCGAAGGCTGCGCTCCGAGGCCATCTACAACGGGCGCACCCTGAAGGAAGGGCACATGGAATTTGCCCGCCCGGGGCTCAAGAAACTGATCGAGAAACAGGGCGAGAAGCCCGGACAGCTCGTCCCCGCGGACTGGGCGCCCCGAGCGACGCTGCCGGAGAAATATTGCGCCCGTTTGTAACCCCGGGTTCCTCCGGGCGCGCGGAATTGAGCTGTGCGGAGCGGACATAAGAGGAATGAGATATCTTTGAGAGGAGGTCTTGCAGATGAGTGTGGATATTACAGCGCCGATGCCGGGAACGATCGCGGAGATCCTGGTCGAGGTCGGTGATCAGGTTGCGGCGGACGATGAACTGATCATTCTTGAGGCGATGAAGATGGAAAATCCCATCGTCGCGCCGGCGGATGGGACGGTCAAGGAGATCAAGGTCGGGGAGAAGGACAAGGTCGATACGAATCAGGTTCTGATGATCCTGGAATAGAACCGGTCGGGTGGATGGTTCGGCCCTCCCGGCGGGGGCCGTCCATGCGCCATCCTCATCGGGCGCCCGACGGGGAGGTCCGCATCCTTTTGGCCGGTGGGGCGTGGCCGGGTTTCGGAAGGATCCGGCGGGGATTATTCGAGCGGCCACTCGCCGCGCTCCTCGAGCACCTCCCGATACACGGCAAGAGCCTCGTTAACCGCCGGCATGCCGGCATAGGTCGCAACTTGAAAGAAAATTTCCGCGAGCTTCCTGGGATCGCATCCCACATTCAGGGCCGCGTTCACATGAAGTTTCAGCTCATCCGTCGCCCGGAGCGCCGCCAGCATCGCACAGGCCGCCATCTGGCGTTCCGGGAGCGTCAGAACGGTCCGGGAATAAAGGTTGCCCGTGATGAAGCGGGAAAAATCGTTGGCCAGTTCCCGGTCGAATTCACGCCAAGTCCGATACGGTGGATCCATCCGGATGCCCCGGCCGAACAGCGTCTTCGCCGTTTCCTGCGTCCGTTTCCTGAGCGTCTCTTCATCCATCCCCGATCATCCATCCGTTCCTTTTACTTGACCAGAAAGATGTCCTGGTCACGGTCCTGGAAATAGACATACTGATAGCGTCCCGGGTTCGTCAGGGCGAAGAATTCTTCACCGTCGTGACGACACTCGGGGCAGGTACCGGCCGAAAGAATCACCGCATAGATCCGGTTTCCCGTGTCGGCGACGGAATCGATCATGACGAGTCCGCCGCAATCGGAGCAGACCCGCACCGTTTCTTCCTGCTGTTCGCTGATCCCATCGGTGTCGTAATAGATGCGCTTGCGGCGCTTCACATACTTGGCCTGTCCGACCACCTTCTCCCGCAGGGCGTCACGATTTTTCCACAGCTTGTAGATCTGTTCCGCCTCCCGCTCGATGGTGCGCTTCAGGTCGTCCGATTCCCGCAGGCTCGCGGGGTTGTAGTCGGGTTCCTTGACGTGGCTGAAGTCGAGGCCCGCCATGGCGAGGATGATGCCGACGTTGACGTATGGCAGCGCTCCCTCGATGGAATAGCCCCCCTCGAGGACGGCGATGTCCGGGTTCAGACGTTCGTTCAGCATCGCATACCCTTGGGCCGTGAAGCGCATGTTGGTGATCGGGTCCGTGTAGTGATTGTCCTGGCCGGCGGAGTTGATGATCAGGTCCGGTTTGAAGTCGTTGATGATCGGCTGGATGGCGTGTTCGAGAATATACAAAAAGCCGTCCTCGGAGGTCCGCGGGGGAAGGGGGATGTTGATCGTCGCGCCCATCGCGTTGGGGCCGCCGAACTCCTCGTGGAATCCGGTGCCGGGATAGAGCGTGCGGCCGTCCTGATGAATCGACAGACACAGGGTGTTGGGGTCGTTCCAGAAGATGTCCTGCGTTCCGTCTCCGTGGTGGCAGTCCGTGTCGATGACCGCGATCCGCTTCGCGCCGTAGTGTTTGCGGATGTAGCCGATCATGACGGCTTCGATATTGATGTTGCAGAATCCCCGGGCGCCGTGGACGACAAGCATCGCGTGATGACCGGGCGGACGGACCAGGGCGAAGGCATTGTCTACCTCGCCGCTCAGGACCTTGTCGGCCGCCGTGATGGCCCCGCCGGCCGAAATCAGGTGGGATTCGGTGATCACGCCGCGCGCGTCGGGGACGCAGATATGGACGCGGTTGATGTCCTCAGCCGTCGCCAGTCCGGGTTTGTACTCGATGATATTGTCGAAATCTAGCAGGCCTTCCTCGAAGACCTGGTCCTGCGTATACAGCAGTCGCTCCTCCCTTTCGGGATGCGTCGGCGAGATGGCCCAGTCGAATGCCGGGAAGAAGATCAGTCCTGTTTTTCTCGTTCTGGTCATGCGGCACTCCCTAACGCAGGGTTGAGATCAAGCCGGGCTTCACTTGGACCTTGACCCGGATGTTCTTGCCCGCCGTGTAGTATTCTCGAACCATGTTGAATTCCTGGCACTCGATCACCTCGATTTCCAAGTCCCGCTCCTTGGCGCCCATGTCGAGGGCGCGTTCGCGGAGCCGTTCTTTCGCGATGGCGATGGCCTCGGCGAGCGTGAAGCGTGGTGAAACGGTCAACTGCAACCCCTCCTCGGCGATGGTCAGGGTCCTCCGTTCCGTATCGGCGAGGATCGTCATTTCCGCCGTGGTCCTCGCCAGAGCGGCGCCGACGGCATTGGCCACCTCGGCGTTGCGGGGGAGGGAGGCCGGGCAGCCCATCAGTTCTCCCAGCCGCGCGGACATCGGTTCCGCGGGTCCGCCGACGATGTACATGGCGGTCGGCTTGAGGACTTTTCCCTCAAGAAGTTCGTGGATGGTGTAAACCGGTTCGTTGTTGATCTCCTCGATAAAGGCACGGACGTGGCGAACGATCTTTTCGCAGGTTCGATCGAAGATCGCCCGGGCGGCAGCTTCGAGTGATGCGTTCATCGCCGCGGCGATCGGTTCGATGGCCGCCGTCGCCTTTCCGGCATCCCCGATGTCGGTCAGTCCCAGGACGATCATGGCGTCGGTCGGGGTGGGGAAGGGCCCTCCGAAGGCCGCCGCGGGTCCTTCCCGCTCCGGACCGATGGTGAGGCCGCCGTCGACGAATCGAACGCAACTGTCCCCGCCCACGCCGATGGAACGCGTCCTGAGCCCGCGGATCAGGGTCTTGTGACCTTCAATATGAATGCCGAACGGTTCCAGGAGCGGGACGCCGTCGGCAAAGATGGCGATGTCCGTCGTCGTACCTCCGATATCGAGGGCAATGGCGTCTTCCGCGAAATCCACCATGCTGAGGATGCCCATGATGCTCGCCGCCGGACCGGAGAGAATGGTCTGTACGGGGAAATCGACGGAACGGTTGATGTCGAAAGTGCCGCCGTCTGCCTTCAGGATGTAAAGGGGCACGGTGATTCCCTGCTCTTTGACGAAATAAAGGATCTGCTTGACGAATTTTTGATACCTTTCCCAGATGGCGGCGTTGAGGTACGTGGTTGCGATCCGGCGGGGAAAGTTCAGATGACCGGACATGCGGTGGCCGAGGGAGACGTGCCGCAAGTGATCGTTGATCAGATCCCTGATCCGGGTTTCCTGCTGGGGATTGCGGGTGGAGAATTTTCCGACGATGCCGACATGGCGGATGCCTTCGCGCTGCAATCCGTCCGCGGTACGCCCGATCTCTTCCGGATCGATCGTGGCCGTTTCTACGCCGCGGTGGTTGACGGCGCCGGACAGAAAGTGGACGTCACGCTGGATGGGCAGATCGGCCGGAGAGAGCCCGGGACCGCTGACGATCAACATTCCGACGCGATCGATCTTGTTCTGGACGACGGCGTTGGTGGAGAGCGTCGTACTCAGGACGACGCGTTCGAGCTTCTGGGGATCTTCGTCGCGAAAGAGTTCGGTCGTGACGGCGAGGAGGGAATCCAGCAGGTTCGCTTCATTGGTTAATACCTTCGTTTTTCTCTTGACTTGGAAATCTTCGATCAGAACCGCGTCGGTATGCGTCCCACCGACATCGATACCCAGAATCATCGGCCTCCCCTTCCGTCGTGAGTTTCTGCGTGCGCCTGACTTATATAATGATAAATAACTCTTGACAAGGTAAAAAAAAGGCGTATGAATGCATTTCAAAATGGGTGGTGAATTGCCCAACTGGTGGGAAATTCTATGAAAGGAGGTGACAGGGTAGGATGAAGAAGATTGTCGCGATGATCGTATCTCTGCTTTTCCTTGTGACGTTGTCGTTCGCAGTGGTCGGCTGCAAGAAGGCCGAAGAGCAGAAACCGGAAGAGGCTGCGACGACGGAAGCCCCCGCGCCTGCGCCCGCAGAGCCGGCAGCACCCGAAGCGGCTCCTGAAGCGGCCCCGGCAGCGCCGGCAGAACCGGCAGCAAAGTAAGTATTCATAGGTATGGCAGCACAAACCGGGTGTTCTCGTCGTGGGGATGCCCGGTTTGTTATTTGGGGTCTTTTCCGCCTCTACGGCCGCCGCTCATTCCTCGCACCTGAAGCACGCCTCCCATCCTTCCCCATTTTTCTTGAAATATTGTTATATTCTGCTATGGTGATGACGGGTTCAACGAATGATTCCGGTTGCGTTGAAGGCTGGTTTGATGAAAAAGACCATGGAGGAGGTGAACAGCATGTCAACACGAGGCTCGGATTTTATCAAGGGGGTGTTACTGGGCGGTCTTGTCGGTGCGGCGCTTGGGATTCTTTTTGCACCCAGGAGCGGGAAAGAAACGCGGGAAGACCTCGCCGAGATGGCGGATGGATTCCTGGCGCGCGCCAAGGACGAATACGACGTTGCCCTGGAGAAAAGCCGCAGGACCTACGAGACGGCGGTACAACGCCTGAAGGAACTCGAACGATCCGCCAAGGAAAAGGCCGGTGATGTCGAGGAAACGGTTGATGAACTGGCCGAAAAGGGTCGGGACAGCCTGGAAGAGGGGAAGGGCCGCCTGAAAAAGGCCTTTGAGGCCGGCGTCGCGGCCTTCAAGGACGAAAAAGAAAAGACGGTGTGAGGCAGGTGTCATGTCCCTCCAACTGAGTGTATTCATCCTCTGTCTCTCGTTTCTGCTGGTTGCCATCGCTGCAGTCCCGTTCCTGCTGCAATTATGGCGCACGATGAAAACCCTGGAGATGACGCTGCAGACGTTGAACCGAACGCTGCCAGGTCTATTGGAAAACCTCGAAGCCATCACCCTGGATCTCCGACACGTGACGCGAACGGTGGATGTGCAGGTGGAGAGACTGGCTCTTGCCGTCGATCGCGCTTCCTTCGGCCTGGGGGTTCTCTGGAATCTGAGGAGCGTTTTGCTGACGGGCGCCCGGATGCCGCTGATCCGAAGAATCCGGACATTCCGGGCCTTCGGCAGGGGGGTCCGGACCTTTTTTAACGTGCTCCAGGTTTATCGGCCCGTCCCGGAACGGAAACCCGCGGAACTTCCCGAGGGTGATGCGGGCCCGCGATCCTCACGGGGAAACACCGGCGAAGAACGAAACCGTTAGGCTTATGGCCAAGATGACCTTCGGCGCCCGAGGCGGCCGCATCCGGACGCAAGTCACGGCAGACCGTCCAAAGCCGTCGAGAAGTATCGAAGAAATCTTCAAGGACTTGGAGAAGACATCCGACGGGGAGGGCTATCGGGAGCGATCCCTCGCGCTCCACGGATATGTGTGTGCCCGCTGCGGGCGCGATTTCGGTGAAAAAAACAGGCACCTTTTGACGGTTCATCACAAGGACGGGAACCACCAGAACAACCCGCCTGACGGCAGCAACTGGGAAAATCTGTGCGTCTATTGTCACGAGGATGTTCATAGCCGGGAGCTCCTGGGGGATTTCTACGCCGCCCAAGGTGCGGCGGGCAAGGAAACCAGCCTGGTCTACCGCGACCCTGCCGCACCGGCGACCGCCGGGGCCAACGGCCCTCTCGGGGCGTTGGGAGAAAAATTGAAAAAGGCCTTGGAGAAGAAATCGTAGGACGAACGTTCTTTTTCCCTCATTTACGCGTTGCTCAGCTCATCGCGACGACCGGCGGAAATCGAACGTCGATCCCATTTCGATCATACCCACCCACACCCGTTTGGCATTTTCATCCTAAGCGCAATCACGAGAGGATAAACAGCGTTTGCGGCTCCTGCATGCAAAATGTGATTGACACGTCAATCAATCTGTGATTAAGAGGCGCGTGGTCGCGGGAGTTGCGGGCACGAGGTTTTGTGTCGCCGCGGGCGATGTGCGGCACCATGCGTGTTGTCGCAGCGGCCGACGGATCGATGACAGCCGAAACGGCGGTAAAATAAAATGCGACAGGAGGTTTGGGAATGGGTAAGTTATTGTGGACCCCTTCGGAAGAACGGGTGAAGAGCACCAACATGTACCGCTTCATGAATCACGTCAATGAACGCTTCGGGAAGAACTTCAAGAGCTACCCCGAACTCTACCAGTGGTCGGTCGACAACATTCCCGACTTCTGGGCGACCTGGTGGGATTACGCCGACATCAAGTTTTCCAAAAAATACGACAAGGTCGTGGACGATCCCCTCAAGCTTCCAGGCGCGAAGTGGTTCCCCGGCGCAAAGCTGAACTTTGCGGAGAACCTGCTCCGTTACCGCGATGACAAGGTCGCGCTCATTTTCAAGGGCGAAGACCATCCCACGACGAAGATGACCTATGCCGAGCTCTACCGGGAGGTGGCCAAGGTGGCCAAGGCCATGAAGGCCGCCGGTTTGAAGGAAGGCGACCGCGTGGCGGGTTTTATGCCGAATATGCCCCAGACGATCGTTGCCATGCTGGCCGCGACGAGCATGGGCGCCGTCTGGTCCTCCTGCTCGCCCGATTTCGGGATCAAGGGCGTCATGGACCGCTTCAGCCAGATCCAGCCGAAGGTTCTGTTCGCCGCGAACGGTTATTGGTTCAAG
>JALNWL010000137.1 GCA_023230905.1 Syntrophales bacterium
CCGGAGTCTCGACGCCATGATCGCCTCCCACCGGAGTCTCGAGCCGGGTCACCGGATTGCTCTGGATTGCCTGGGCAGGCGCCCGCTCCTCGATCTGGACCTGCGTCTGGGCGAGGGAACGGGGGCGGCGCTGGCCCTGCACCTGGTGGAGGCCGCGGTGCGTGTCCTCACCGACGTCGCGACCTTCGATGAGGCGAACGTCTCCAAGGCGGAGTCATGAAGGCATTTTTCGCCGCCCTCCAGTTTCTCACGGTCCTTCGCGTCCCCCTGCGTTTTCAGGGCGCCGGGGTCGACCTGGAGCGGTGCGCCCCCTTCTTCCCCCTGGTCGGCCTGCTGGTCGGCGCCCTCGCCGCCCTATTCGATTTCCTGGTCTCGCAGATCCTGCCCTCCGCCATCGCGAGCACGCTGACCGTGCTCATCCTGGTGAAGCTCACCGGCGGCCTCCACATGGACGGACTCGCCGATACGGCGGATGGATTCTTCAGCGCCCGCGACCGTGAAACGATCCTCGCCATCATGCGGGACAGCCGCATCGGCACGATGGGGGCCATGGCGATCGTCTTCGTCATCCTGATCAAGGTCGGCGCCCTGACGACCCTGGAGCTTCCGCGGCGGACGGCCCTGATCCTCCTTGCGCCCGTCGCCGGCCGCGTCGCCCTGCTGGTCATGATGACGGCCCTCCCCTATACCCGCCCCGAGGGCGGACTGGCCTCGCGCTTCCTCAGCGGCCGCTCCCGGGCCAATGCGGTCTGGGGCGCGTGTTTTCTCGTGATCGCGGGCGGCCTTCTCGCCCGGTGGATGGGGTTCGCCGCCGCCGTTCTGGCGCTGGCGGCCACGGCGGCCGTGTCGGCATACAGCCGGCGCAAGATCGGCGGCTTCACCGGCGACACCCTGGGCGCCGCGTGCGAGATCGCCGAATCCACGGTCCTCCTCACGGCGGCGGCCTGGGCCTATGGCTTCCCCCCATTCTGACAAGAACGATCGCCGTCACGGCCGCGTCGACATCGATGCCCCAGCCCGCGGACATCTTTGCTTGACACGTCCGACCGACCTCTCTATAGTTCCGGTCCCGAGCAATACACGGCGCCGTGGCAGACGGAAAGCTTCATCACGGACGGCGCTTATGAAAATTCGCCCCGATTGAGAACATGCATCTCGAAAACGTCACGATTCATCCGGACAAGTATCCCCTGCGGGATCGTTACCCGTTCAACCTTCCTGTTTTTTCACAGCCCCAATCCATCCCCTTCACAACGACCGTGACCCTTTTCGTCGGAGAAAACGGAACGGGCAAATCCACCCTCCTGGAGGCGCTTGCCCAAAGCTGCGGAATACATATCTGGCGGGATGAGTCGCGGTCCCGTTTCGAATACAATCCATACGAGGACCAGTTTCATCGCTGCCTGAGCGTGACGTGGACGTCGGGCCGCGTGCCCGGATCGTACTTCGGGTCGGCCATCTTTCACCACTTCGCCCAGATTCTGGACGAATGGGCGGCGGCAGACCCGGTCCAGCTCCAGTATTTCGGCGGGAAGTCGCTCCTGACCCAGTCGCACGGCCAGTCGCTCCTGTCCTTTTTCCGGAGCCGCTACCGCCTGAAGGGGCTCTACCTTCTGGACGAACCGGAAACGGCCTTATCCCCGCGCAGCCAGATCGACCTTCTGGAGATCCTGACAAATGCCGACGACGGCAGAGACGCCCAGTTCATCATCGCCACCCATTCTCCGCTTCTGCTGGCGTGCCCCGGCGCCGTCATCTACAGCTTCGATGCAGCGCCCATAGAGACGGTGGCCTATGAAGAAACGGAGCACTATCGGATTTACAAAAGCTTCATGGAGAACCGGCGCCGCTTCCTGAGGCCGAGGTAGAACGACCGCTTGCCTTCCATTGACGCAAAGGCGGCCGCCGTCACCCTCGGCGCAGGATCATCATGAACGGATCGACGCGCAATCTTTCAATCCGCAATCGTCACGCGCAGGCCGGAAAGTCCGGCCGGAATGCGATCAGAACGAAATTTCAGCGGGTTACTTGTCATTGACAATCGGTCTGCCCCGTGGGATAGGGATATCGGGGGTGTTTGAGGACCGCGCGGACTGGGTTCATTCACCCGAGCTTCGGACTTATCGGGGATTTACAGAGGGATCAACAGACAACAAAAGGAGGCTTGCCATGAAGATCAGCGCTCGCAACGTGTTGAAGGGAAAAGTCATCGAGGTGTCGGAAGGAACCGTGAACACGGAGGTGCTCTTGGAGCTTGCGGGGGGAGAAAAGGTCGTTTCGATGATCACCAAAGATTCCGCAAAGAGACTCGGCCTGAAAACCGGCAAGAAGGCCTATGCGATCATCAAGGCTTCCAGCGTGATGATCGGCGTGGACTGAGGCAACACGGAAACCGGGACAACATGACGACGGTAAAACGAGCCAAACGCAGTTCCGACTATCCAATGCTGTCTATCAGGGAGGCCTGGCTGCGGGTTTCCTCGGCGCTTGAACCCCTTCCGCCGGTTCGCAAGCCGCTGGTTGGCGCGGCCGGCTTAGTCCTGGCGGAAGATATTATCGCCAAGGACAGTATGCCGCCATTCGCCGCGGCTTCCATGGACGGCTACGCGGTGATCAGCAGCGACCCCTCCCTGGAAAAATCAATCACCGGCGAGCAGGATGCGGGGGTCAAGCTTGACCTGTCCGTTGAGCCGGGAACGGCCGTGAGGATCATGACGGGCGCACCCCTGCCGACCGGCGCAGATGCCGTGGTCCCTTTTGAAGAAACCGGGGAAAATGAAGGTGTTGTCCACTTGAAGGTGATTCCCAAACCGGGGGGAAATGTGCGACCCGTCGGATTGGATATGGCCGCCGGGGAAACCGTCCTTCCGAAGGGCTTGGTGCTGGGACCGGCGGAGATCGGACTCCTGGCCGCACTCGGTCAATTTCAGGTTTGGGTTCACCCCCGCCCGCGAATATCCATCATGTCCACGGGCAATGAATTGGTGGCTGCCGATGAAACCCTGCGGCCGGGCCAAATCCGCGACTCCAATTCCCTCACGCTTTCCGTCGCCGCCGCAGCCTGCGGATTTGAAGTGACGGCCGCGTCGTGTCCGGTTCGTGATGACAGCGGAAAACTTGAACTGGCCCTTGTTGAGGCCTTGAACAACAGCGACGCGGTCATCACATCGGGCGGCGTTTCCATGGGAAAACTGGATCTGGTCAAGCCGTTGCTGGCAAAGCTCGGCGAAGTGCTGATCGGCCGTGTGGCCATGAAACCGGGCAGGCCCTTCACCTTTGCCATGTTGCAGGGGAAACCGGTATTCGGATTGCCGGGTTTTCCCGTATCGTCCCTGGTCTGTTTTGAGCAATTTGTCCGACCGGCGCTGCGCCTGATGAGCGGATTGAATCTTTTGTGGCGCCCGTGTGTAGAGGTAAGCTTGGCGGAAAACTTGCGACACGATCCGGATCGAACCGAGTTTCAACGCGCCGTTGTCAAAGCCGATCATGACGGGTTCATCGCCTACAGCACCGGCTCCCAGAGTTCCGGCCGGCTGAAGTCGTTGGTCGGCGCCAACGCTCTGCTCATCCTGCCCATCGGTACGGGCGACGCTCCCGTCGGTTCGCGTGTCAAGGCCTTCCTGATCGATCAGCCGGAGACAGAGGAGGAATTGCCGATATCTCATTGATTCCGGCTGCCCGGAACCATCCGTGAGTAAGTTCGGCCGACCGTGGCTTTTTTCGCGGTTTTTGTGTCAAATACCGGGGAAGCAAACGTCCGCCGCCGTCCTCTCTGACCTCCAAGTCTTCTCTCCAGAGGATCAGACAAAGCGGACGCCTCTATTTGCTCTCGACATCGCGACTACCCCATCCTCACTTCCCAGAAAAGCAAGGTCTTATCCGTACCAGTTAGCCGCATTTGCATTCGCGGTTTTTATGTGTCTACCCATGACGCGGCTGGAAAGCCAATCGAAGGAGGGGATGACCATGAGCGAAACTTTCTTTGAAGAAGCAAGAGAAATAAAAGTTTTTGCCTGCGTTGATGTCCTCGTCTGCGGCGGCGGTACGTCCGGGATATTCGCTGCGCTTGCTTCGTCGCGGCAAGGCGGCGGCACCGCGACTTCCTATCTGGTGAACCCGATACCGGTGATGATGGGGAAGGGAGGGCTTATTCAGGAATTCATGGACCGAATGGCCGACATGGGAGGGTATATCAAGCAGGACCCTTCGACCGTCAGTACATGCCGGAGGTGTCTGCCCGAAGTGCGATCAAAACGGGATTTTCAGCGGACGACTTGTCGTTGACAATCGGTCCGCTTGTGCGATAGAGGAACTTGTGGAATCGGAGGGCCTCCCACACCCGGACCATCAACTTGAAACGAGGATGAGTGATGAAAAAGATAGGGTCTGTTTTCTTCATACTGTTCTGGGTTGCCGGCATCCCCGGTTTGGTGGAAGCCGGCATATGGTCCGATATTCTGAAAGAGCTGCCGGTCGCTAAAAGCGCCGAGACGGCCTCCGTTCCGGATCAGAAAACGGCCGTTTCCGGATTAAGGGAGGCCCTGGTCATCGGCACAGAGAATGCCGTCAAGGCGTTGTCGAAAACCGACGGCTATTTCAGCAATCCGTTGGTGAAGATAAAACTGCCCGACAACATCCAGAGGGTTGCCGATGTCGTCGCCCGGCTGGGCTATCAGGAACAGGTCGATGGTCTTGTCCTGAGCATGAATCGTGCGGCGGAGGCGGCCGCTCCCAAGGCCATCGCCCTTTTTGCGGATGCCATCAAGACCCTGTCAATCGATGATGCGCGGAAGATTATTCAGGGGGGTGATACGGCGGCGACCCAGTATTTCAAAGACAAGACGTCGGAAAGACTCTATGACGAGTTCAAGCCTGTGGTCGTGTCGAACATGAACAAGGTGGGGGTGGCAAAGGCCTACAAGGACATGATCGCGCCTTATGAAACACTCCCGTTTGTCTCCAAGGAGGCAATGGATCTCGATCACTACGTGACCAACAAAGCCCTCGACGGCCTGTTTCTCGTCGTCGCTCAAGAAGAACAGAAGATACGAACCAATCCCGAAGCAAGGGTGACGGAACTCCTGAAGACTGTCTTCGGCAACTAGCGCGGCTGAATCCAGAAAGCAGCTGTTCTTTGGCCGCCTGCACCAGAGGCACGGGGGTGAGATTATGATAATTGATCCTTGGAGCTTCCTAACGTAAATAAATCCATAATAAATCCATCTTGCAGTATCCTGTCTCTGAAGACTCATTGGGTGAACGAAATAATCGACATGTTGGAAACTGTGATCATGATTGCGCGATGAGAACAGTTGAAAGTCGCTACTTTATAACCATTTGCCTTCATCTCGATTGCGAATAACATTAAACCGGCAACTTAATACGGCGAAGCATTATGGAGAGATCTAATGAATACGGGCATCAAACAGAATTGTTAGCCATGCTTAATTGTTGGGTTAATAAATAGCGTCCCAGCCCGCCACAGGCGGACCTGAATCAGGAAGTAACTTGCCATAAGCGGGTTTTGTTTTTATCGTGTTGTCGGCACACCGGAAAGGAGACCGGAGTACCACTGGTGCTAAATGCCCGGAAAATAGCGTGGTCCGGGGGCCGGCGACTGTATCATTGGTGAAGCGTAAGCTATCCCGTTTAGAAGAACGCCCATAGCGAAAGCCCCCATCCGGATGTGCCACAATTGTCATGAGGAGGAAGGGGAGATGGGCAACCGGCCAAGGCAGAGAGAGAAGGAAGTGCCAAACCAGTTTCAACAGATGAATCCCCATGCGGCTGGCATTGACGTGGGATCGCGGAGCCACTTTGTGGCGGTTCCCGAGGGCGCCGACGAGAAGCCTGTGCGGGAGTTCTCCTGTTTTACGGGAGACCTTCACCGAATGGCGGATTGGCTTGATGCCTGTGGGGTCAAGACGGTGGCTATGGAGTCCACGGGCATTTATTGGATTCCGGTGTTTGAGATTCTGGAGCGTCGGGGTTTTGAGGTCAAACTGGTCAATGCGCATCACGTCAAGAACGTTCCGGGTAGGAAGACCGACGTTTCGGATTGCCAGTGGCTCCAGCGTCTTCATTCCTACGGACTTCTGGAGGGGGCATTCCGGCCTCCTGACCAGGTTTGCGTGCTTCGTTCCTACATTCGGCAACGGATGAATCTGATTCGGTACGCTGCATCCCACATCCAGCACATGCAGAAGGCATTGAGCCAGATGAATTTGTTGTTGCACAACGTGGTGAGCGACATCACCGGTGTAACGGGGATGCGGATCATTAAGGCCATCCTGGCCGGGGAACGTGATCCGTTGGTTCTTGCGGGTTTTCGGGATCCTCGGTGCAAGAACAGTCAAGACACGATCGCACGTTCTCTGGAAGGCCACTACAAACCAGAGCATCTCTTCAGCCTGAAGCAAGCGGTGGAGCTGTACGAGTTCTACCAGGCGAAGATTGTCGATTGCGATCGTCAGATCGAGGAGCAGCTTGGCGTTTTCGATGACCAGACCGACGGGCAACAGACGACTCCTCCCGCAAAAGGCAAAGTGGGGGGCAATGCGCCTGGATTCGACGTCCGAGGAGATCTGTACCGCATGACGGGTGTCGATTTGACCCGGATTGAAGGCATCGACGCCTATACCGCTCTGAAGGTCGTTTCGGAAGTCGGCATCGACATGAGCCGATGGAAGAGCTCTAAGCAGTTTGCATCGTGGATGGGTCTTTGTCCGGGCAACAAGGTTTCCGGTGGTAAGAGACTCAGCGGAAAGACCAAGTCGGTGGCCAATCGTGCCGCCATTGCCCTCCGAATCGCAGCCAACAGCCTGTACCGATCGAAGAGCGCACTTGGCGCCTACCTCCGCAGACAAAAGGCCCGCCTCGGCGCTCCCAAGGCAATCACCGCCACCGCCCACAAGTTGGCCCGCCTGATCTACAGCATGCTGAAAAACGGCACACAATATGTCGATGCGGGTCAGGACTATTATGAGCAGCGCTACCGGGCACGGGTTGTAGAAAACCTTAAGAGAAGAGCCATTGAACTCGGCTTTACCCTGGTAAAAACCACGATCCCATGTCCAGAAATGTGTACCGAATGATCTCATATATTTACGGTGAAGTTACTTAGAAGG
>JALNWL010000138.1 GCA_023230905.1 Syntrophales bacterium
GTTCGGATCTGTCCTCGATCAAAACCAGCGCGGTGGACCGGGGCGATGAATTCGTCGTCAACGGGCAGAAGATCTGGAGCAGCGCCGCACACATCGCCGATTACGCATGGCTGCTCGCGAAGACCGACCCGAACGCCTCGAAGCACGCGGGCGCGACGTTGATGCTGGTCGACAACCGAAGCCCGGGAATCACGATTCGCCCCATCATCAACATCTGCGGCATCCATTCATTCAACGAGGTATTTTTCGACGACGTGCGGGTGCCGAAGGAAAATGTCGTCGGCGGGATCAATCAGGGGTTCTACTGCGTCATGCTGGCGCTCCAGTATGAGCGGATTTTCGTCGGAGCGGGGACCTTCCGGCGGGTGCTCGAGGAATTGATTCAGTATGTGAAGGAAAACGTCGGGGAACGGATTGCGCCTTGCGACAGCGGAGGCATCAAGCGCAAGCTGGCCGAACTGGCGACGGAAATCGAGGTGCTGTACGGCTATTACTGGCGCACGGCCTGGATGATGGACCAGGGCCTCATCCCCGAGATCGAATCCTCGATCCTGAAGTTGTTTGCCACTGAACTGTCACGCACGCTCGCTTCCACGGCCATGGACATCCTCGGACCTTACGGACCGCTCGAACGGGGGGCCCGGTGGGCGCCTCTCAAGGGGCGAATCAGCCTCGGCTACCTGGATGCCGTCTCCGGCCCGATCGGCGCCGGGACGTCGGAGGTACAGCGGGGCATCATCGCCACCCGGGGATTGGGATTGCCCCGCAGATGATCGTTTGACGGACGGCTTTACATGGGGGGAGAGGGCATGGACTTCAATCTGAGCAGGGAGCAACGGATGCTCCGGGATGCAGCAAACGATTTTTTGGCGAACGAATGCCCGAAGGCGCGGGTGCGCGAGATCGAGAAGAGCGCGGACGGGCACGACCGGGCCTTATGGGAGAAGATGGGGGAACTGGGCTGGATGGGTTTGATCGTTCCCGAGGCTTATGGAGGCAGCGGCGGTGGCTTTCTCGACCTGGTCGTCTTGCTCGAGACGATGGGGTATCACCTCTGTCCAAGCCCGTATTTCGCGACCGTTCTGCTGGGCAGCGTACCGATTCTCGCGTGCGGGAGCGAAGCCCGGAAGGAGGCGCTGTTGCCGGAGCTTGCCGCCGCGAAGCGCATCGCGACCCTGGCCCTGACGGAGACCGGCGGAGGGATCGAGGCAGAGGCGATTCGCGTCCCGGGGCGGATCCGCGGGAGCGGCTTTGAAATCGACGGGGTCAAGCTGTTCGTTTCCTATGCGCACGTTGCGGATGTCTTGCTGTGCGCGGTGCGAACCGATGAGAGCGCCGTGCCGGAGATGGGGGTGACGCTTTTCCTTGTGGAGAGGGATCAACCCGGAATCTCGATCGGCCCAATGAAAAGCCTGGGGGACGAGCGCCCCTGCGAAGTCGCCTTCTCAGGGGTGCGTGTGACGGAAGGAGAGATCGTGGGCGGATTCAACCGGGGATGGCCGATTGTGGAGTCCGTGTTGGGCAAAGCGTCCGTCGCCCTCGGCGCGCAGATGATCGGGGGTGCGCAGGCGGTTGTGGACATGGCGCTACAATACGCCAAGGAGCGGACGCAATTCGGGCACCCGATCGGGAGCTTTCAGTCAATCCAGCATTATTTTGCCGACATGTGGGCCGACATCCTGGGGTCGAGGGACCTGCTTTACCGGGCGGCCTGGAAGATCACGGAGAATCTCCCAGCAGCGGGTGACGTTGCGATGGCCCGCGCAAGGGCCGGCAAGACCTACCGGCGCGTGACCACGCTGGGACATCAGATTTTCGGCGCCATTGGCTTCACCGAAGAACACGACATGCATCTGTACCACAGGCGGTCGATCGCGATGGATCTTGCCTTGGGAGGCGCCGAGTGTAGCTATCGGAGCATCGCGAATGGGTTATTCGACGAGGCGGGTGCTTAACCGCGGGAGGCGAACGCCGTCCTGCAGGGCAATCCTGGATTGAGGGAGGATGAAACCGGTTTTTGGGAACGTGTTCCCGAAAGACCCAGATGGAGAAAAGGAGGAAGACTCATGGAGGATCGAGAATGGTTTGAGGATTACACGCTGGGAGAGACGCTGGTCAGCCCGGGGAGGACGATCACGGAGACGGACATCGTGCTCTTTTCCGCGTTTACCGGAGACTGGCACCCCCTCCACACCAATGTGGAGTACGCAAAAAAGACGTTCTTCGGCGAGCGCATCGCGCATGGGATGCTGGGCCTCGTCGTCGGATCGGCGCTGATCTTCCGGCTCGGGCCCCACGTCTTCACGCCGAAGAGCTTCATCGCCTTCTACGGGATGGACAAGATCCGTTTCACAGGTCCCGTCAAGATCGGCGACACGATTCGGTGTGAGGCGGTGATCAACGAGCTGCGCGAACGGGACGAGAAGACCGGTGTCATCCGGTACGAGGCGACGATCCGGAACCAGCGCGACGAGGCGTGCCTGGTCTTCTATCCGGCGATCCTGGTCGGCCGGAAAAAGGCGTAAAAAAAGCGAAAGAGAGGGAGAAGTCATGGATTTCCAGTTCAGCGAAGATCAGAAGATGTTCCGGGCCACACTGAAGAAGTTCGTCGACGACGTCGTCATCCCGAGGGCGCCGGAGATCGACCAGGACGGCGTCTTTCCCAAGGAGAGTTTCCAGGCCATGGCGGAACTCGGCCTCTTCGGCATCTCCATCCCGCCGGAGTTCGGCGGGAGCGGCGAGGGGATCATGTCGTGCGTTCTGGCCATGGAGGAGCTGGCAAGGGGCTGCGCCGCGACGGCCAACACGTTCGGCGCCCACGCGATCCTCTGCACGGAGAACATCTGCCGCAACGGCAATGACGAACAGCGAAAAAAATATTTGCCCGATCTGATCGCGGGCCGGAAGATCGGGGCCATTGCCATCACGGAGCCGGAGGCGGGCTCCGACGCCCTGTCGATGCGGACGCGCGCCGTCCGGAAGGGGGATCGCTACCTCCTCAACGGGACCAAGATGTTCATCACCAACGGCCCCGTGGCCGATTTGGTGCTGGTCTACGCCAAGACGGACCCGGAGGCGGGCGCGAAGGGGATCACGGCCTTCGTCGTCGAGCGGGGGTTCCCCGGCTTTTCCAGCGGCAAGACCCTGAAGAAGATGGGGGTGAAGGGATCGCCCACGGGCGAGCTGATCTTCGAGGACTGCGAGGTTCCGGCGGAGAACGTCATCGGCGCGGAGAACGGCGGGGTCCGGGTGCTCATGAATGGGCTCGACCGGGAACGGATCGTCTATTCCATCTGTCCGATCGGGGTCGCCCAGGGGGCCTTCGACGTCGCCTTCCGGTACGCCCAGGAGCGCGTCCAGTTCGGCCTGCCCATCGTCCACTTCCAGATGATCCAGGAGATGCTTGCCGAGATGGCCACGGAGATCCACGCCGCGAAGCTGATGGCCTACTGGGCCGCCACGACGGCCGACCAGGGGGGGCGCGTCCGTCTGGAGGCCGCCTACGCGAAGCTCTTCTGCTCGCAGGTGGGGATGCGGGCGGTCGACAAGGCCGTCCAGATCCTGGGCGGGTACGGCTTCATCAGCGAGTTCCCCGTGGAGCGGATGTACCGCGACATGAAGGGCATCGAGTTCGGCGCCGGGACGACCCAGATCCAGAAACTCATCATTGCCCAGGAACTGCTGCGCAAGGGGAGCAACTGATCGTGGATCCGGAGGAGACCTGCGCACGGGAAACCCAGGCCCGGGCGGACTCCGGAGCCTCGCGTCGTAAGGGAGTGTCCAAATGCATTCGTAAACACCAAAGCCTATAAAAGGAGGGAACTTTGATGGACGAGCGAATGGCCATGAACATGATGCGGAGGGTCGCCTACGGGGACTGCCTGAGACGGGCGACGTTGAGGTACCCGACCCGGGAGGCCGTCGTGGACGGCGGCCGGCGAATAACATTTGAAGAGCTGAACCGCCGGGCGAATCAGTTTGCCAACGCCCTCAAGGGGCGGGGTTTCCAGAAGGGGACGAAGATCGCCTTCATCTCCCTGAATGCCCTGGAGCATTTCGTGGCCTTCTTCGGAACGGCCAAGGTGGGGATGATTTTCGTGCCGATCAACCCCTTGTTCAAGACGGACGAACTGGCCTTTGCCCTGAATCACGCGGATTGCGAGGTCGTGATCTTCAACGGCCTGATGTATCCCGGATTCAAGGACGCCTTCGCGAAGGCGGAAAAGGCCAGGCTCTTCATCGCGTTCAATCCACCGGAGGGGGACTTCGTCACGTTCGACGCCTTCCTCGGCGAGGGGTCGGGGGAAGAGCCGGAAACCATTATCGAGGCGGACGACGATCTCCTGATCCTCTATACGGGCGGAACGACGAGCTACCCCCGGGCGGCGGTCCTGTCCCATCTGAACCTCTTCGTCTGCACGAACGGCATCCTCATCGACATCCCCTTCACCCATCAGGACAAACTCTTCATGGTCATGCCGCTGTTCCACGTCGGCGCCTTCATCATCACGAGTCTCGTTATGTTCGTCGGCGGCGCGGTGCATCTCTACATGCTGCCCGACATGAAGCAGATCCTCGTTAACGTGGAAAAGGAGAAGATCACCTGCACGCTGCTCATTTCGCCCCTGTGGCGCCAGCTGCTCGACCATCCGGATTTCGGCAAGCACGACCTTTCGTCGCTCCGGCTGTGCGTCTATTTCACCGCCGTCATGCCGGAGGATCTCCTCCGGGAGGTGATGGCCAAGGTCTGCCCCAACCTCTGCCTGTGCTTCGGCCAGACGGAGATGTCGCCGTCCACAACCTGCTTCAAGCCCGAGGACCAGCTCCGGAAAATGAAGTCCCTGGGCAATTCGACGGTCAACGTCGAGATCGCGATCATGGACGATTTCGGCAACCTGCTTCCCGCAGGCGAGGCCGGGGAAATCGTCTACCGGAGCCCGCAGGTCATGAAGGGGTACTACAAGGACGAGGCGGAGAACCGCCGGGTTTTCGAGCACGGCTGGTTCCACAGCGGCGACGTGGGGTACCTCGACGAGGAGAACTACGTCTATTTCCTGGATCGGAAAAAGGACATGATCAAGACGGGCGGGGAGAACGTCGCCTCCCTCGACGTGGAGAAGACGATCTATCTCGATCCCCGGGTCCAGGAGGTGCACGTAATCGGCCTGCCCCACGAGCGCTGGGCGGAGGCCATCACGGCCTTCGTGATCCCGAAGCCCGGACAGACCATCGAAGAGAAGGAGATCATCGCCCTGTGCAAGGAAAAGATGGTGGGCTTCAAGGTGCCCAAGCGCGTCATCTTCCTCCCGGACCTGCCCCGTTCCGCGGTAGGCAAGGTCCTGAAGCGTAAGATCCGGGACGAGTACGTGGAGCTCTATAAAGGCGAACGGTGATCCGGCCTGCTCCATCCGTTTCCCGAACCTGCGGTACGCCGGCGTTCTCCCGTTATGAGCCGGGAGGACGCCGGGCCGAGTTTTTGACCGCCATCGGCAGAAGGGAGAGACCCATGGAAGAAAGGCCCTGGTTCAGGCACTACGACCCCGGCGTGCCCCGTCGCCTGGAGGTCCCGGAAAAGGTCTGTCATGAATTTCTGGAGGCGCGCGCTGCCGGAATGCCGGAGGGAACGGCCCTGACCTTTATGGGGATGCCGCTGACGTATCGGGAGGTCAACGCCCGAAGCAACCGGTTTGCGCACGCCCTGCGGGCCTGGGGACTGAAAAAGGGGGATCGGGTGGCCATGGTGATGGGCAATTCTCCGGCCTTCGTTTCCTGCCAGTTCGGCATCCTGAAGGCGGGCGGCGTGGTCGTGCCCGTCAACCCCTTGTACACGGGACGCGAGTTGGAACACGTCCTGGGCGATTCGGGCGCCCGCCTGGCGGTGGTCTTGAGTCTGTTCGTCGAGAATGTGATCGCGGTCAAGGGGGGGACGGCGCTCGAAGCGATCATCGCCGTGCCCATTCCGGGCATGGAGATCCCCCTGCCGGAAGGGACGATTCTCCTGGAGGCGTTCATGGAGGGAAAGCCGGAGCATAACCCCGGTCTCGACATGGGCTCGACCGATCCGGCGCTCGTCATCTACACGGGCGGCACCACCGGCCGTTCCAAGGGAGCGGTGCTCCATCACCGAAGCCAGGTTTACTGCGCCACGATGCTGAGCACGCTGGATCCGAGCATGACGACGCAGCAGGATGCGTTTCTGCTCGTGATGCCGCTCTTTCACATCATGGGCAACGCCATCATGACGTTCTGCATTCATGACGGCCTGCCCATCCATCTCGTTCCCCGGTACGATCCCAAGCTCTTGCTGGAGGACATCCACCGGTTGCGGCCCACCTGGTTTCCGGGCGTTCCCACGATCTTCATCGGCGTCATGCATCACCCGGACGTGAAGGACTATGACCTGACGAGTCTGCGCTACTGCATCTCCGGCGCCGCGCCCTTTCCGGTGGAGGCCATGGAGGAATTCGAGGCGATCACCCGGTGCCGGGTCAACGAGTGTTTCGGGCTGACCGAGGCCGGAAGCGCCGTCCTGCTGAACCCGTTCGTGAACCGGAGGAAGTTCGGGAGCATCGGCATCCCGACGCCGGGCATGGACGCCCGCATCGTCGATCTGGAAACGGGGACGCGTGAACTGCCCCAGGGGGAAGAAGGGGAACTCGTCCTGAAGGGGCCGCCGATCATGATGCATTATCACAACATGCCGGAGGAAACGGCACTGGCGTTGCGGGACGGCTGGCTGCACACCGGCGACATCGCCCGGATGGACGCGGATGGATACTTCTGGATCGTCGACCGGATCAAGGACATGATCATCATCGGGGGCGAAAACGTCTACCCCCGGGAGATCGACGAGGTCCTCTACGAACACCCGAAGGTGGAACTGGCTTGCGCGGTCGGCGTTCCCGATCCCTACAAGGGCGAGGCCGTCAAGGCGTTCGTGGTGCCCCGGTCGGGCGAAACGCTGACGGATGAGGAGGTCGTCGCTTTCTGCCGCGAGCGGCTGGCCCCCTTCAAGGTCCCGAAGATCGTCGAGATCCGCGCGACCCTGCCCACCTCGGTGATCGGCAAGGTTTTGCGAAAAGTCCTGCGCGAAGAAGAACGACAGAAACGAAACTCGAAATCCTGA
>JALNWL010000139.1 GCA_023230905.1 Syntrophales bacterium
ACGGACAGGGTGGCTCCCGCAACGGCCCCCGCACGGGAAACGGGCCAGGATGGCCGGTTCGTGGCGTACAGCGACGGGACCGTCCTGGACCCGGTCACGAACCTGATGTGGGCGGCAAAGGACAACGGATCCGATATCAACTGGCCGGATGCCCGGAGCTATTGTCGGACCTACCGCGGGGGAGGGTTTTCGGACTGGCGGATGCCGACGCAGGAGGAAATCGGGCAATTGTATGACTCGACCAAACGGCAGCCGGCGGAATGTTACCGTCTCGTGTTTGAGGGGAGCACCCGTTACGGGGAGATCTATGCCACCCCCTTGGTCGACCTGACGTGCGACCAACTGTGGTCATCGGAAACGCGGGGCGACCTTGCCTGCGCCTTTGCCTTCCGCATCAAGGCCGCCCAGGGATGGGATCCCCAGACAACCGCCCAATACTATCGCGTCCTGCCGGTCCGCTCCGTTAGATAAGAGGATCAAGGAGCAATCCGGGTCGATGGGGAATGGCGGGGCATGGGGCGGTTTTCCTAACCCTTTTTGAGGATCAGGTTCTCATAACCCATCTCCTTCAGGATGACGGGGAACATCTGGAAGGCGGGCTTCACCACGGGCAGGAGCTTCATCATCGCGGTGATCTTGCCTCCCTGTTTGACCTTCCCCCGGGTCACGGCGGCGACGGGGTTCTCCAGGCCGTGCCAAAAGCTGTGGGAAAAGTCCGCCGCCTGCTTCGACCAGACGTCCTCCTTCAGGTCACAGGGGCCGAGGTAGTAACTTCCGGCCAATCCCGGTTTGGTCGGGGGGTTCTTCAAATCGATGGTGATTTCGGACTCCGGGTCGGTGTAGATGAAGCGGATGATGATACCCGCCTTGGCCATCTTTGGGCCGATCTTTTCGTCCGAGAGGACCCGCTCCATGAAATACCCGTAGATTTCGTAAAGATGCTGCGCATCGCGGTAATACGTACCCATTTCCCCCTCCTCATGATGATGCTGTCACGTTGCAATCTCAAACGGGTCCGTGAGTCTTCCCGCCCGCTCAGGATCTTGTCCCGATTGGCCTGCGGGAAAACTCCCGGACCGCCCCCTACTTTCCCCGGCGCTGGTCGAAGCGCCGGCCGTACAGGACGCTCGCTAGGGTGATCCGGAGCATCTGCACGGTCCCGCCGGCCACCCCCCAGGCCCGGGCGTCCCGGAGCATCCGCTCCACCGGAAATTCCTTGCTGTACCCGTAGCCGCCGAAGATCTGCATGGCGGCGTTCGTCACGTCGATGACCATCTCGTTGGCGAAGCACTTCCCCATCGAGGCCTCGTACATGGAGGGCAGGCCCTGCCCGGCGCCGCAGGCGGCCCGGTACACCAGCAGGCGCGCCGCGTCGAGCTTCATCGCCATGTCCACGGTCATGAACTGGATCGCCTGGAACTCGCAGATCGGCCGGCCAAACGCCTGGCGTGCCTGGGCGTAGGCGATTGATTCCCGGAGCGCCCCCCCCGCCGTCCCGAGGCACATGGCGGCGTTGCCGCACCGCTCGATGTCGAAGGTCAGCATGAGCTTGCCGAAGTCCCCGGCCTGAATAACGCAGTTTTCCTTGAGGACCCGGACGTCCTCAAAGATGAGCTCGCAGGAGGGCATGCCCCTGAGCCCCAGGAAATCCTCCTGCTTGCCGAAGGTGAAGCCGGGCGTTCCCTTCTCGATGAGCAGACCGCCGATCCCCTTGTAGCCGGGGGTGTCGCCGAAGCGGGTGTAGACCATGTAGTGGCTCGCGTGTCCGCCGCCGGTGATGAAGACTTTCCGCCCGTTGACGATGTAATGGTCGCCGTCCTCGACGGCCTTCGTCTTCAGCGCGGTCAGGTCGGAACCCGCTTCCGGCTCCGTCATGCAGACGGACACGCTGAGTTCGCCACGGCAAACCCCCGGGATAATGGCCCTTTTTTGCGCTTCCGTCCCGAAGAAGTCGATCACCCGGACCGGCCCCACGTTCGATTCGAAGACGGGGGCGGCGATCATGGGGCTGAACTTGGCCAGCTCCTCGATGGCGAGGATGGCGTTGATCGCCGGCTGGCCGCCGCCGCCGTGGTCGGCCGACAGCGTCATGCCCAGGAGGCCCATCTCGGCGTAGCGGGCCATCAGGTCGGCGGGAAACGCCCCCGTCCGGTCGATCTCCGCCGCCCGCTCCTTGAACTTCTCGCGCTCCCCCAGGGCCTGGAGGGTCTGGAGCAGCATCTTCTGTTCGTCGTTCAAATTGAAATCCATATTTTACGCCCCTTTTTTCGATCATCACGCCCTTTGCAAGGGATTCTTTTTCCGTATACCGATGTATGACGTGGAACTCAAACGACCCCCGATCCACAACCGCGCCACGGTCGATGTTCAAATCAGGGGGGTCAATTCCCGGATGTCCACGAGGGTTTCGAGGTCGAGGATCATCGCGATGATCCGCTCCGTATTCGCCCGGTCCCGGTCGCCGGCGAACTGCCGGACCTTGTCGGCCAGATCGGCGGCCTCCATCGGATCCCGCGGATCGCCCTTCGGGATGTCCACCTGGCGGACGCGCCGCCCGCCGCCCGTGAGGGCGATCTCCACGCGACTCGACGTCCGCTCAGGGTAGACCCGGTTCAGTTCGTCGTCCATCCTGACCGTGACCTTCTGCGCCAGAGCCAGGAGGGCGGGATCGTTCATGCGCCGTTCCGTGAGCTGCTTCGGCCCGAGCGCGCCGTCGAGGAGGCAGACGGCGACGACGTAGGGGATGGAGAACTGGGCGTTCACGATGGTGTCGCCGGCCTTGACCCCCTTGCCGACGGCGACGCTCGCCATCCCGTAGGTGGCCACCTCGACCGCCTCGATTTCAGCGGGGTCCACCGGCTGTTCCCGCAGGAGTTCCAGGGTCGCCTGCGCGGCGCCGTGCGTGTGGCGGCAGGCCGTGTAGGGTTTGAAGTAGATGTCGGAGATCGTGTAATGCTCGCCCAGTCCTTCCGTGAGCTTTTCGAATTTCGGCTCGACCTTGGTGGTGATCTGCGTGAAGCCGCCCTTCAGGTCCGATCCCTCGAACACCTGTCGGTCCCCCGTGATCCCGGCCCGGGCAAGCCCGGCCGCCATCAGTCCGGCGAGGGCCGCCTGGCCGCCCTGAACGATCTTGACGGTGTATCCCCCCATCAACTGTTCCGCCATGGAGACGGGGGCCAGGTACCCGGCGCAGCCGAGGGCGTTGAGCATGCCCGCGGCGTCGGCCCCGGTCAGACGCGCGGCGGCGGTGGCCGCCCCGAACGTCCCGCAGGTCCCCGTCGGGAGAAAGCCGCTCAGCGTGTGCCAGGGGTGCATCGCGGCCGCTGGCCGGTTCGCCGCTTCATAGCCCGCGACGATCGCTTCGATCACGGCGGCCCCGCCCTGCCCCCGGTCTTCCGCGACGGCGAGCGCCGCGGGGATCACGGCCGTCCCGGGGTGGTTGCCCCCGAAGCGCAGGCCGTCCTGGGACTCGATGGCCTCCGCCGTCGTCCCGTTCAGGAAGGCCGCGTGGTGCAGGTCCGTCTTGAAGCCGCCGCCCAGGACCGTGGCCGCGGGCGGCCCGCCCAGGGACCGGACGTAGGCGATCGCCCCCGCGACGGCTTCCAACTCCAGCGATCCATAAACATTGGCGATGTAGTCCAAGAGACAGAGCTTGGCCTTGTGGACGACCTCCGGGGGCAGCCCGGCCAGGGAGATCTTCGCGAGAAACGCCGCCATGTTTTGCGTGTGGTCCATGATGTTCCTCCTTTATTTATACATACCCCTTGCCTTCGTAGATCCGGATCATCCGGTTTGGATCGAGAACCTCCCGGATGGTCTTCAGCTCCTCCGCCCGGGGCGGCTCCGTCTCGTGGACGTCGTCGGCGACCCGGAGGTCCCAGCCCGTGGCGGCGCGGATTTCGTCGATGGTGCTGCCGGGGTGATAGCTCGCGAGATAGGCCTCTTTCGTGTCCGGATCGAAGCGCAGCACCGCCTTGTTCGTGATGATCACGTGGGGTCCGGTCCCGCGCGGCAGCCCCCATTTTTCCCGGGCGCCGGGGCCGTCGATGTAGCCCGGCGTCGTGATGAAGTCCACCCGGGCGGGCAGCCTTTTCGGGTCGTGCTGGACGATGATGAGGCCGCGTTTGGCCAAGGCCCCGATGGGATTGGCCCCGCCGCTCCCCGGCAGGCGGTTTTTGGGCCGGTCGTAGGGGCCGATGCAGGTCGTGTTCAGGTTCCCGAAGCGGTCCACCTGGGAGCCGGAGAGAAAGCCCACGTCCACCCAGCCGCCCTGGAGGAACATGCCCATGACGTCCGTGAGTCCCCCGATCATGGCGGCGCCGGGGTTCAGGCAGGCGTCGCCGACCGACAGGGCCGGCCGACGGGGGCGGGCGTCATAGACCCCGGATTCCTGCATCATGACGGCCCGCGGGGCGTGGGTGTGCTTGGCGATGTTGGCCGACATGGTGGGGAATCCCGTCCCGACGACGACCACGTCGCCGTCGCGGATCTCCCTGGCCCCGCAGCAGGCCATCAATTCCGGTTTGATGTAGTCGTTGGGATGGGCGGTCATGGGACACTCCTTTTAATATTCGTAGCTCACCGGGTAGCCGTAGCCGAATTTCGCCTGCAGGCGGCGGAACTGGGCGTAGCCGAACCGATCGATGTAGTGCTGGAGATAGGCGGCCCGGTCGGGGAGGTCGTACACCCACTCCTTCAGGAACGCCTCGAACCCCTCCACCGTGTTCGAGGCCTGCTGGTAGAGGTAGCCGAAACCGAAATCGATGTCGTAAAAGCCGGGCGTGTAGCCGGGGTGCGATGCGAACGGCTCCTCCACGACGGCGCAGACCTTGAAGTCCGGCACGATCGTCCGGGACGGGTCCTTGCCGACGACCTCCCGGCTGACGATCCGCTCGCAGGAAACGATGACCTTTTTCGCGGCATTGGCGCCCCATTTGCAGTCCCCGCCGATGCCCCAGATCTGGGCGTTGCCGTTCTCGTCCGCCTGCTGGACGTGGATGATCCCGACGTCGGGGTGGAGGGCGGGGGCGAGGAGGACGGGCGCTCCGTCGAACGGAGAAACGATCAGCTTGTACTTGCCGTCCCCGAGAAAGCCCTGGATGTTGAGCAGGTCCGTCCCCACCATGTCCTTGACGGGGATGAAGGGCATGCCCATCGCCCCGGCCATGAGCATCATCGGGAGCGACAGGTTCGTGTATTCCTCCACCTCGATCTTGCGCGGGAGGCCCTTTTCCAGGGAGCGCCGGTAGCAGCGGGCCAGGCCGTACAGGCCGAGCGAAATGAAGGTGGAGTAGAAACGCTTCACCACCCCCGCCCCGATCATCATGTCGAAGTCGTCGGCGGCGTTGCCGCGCGTGATCGTCAGGTCCTTCTTCCGCTGGCGGATGATCTCGTGGACCGCCGCGAACGGCGTCCGGCAGACGTAGCCGCCGATATAGACGAAATCGCCATCCGCCACGTGGTCGGCGATCGCCTCCCGCATCGTCATTACCTTGCTCATGCCTTCAACCCCTATCGATGTGATGTGAAACCGTCAAATGACGGCAAAACCCCCGCTTGCGGTCATGCCTCCGGTTTGTCCCGCCGGTCTTGACCCGGACGCCGGGTTGTTGCCGGTCACTTCTTGCCGCTCCGGGTCAGGACGGCAATGCCCGCCGCCGTTGTAATGAGGCAAAGCCCGATGTACAGGGCAAACGCCAGGTAGTAGCTTTTCGTCGCATCGTAGATGAAGCCGGACAGGGGCACGCCCACGGCTGTGCCCAGGGTCGTGAAGATGTTCAGGAATCCGTAGATGACGGCAAAGTGCTTCTGGCCCAGGACCCGGGCGGTCATGAGCGGCGGCAGGACCGTCCGTACGGCGATCGAGAAACCGAACAGGATATTGAAGACGACCGCCACCCACATCCATTGCGACCCGTAAAGGAGCGCGATGGAGACCATCAGGCCGACCATCAGGATGAGGTAGCTTTTGAGCAGACCCAGGCGGTCGGCGAGGCTGCCCGCCAGAACCTTGCCGAAGATGAGCATGGCCATGTGCAGGGACATGAGCGTCGTTGCGGTCGTGGAGGAAAAACCCAGGTCGGTCAGGTAGGGCACGATGTGGTGCAGGACGCCCATGTTGGCGACGGCGATGAGAAGGATGATCAGGGCGAGCAGCCAGAAGGCGCCCGTGCGGAACGCCTTGGTCGCCGTCAGGCCCCCCTGTTCGGCGGCGGACTGACGGGCGAGCGCCGCCTCCCCCCCGTAGGGAAGCAGACCCATGTCGGCCGGTTTGGCGCGCACGATGAAGAGGGCCGTCGGGATGGAGGCGAGGCCGATCACCAGACCGAAGGTCAGGAAGGCGGCCTGCCAACTGTGATTCAGGATGATCCAGTTTGCCAGGGGGTTGAAGATCATCCCGCCGACGCCTGTCGCGGCGAAGACGATCCCCATGGCCAGCCCCCGCTTGTCGATGAACCAGTTCGTGATCATCATGGAGACGGGGATGATGTGCGACCCGGCGCTCCCGATCCCCAGGAACACCGCGACGATGTAAAACTGCGTCAGCGTCCGGCATTGGGAGAACAGGGCGAAGCTTGTGGCCATCATCGCGGTGCAGACCGTCATGATGAGGCGGATGTTGTAACGTTCCAGGAGCTTTCCCATGACCGGCGCCATGACCATCATGGAGAGCGCGGCGATCGTGAAGTACAGCGTGAAGCCGCCCCGGGTGAAACCGAGGGATTCCGTGACGGGCTTGATGAAGACGCCCATGGTGTTCATGATGATGCCGATGCCGGCGAAGTTCAGAAAAAAGGCGCCGCCGACGATCCACCACCCGTAGAAAATCTTCCGCTCCGATGTCATGCTCCCCCCCTTTTTTGGACGTTTGGCGTCCGGTCTTGAGCCTGAACGCCGTATACACCCGCGAACCCCTTCGATGTCCTGCTGCGGTTTTTTGCGGGCAGGGGGCCAGGCGCCTCCTGTTGCCCCCTGCCGCTTGCCCGCCGCCTGGTCCCCAGTGCCTGTTTCTTGTTTCCTAGA
>JALNWL010000140.1 GCA_023230905.1 Syntrophales bacterium
CTCTCCCTTTTGCGGGAAGAAAGCAGCCCGGTGAGAGTTCGCCGAATAATCGGGTTGAGGAGGTTTCGATGAACAGTCTCAAAGGGAAAGCAGCAATTGTCGGGATTGGAGAAGTACCGACAGGCAGGCACCCCGACAAAGCATGTATCTCATTCGGCATGATGGCGGCCCGTCAGGCCATTCAGGATGCGGGTTTGAAAAAGGATGAGATCGATTTTGTCATACCGACCGGTGTCGTGTACAACAACGGCGTCAATAACGATCTGGTAACATGCCGGTTTGTTGAGGAACTTGGCTTGAAAGGGGTAAAGACCAATGAACTTGTCTTTGCCGGGGGCGCCAGCGGCAGCTGCATGCTGAAAACGGCGGCAAGCCTTGTCAACAGTGGGGTGGCGAAATGCGTCCTCTGTGCCCATATGGAAAAATTGGGGACCGGCGTTCCTACCAGCCAGGGAGTCATCGATCTCTTCTCTACGGCCGGGATCTCCCAAGAGTGGGAAGTCCCTTACGGTCAGCATTACTCTACCATCGCTGCCTTGGCGACTACCCGCTATCAGCATGAGACCGGCACTTCCGACGAGGCTCTTGCCGCCGTCTGTGTATCAAACCGCAAGTGGGCCGAGCTCAATCCGAACGCCTTCTTCAGGAAGCCCCTCAACATCGAAGAGGTATTAAAATCGAAGATCCTGTCCACGCCTCTGAGGGCCAAGCAGTCCAACATGCTTTTTGACGGGGGGTCAGCCTTCATCGTTACCTCGGCGGAACGGGCCAGGGATTTGGTGGAGCGTCCAGTCTACGTCCTCGGGGAAAGTGCGAGGGTGACCCACTTCGTTTTCTCCCAGGAACCTGACATCACGCGCTACGGATGGGCCGACGCTGCTAGGGAGGCCTTTGCGGAGGCAGGCCTGACACCGAAGGATATCGACGTAGCGGAGATCTATGACTCCTATCCCATATTTCAGCTCATCGCTTTCGAGGAACTGGGCTTCGCCGAGCGGGGGCAGGGAGGCGAGGTCTTCCTTAGGGGAGACACCTGGCCCGGTGGATCGATGCCCACGACAACGAATGGTGGCATGCTGTCCCAGGGCCACACGGGCGCCGGCGGTGGCGTGGCCCTGGTGGTGGAGGCGGCGCGCCAGCTGATGGGAAAGGCGGGTGAGAGGCAGGTGCCGCGAGCCCGGTTCGCGGTGGAAACAGGAACGGGCGGCACCTACATGGATTCCCAGGTGACCATCCTGGGAACGGAAATTCCTTAGGAATGAGGAGGAAAAAAATGGAAAAACCGAAGAAGCCCTCTCCCGTCGTGAATCCTGTTGCCCGCCCTTTCTGGGACGCCGCCTGGGAGGATCAACTGGTCCTCCAGAAGTGTACCGACTGCGACCGGTTCATTTTTTATCCCCGGCTCTTCTGCCCCCACTGTCATTCGGATAACCTAACCTGGGAGCGAGCCTCGGGAAAGGGAACCGTTTATTCCTATACGGTCGTCCTCAACAATCCCCCTTCGCCCTTCCTCGATGACGTTCCTTACGTTGTGGCCATCATCCGCCTGGAGGAAGGGGTGCAGATGCTGAGCAACATTGTCGGCTGCAAGCCCGAGGAGGTCCGCTGCGATATGCCCGTGGAGGTCATCTTCGAGCAGCGCGGCGGCGACTTCAAACTACCCATGTTCCAACCTATGGCGAAATGAGCGGACCGGGAAAGGAAAGAGCGAATGCCTGAAAAATACTGGGAAGATTTTGATCCGGGGTTCCATGTCCAGACCCCATCGATCACGGTCACGGAGACCCACGTGGTGAACTGGGCGGGCCTCACAATGGATTTTTATCCTCTTCACACCGACGAGGTCTATGCCCAGAAGACCGTATTCAAGGGGCGGATCGCCCACGGCCCACTGATTTTCGGGCTCGCGGTGGGGCTCGCCGCGCAGGCTAAAATCGAAGGTGGGGCCGTACTCGCCTGGATGGGCGCGGACAACATGCGGATGTTCGTCCCCGTCAAAATGGGCGATACGATCACGGTTCACATCACCGTGAAGGAAAAAAAGGAGACGGGCAAGCCGACGCAAGGACTTCAGGTCTGGTATTACGAAGTGCGCAACCAGCGAGATGAGAAGGTCATGTCTCTGGACATGAATTTTCTCATGCACCGGCGACCCCGCGAGTGCTGACCGCAAAGGAAACTTCGGCGGAACTGCAGAGGCGGAATTTTTCAAATTTCGTACCGCCAGCTGGCCAGCTTGTGAGCCGATTGGGGCGAAGAAAGCAATCTTGGCGGTCCTGTCCTCAATGTGACAGGATTGATTACCTGACGGACTCATCGGGGCTGAAATGACGACGGTACTCCATGCGGAATCCACCTCTCCCGTGCGTACCCTTAAAGGAGAATGAACAATGGAAAAATTCGATACGATCATCATCGGAGCAGGATTGGCGGGCCTCACGGTAGGGGCACTTCTGGCGGCGGAGGAACACCAGAAAGTTCTGATCCTTGAGAAAGAAAAGTATGTCGGTGGCCGCCTCGTTTCCTTTCAGGGGAAGGGAAACCGCTTGCTCATCCAGGGGCGTGAACTGGGCGTGAAAGAGTACAATCAGACCATGGCTTCCGTCTATGCCTGGGTGACATTTGCAGAACCGGACTTGGAAACCATGTTGGACAAGGGACTGCTGAACGGGTTCACCTTCGAGGCGGGAGGCCATGCAACCTTTTGGGGAAATCGAGGTCGGGTCGGATTTCTCCTGGATTATCTTCAGAAGACCATCCCCCTTCCCGGAAACAAGGGATTTTCCGTCATCGACCCGGATACGAACAAGATATATCCCATGGAGAAGGGCGGTTCCTACGGCTGGATGTCGGAGGAGTCGAACCGGACGACCAAGAAACTGCTGCGGGAGATGGTCATATCTCCCCCAGAGGTACTTGAGCAGTGGGATGAGATCTCCTTCGGGCAGTGGCTTAACGAGCGGACCAAGGACAGAAAAGTCTACGAGTTTCTCGCCGCGCTCGCGTCCATCCATATGGTCATGGGCGAGCCCGACATGATTCCGGCAGGGGATTTCATCCGCTTCATGCGTACCGCTGTAGACATCGGTATGAACCTCATCAGCGGCTCTACCGGAATCGTGCCCGCACCGGGCTTTGTGTACATCGGTGAGCGGATCGCCGAGAAGGTTGCGGAAGGCGGAGGGATCATCCGGACTGACACCGGCGTATCAGAGGTTCTTTTTAACGGAAACCGGGCGATCGGCGTACGGGCACGAACCCCCGAAGGCGAGATTACGGTCCATGCAGACAATATCGTCTGCACGGTCCCGATTCGAAAAATCTGGCCATTCCTGCCCAAAAACCGGTTTCCGGCGGCGCTGACGGAAAGAGTGGACAGGGATTACTTCAGCGTGGGCATGCTGACGGGCTATGTGGGCCTCAAGAGCGACGTCTTGGCGGATGCCGGGATTGACAGCAAATCCTGGCTTCTGACGCCATCCATTCTGAAGGCCGAAGAGGGGTACATCGGCGATGTCGACATCGTGTCGATCATGCCCAGCAATTTCGAACCGTCTCTTGCCCCGGAAGGGATGTATACCATCGGCTACTCCATCGCCCTGACAGAGGGGGAACTTCGAGACAAGGCCAAGGTGCACCACGTCATCGATACCTCCCGGAACATCTTCCACAAAACCTTTCCGAAAATGAAAGAAGATACTCTCTGGGAGATCTGGACCTGCTCCGACAAGGGCTTCGGTGATTGGCCACCCCCGGGTGAGCGACGTCCCGACACGACACAGCCTGGTTTGGAGGGGGTTTTCTTCGCCGGTGATGGGTACGGCGCGAAGACATGGGGAAGCGGTATGGACGCAGCGGTATATTCGGGACTCCTTTGCGCCGCCGCCATCAGCGGCAAAAATTATGTGGAAAAAGTGATGCCGCCGTACCATCGATGACGGATCCCGTTTTTGCCAAAATCCAAGACATCAGTAGAAAACGAAAGGGGGGTAAAACCATGATTCTGGATTCTGAAGAACGCATTCGTGAGTTCACGGACAAAGGATGGTGGGGAACAGAAACGATCGTCGAGAAGCTTTACACTCGTGCGGTCTCCATTCCCGACCGGGAGGCCTTGATCGATCCCTACAACAAGAAAAACCTGGTGGACTTGGAACCAACGCGAATGACCTATGGACAGATGATCCAGGCTATCGATAGGATTGCTTTGAAATTCATAGAATTGGGGATTCAAAAAGACGATGTCATTATTGTCCAGCTTCCGAATATAGTTGAACTGACGCTCACGATTTTCGCCGCTTCCAGGGCGGGGGCCATCGTGAGCCCGATCCCGGTCCAGTGGCGCGCCCATGAGATCATTCATGCCGTCGATCTCACCGGGGCGAAAATATTCGTGTCTTCTCACAACCTGCTGGGAGTCAATCACATTGATTTGGCCCGCAAGAGCATCGGTGAGAATCGCCCTCTGAAACATTACATCACGGTTAGTTCCGGCAAATCTCCAGGGGCCCTGCAAATGTCCGACATCTTGTCGGCGGATGCGGGGGATGCTGCTGTCTTAACTGGGTGTCAGCCGGGGGCCAACGACGTCTTTACACTCTGCTGGACCTCGGGAACGGAGGCCATACCGAAGGCGGTTCCGCGGAGCCACAACCATTGGATCGCCATCAGCCGGGGCGCGGTTCAATCCTTCCTGCCCGATCAGGAGTGCGTGTATCTCTCCCTGTTTCCGACCATCAACATGGCGGGTCTGGGAGCAGTCCTGATTCCCTGGGTGCTGACGGGCGGCAAAATGGTATTTCACCATCCTTTCGACCTTGTTGTCTTTCTTCAGCAATTGGCTCAGGAAAAGATCTATTATACTTTGGCGCCGCCGGCCCTTCTTGATGCACTTGCAAAGTCACCCCAGTGGGCAACCATGGACAAGGGAGATCTTAAGGTTATCGGCTCTGGCTCTGCCCCGTTGTCAACCTGGATGGTCAAGACGTACCAAGATGATTTTGGTATAGGCATCGTGAATTTCTTCGCATCCAACGAAGGAGTTGGCCTTTACAGCAGTCCCAGTGATTTTCCAAACCCGGAAGATCGGGCGAGTTACTTCCCGCGCTTCGGCGGTAAGGGACTTGAGTGGACGGCAGAATCGGTTAAGGGATTCCGGTCGCGGCTCGTGGACCCTGCCACGGAAAAAGAGATTGTGGATGCGGGCATTGTAGGAGAGCTTCGTTTTGCCGGTCCGACCGTTTTCCCCGGATATTATAAGGCACCTGAGCTCACGGAGAAAGCATTTGACAGGGAAGGATACTTCCGTTCGGGCGACCTTTTCTCCATCGAGGGCGAAAAGAAGGACAAGTACCTGTTCCAGGGCCGCTATAAGGATTTGATCATCCGGGGCGGCGTCAACATCAGCCCGGAAGAGATCGAGACCCTCGTGATCGCCCACCCGAAGGTCGCAGAGGTGGCGGCCGTCGGCTATCCGGACCACCGACTGGGCGAGAAGATCTGCATCGCTGTTGTTCCCAAGGTTGGAGAAACCGTGACACTTGAGGAAATCAACACATTCCTGTCCGGAAAGGATATCGCCAAATACAAGTATCCCGAGGTCCTCAAGATCATGACGGCGTTGCCGAGAAACCCTCTCGGTAAGGTCCTCAAGCGGGAAATCCGGGAGTCACTTCAGGCAAAAGCCTGACGGACGTATTTTCAACCTGAGTTGATAGAGATCCATACCTGCAGGAATGGTTTATGATAACCCGATTGACCAGACTTCTGGGAATTCGTCACCCAATCATTCAGGCCGGGATGAGTCTCGTGTCGTATGTGCCCCTGGCGGCGGCTGTGTCCAATGCCGGGGGCCTCGGCATTCTGACGGCCAGCGACCAGGACCCATCGGATCTGCGAGAGAACATCCGAAAGGTCCGGTCCCTGACTGATAGGCCTTTTGGCGTCAACGCCGTGCCTTATATGCCTGGCTACCGCGAACTCGTGCAGGTCATCCTGGAGGAGCGGGTGCCTGTCTTCAGCCATGGTCTCGGGAATCCCTTCAAGCTGCTGAATCTTAAAAAGCCGGACGAGATGGTTTTCATGCCGACGGCGGGAACCGTGGATCAGGCCGTTTACATGGAGAAGGAAGGCGCCGATGCGGTCATTGTTCACGGATTCGAGGGCGGCGGGCATGTGGGCCACATCGCGAGTAGCGTCATCATTCCCAAAGCGGCAGAGTGCCTGCGGGTGCCCGTTATCGCCTCGGGGGGCTTCTGCGATGGCCGGGGCCTAGCATCCGCCTTGGCATTGGGCGCGGCAGGGATCGCCATGGGAACCCGGTTTTTTGCCACCCAGGAATGTCCAGTTCATTCACGTGCCAAAGACGCTGTAATCCGAGCCTCAGAAAAAGAAGCCATCGTGACCCAGAAGATCGATGGTCTTCGCCTCCGTGGGATTCCCGGATCTTTGCTCAAACATTACCGGGGCTGGCCGTCCCGTCCCTGGGAGGTGATCCCGGGCATCCTCAACAATGCAAAAGGATCCAAGATCTCCGTAAGGGAGATGCTCCGGATCATAATTGAATTCAGGCGCTACCGAATGCCGGCCGTTCAGTTTATTTGCGGGTGTGCCCGATTCCGGCATACCTTTTCAGAAGGAAGAGTCGATGACGGATTTACGGTAAGTGGGCAGGTTGCCGGACGCATCCACGACATTCCATGCTGCCAAGAACTGATCGAAAGGATTGTTCGAGAGGCTGAGGAAACCATCAAATCCCTACATCAAAATCTCGCTGTTTAGAGGGGAGGCCTGTGTCCAGATTTATGGATGCTTTTGCAACGGCTTGGCCGTGATGAAGATAATTGCGGACGGCCTCTTAGGGTCGTTTGGGCCTTCTTTACCGGACTTATCAGTTACAGGGGCAGAGGAGGTCGAGAGGACCCAATGCCCGCGGCCTTTCTTTTCCCGGGTCATGCC
>JALNWL010000141.1 GCA_023230905.1 Syntrophales bacterium
GCGGATGTTGTCGGGAGGCGTGGGTCTCTGTCCAGCCCCTAACGCCCTGCGTTTGTCCTGGACACTATCGACTCCGGCATCTCAATGACACGGGCCCGCAGATATTCGCCCAGCGTCTTCGCCTGGGGATCGCTGCGGACCGAGGCCGCCACGCCTTCCCCGAGCACCCCCTTGATATAGAAATTCACCGCCAGCAGGTTCGGGAATTCATGCCGCTCCATCTCAAAATCGCTCAGGTCGCGCAGAAGCTCCTTCAGCTTTTCGGTTGTCAAGAATTCCAGGAGGAAAGCGAAGGCTTCGGGCGTCTTGGCCCAGACCCCGAGATTGGCGTTGCCTCCCTTGTCTCCGGAGCGCGTGGCGAAGACACGCCCCAGGGGCATCCGGATCGTCTTCCCCCGCGGCGCCGGCGGCAGGTCGATCTTCGGCGCTTCCGGCGCGGGCGCCGAGGGATCCGGCGGCACCGACTCCACCGTCCAGGTCTCGTCCCCCAGCAGGACCGTCTGCCGGATGTGCTTCGTCGCGATGAGCGTCGGCCAGTGAACGATGGCCGGCCCGCCCTTGGTCGGCGGGGCCGTCGCCGTAAAGCCGGGGATGTTGGCCAGCCCCAGCTCCACGATCTTGGCCGAAAATTTCGCGACCTTTTTGCGGTCCGGATCCATCACGGACAGGCGCAGGTAGGCAAAGGCCTCGTCGTTCGTCTGCGGGTCTTCCTTGTCGGAGCGGATCAGCTGGACATGCTCGACCGCGAACTGCCCGCGGCCGCCCAGGGCGTCGAACAGGGCGTCCTCGAAAATCTTCGCCTTCTTTTCGATATCGAGGCCCGTGAGGACGACGGTCATCGAATTGCGGTAGTTGCCGGCATTGTTGAGGCAGACCTTGGTCGTCGCGGGGGGCGGTTCGCCCTTGACGCCGGCGATCCTCGTCCGGTCGGGGCCCTCCTGGGAGATCCCGATCGTGTCGAACCGTGCGACCACGTCCGGGGTCAGATATTTCGGGTCCCGGACCTCGTAGAGGAGCTGGGCCTTGACCGTATCGACCGACACGAGTCCGCCCGTGCCGGGATGCTTCGTGATCACGAAGGCGCCGTCCGCAAAGATTTCGGCGATGGGGTAGCCCACCTTCAGAAACGAGGGCACTTCGTCGATGAAGGAGTAATTGCCCCCCGTCGCCTGGGCGCCGCACTCGATGATATGGCCGGCCACGGCGGCGCCGGCGAGCCGGTCCCAATCGTCTCGCCGCCAGCCGAACCACCAGGCGGCCGGTCCCATGACGACCGCGGCGTCCGCCAGGCGGCCCCCGACCACGATGTCCGCACCCCGCTCCAGCGCCTCCGCCACGCCCCAGCCGCCCAGATAGGCGTTTGCCGAAATGGGCATGGCGCCCGCGTCCTTCAGGCCGATCCCCTTGTCCAAGTGGATGAAGGCCTCCCCTTGCGCCTGCAGGTCCGCCAGCCGCCCCATGAGGTCGTCACCCTCGATGCAGGCGATTTTCGGATGCAGGCCCAGCGCGTCGGCGATCTTTTTCAGCTCCGCCGCCAGGCCCCGCGGATTCAGGCCGCCGGCGTTGGAAACCACCCGGATGCCCTTGTCCAGGCATTCGCCCATGACCTCTTCCATCTGCCTGAGAAACGTCGGCACATAGCCGGTCTCCGGCTTCTTCATCTTCTGGGCGAACAGAATCGCCATCGTGAGTTCCGCCAGATAATCCCCCGTCAGGACGTCGATGGGACCGCCCTGCACCATTTCGCGGGCCGCGGCCAGCCGATCGCCGAAATACCCGCTGCAATTGGCGATGATGACGCGGTCCCTGCCCCGTTGACCCGTTGCGCCCATACTTTCTCCCCCCTGTCCGTGATCATTTTATCGGCCTTTGAAAACGGGCGGCCGCTTCTCCATGAAGGCCACGATTCCCTCCATGGCATCCTCCGTCGCCGCCACCTCCTTGAGCTTTTCCGAAAGATAGTTGAGGGCGTCCGGCAGCGGCAGGTTCGCCATCCCGCAGAACGCCTGCTTCCCGATCCGCATCCCGATCGGGCTCTTGGAGGCCAGGGCCTTGAGCACCCGGTCCACCTCCTCATCCAGCCTCTCCGCGGGCACGACCCGCGTGACGAGCCCCATGACCATGGCCTGGGCGGCCGTCATCCGCTCGCCCAGGAGGATCATCTCCATGGCCTTCTTCTGCAGGACATTGCGAAAAATGAGGGCGCCGATCATCATCGGCCACAGGCCGACGTTGACCTCCGGCGTGCCGAACCGGGCGTCGTCGCTCGCGATGACGATGTCGCAGGCCAGCATGAAACCCATCCCGCCGGCCAGGCAGAACCCCTTCACGCGCGCCACCGTCGGCTTGGGAAAACGGACGAGCTTGTCGAGCAGGGCGGCGTAATCGGCGAACAGGTCCCGGCCTTCCGTCGTCGTGGCGCCGCTGAGCTGCGCTCCCGTGCAGAAGGCCTTGTCCCCCCCGCCCGTGACCGTCAGGACCCGCACGCGCTCATCCTGCTCCGCCTCGTCCAGGGACACGTGAAACAGCCGGATCGCCTCCGGTGTGATGGCGTTGCGCTGCGCCTCGCGATTGATCGTGATCGTGCCGATGCCGTCCTCGACCCGGTAGAGCAAATGCCGTTCGTCCATCCTGTTGCCTCCTTGCGGGATCATGGGGGGCGCGCCGGTTGCGGCCTAGCGGCCCTCATCCGGCGCGTCGGTCTCCGCTTCCTTTTCGATGTCCACGAGAATCCGCCCGGGCATCACCTTCTCGCCCGCGGCAACGTTGACCTTCGTCACCCGGCCGGGAAAGGGCGACGTCAGCGTGGTCTCCATCTTCATGGCCGTCAGGACGATGACGGCCTGTCCTTTGCACACCCGGTCGCCCTCGCTCACCGGGATGCGCACCACCACCGAAGGCATCGGCGGCGTGATGACCTGGGGGAGATTCTCCCGATCCGCTTTTTTCTTTGTTTTCCGTTCGGCGAAATCCGCATCCTGAACGGGGTACGGAACGCCGCGGATCACGACGGTCTTTTCGCCGTCCCCCCGCAAGACAAAGGTGTTCACGCCGAGGCCGTCCACCGCCAGGTGCAGGTGGTGGGGGGAGACGGCGCCATGGCGGACATGAAGCGTTTGCGTTCCCGTGGTCACGGTCAGGCGGTCGGTCCCTTCCGGATCGACCGTCCAGACCGCCGCGTCTTCGTCCGTCTTGAATCGGTATTGCATGCGTCCTGTTCTCCTGCGTGAAAGGTCCTGCGGTGCGCCGGTCCGCTACCGCTGCCAGTTGCCCAGGCGCTGCCAGGGCGACGGATGTTCCCCCGCCGGCAGCCCCGTGGCCTTGGTTTCCCTGCGGCCGCCGAGATCGTCGGCGATGTAGGCGAGGCGCGCCAGGTCCGTCTCCGTCCGGGCGGGTTTCCAGTCGGAAAAATGGGCGGCGACGAAATCGGTGAACGTCTCGCCGGCGCGGAAGGCGTCCGAGCGGAGGACATCCATGAGGAAGGGGATGGCCGTCCGGATCCCCAGGATGACGTAGCGCTCGAGCGCCCGGAGCATGCGCGCGATGGCCGCGTCGCGGTCTTCGCCGTGGGCCACCAGCTTCGACAGGATGGGGTCGTACTCCACGGGCACCTGAAATCCGGCGTAGATGCCGCAGTCGTTCCGAATGCCCGGCCCGGAGGGTTCCTGCATAAACACGATAGTTCCGGGAGACGGAAAGAATCCCTGCTCCGGGTCTTCGGCGTAGATGCGGCACTCGATGGCGTGGCCTCGCCCGCGGATCTCCTGTTGGGTGAGGTTCAGGGGGAGGCCGGCGGCGATCTCGATCTGGCGCCGGACGACGTCGATGCCGGTCACCATCTCCGTGATCGGGTGCTCGACCTGGAGGCGGGTGTTGACCTCCAGGAAATAGAAGCGGCCGTCCGGGTCCAGCAGAAACTCCACCGTCCCCGCATTCACGTAGCCGGACGCCCTAGCCGCGGCCACGGCCGCCTGGCCCATCCGCTCCCTCAGCTCCGGCGTCAGGGCGGGCGACGGCGTCTCCTCGATGATTTTCTGGTGGCGCCGCTGGATGGAGCACTCCCGCTCCAGGAGATGCACCATATTTCCCAGGCCGTCGGCCAGGATCTGGAACTCGATGTGCCGCGGCCGCGCGAGGTACTTTTCCAGATAGATGGCCCCGTTGCCGAAGGCGGCGGAGGCCTCGCTTGCGGCGGACACGCAGGCCTCGTGAAGCGCATCCCGCGCCTGAACGATCCGCATGCCCTTGCCCCCCCCGCCCGCGGCCGCCTTGATCAGGACTGGGTAGCCCAGCAGATCCGCCTCCTGCGCCAGGGTGTCGGGATCGGATTCGGGGCGGTTCATGCCGGGGATGACGGGCACGCCGTTCCGGATCATCGTCTCCCGTGCGACGGTCTTGTCCCCGAGCGCGCGGATCACGCGCGCCGGAGGTCCGATGAACACGAGCCCCTCCCGCTCGCAGCGCTCGGCAAAATCCCCGTTCTCGGCCAGGAATCCGTACCCCGGATGAACGGCCTGCGCCCCGGTTTCCTTGGCCGCCGCGATGATTCGGTCGATGTGGAGGTAGCTCTCCGACGGATCGGCCGCCCCGAGATGGACGGCCTCGTCCGCGTCCAGGACATGGACCGCCTTCCGGTCCGCATCGGAATACACGGCCACCGTGCCGATCCCCATCTCCCGGCAGGTGTGCAGGATGCGCCGGGCGATTTCCCCCCGGTTCGCCACCAGGATCTTCTTGAACATGCGCGCCCTCCCGTTCAGCGGTTGCGAGTCGTCGTCACGCCCTACATGCGGAAAATGCCGTATCCGAAGACATCGTCGCGGATCGGGGCGTTCAGGGCCGCGGATATCGCGAGCCCCAGCACATCGCGGGTATCGGCCGGATCGAGGATGCCGTCGTCCCACAGTTGGGCCGTGCTGTAGTAGGCGTTGCTCTCCGTCCGGGCGGCGGCGACCACCGGATCCCGGATCTGCGCCGCCTCTTCCTCCGTCAGGGGCGGTCTTCCCGCCTTGGCGAGCTGGTCGTTTCTCAGGGTGACGAGCACGCCGGCGGCCTGCTCCCCGCCCATCACGGCGATTTCCGCGTTGGGCCACATCCACAGAAAGCGCGGGGAATAGGCCCGGCCGCACATGGCGTAATTGCCGGCCCCGAACGAGGCGCCCACGATTACGGTGAACTTGGGCACGGTCGCCGTGGCCACGGCGTTGACCATCTTGTGGCCGTTTTTCGTGATGCCGAGCCGCTCGTACTCGCTGCCGATGATGAATCCGTTGATGTTTTGGAGGAAGATCAGGGGGATCTGACGTCGGTCGCACAGCTGGATGAACTGGGTCCCCTTCAGGGCGCTGTCGGGAAACAGCACGCCATTGTTGCCCAGGATGCCTACGGGGTAGCCGTGGAGGTACGCCCAGCCGCAGACCAGGGTCGGCGCGTACAGCTCCTTGAACTCCAGGAATTCGCTGCGGTCCACGATCCGCGCGATCAGCTCGCGCACGTCGTAGGGCACCTTCAGTTCGCGACTGACAATGCCGTAGATCTCCTTCGGATCGTACAGCGGCGGCGCCGGTTCATGCATCGGCAGGCGGGCCTTTTCCGTCCGCGGCAGGGTTTCGACGATGTTGCGCAGGATGGCGATGGCGTGCCGGTCGTCCTCCGCATAATAGTCGGAGACGCCGGATTCGCGGCAGTGCAGGTCCGCGCCCCCCAGTTCGTCCGCCGTCACCTCCTCGCCCGTGGCCGCCTTGACGAGGGGCGGCCCCCCCAGGAAGATGGCGCCCGTGCCCTTGACGTGGACCGTCTCATCGGACATGGCGGGCACGTACGCGCCGCCCGCGGTGCAGAGCCCCATGACGGCCGTGATCTGGGGAACCCCCATCTTGGACATGATCGCCTGGTTATAGAAAAGCCGTCCGCCGTCATCGAGATCCGGAAAAACCTCGGACTGCAGCTGCAGGTAGCCGCCCGCCGAATCGATGAGGGTGATCGCGGGCAGGCGATTTTCCATGGCGATCGTCTGGCAGCGGAGACTTTTCTTCACCGTCAGGGGATAGGTGGCGCCCCCCTTGATCATCGCGTCGTTGCCGGTGATCAGGACTTCCCTCCCGCCGACGACGCCGATCCCGGAGACCAGCCCCGCCCCGTGAATCTTGCCGTCGTAAAGCCCCCGGGCGGCCAGCGGGGCGATCTCCAAAAATGGGGTGTTTCTGTCCAGCAGCAGGTCGAGCTTTTCCCGCATGGGCATCTTCCCCTGGGAGGCGAGACGGTTCCGGGCCTGTGGCGAGCGGTCCTCCCGGGCAATCCGGAGTTCCTCCTTCAGCGTCGTTACCAGGGCCGCCATCGCTTCGTAATTTTGGCGATACGCCTCCGAGCGGGGATCGATTCTTGTCTCGATAACCTCCATAAGCCCTCCGTGTGGTCGACGAAATGGGTTGAATCTTTGGAAAACGGATGCAGGAAAATTGCCCCTTGATCGTTTCACGGATCCGGGGGCTCAAGGACTGAAAAGCGTTTGCGATCGATGAAGCCGAAAAGGTTCGAAAAACGGGATTATCCAATTCACAATCTGAACCTAATTCGGTTCAATAATTGAATTCATGTTTCGTGTCAAGCGATTTTCCGGAGGGGAAGACCTGTTCCGTCCGGGACCGTCGGGATGGGCGGATGGCCGCCATCGTGACGGCCGCTCCGGGCTGGCTTCGAAGAGCGCGAAGGGCGAATGGAATGCGATCAGGCGGGGGGAAGACCGCCGCGGAACATGAAGTAGGCGGCGCCGACCAGGCAAAGCCCCGCCCACAGGTAGTCCCATTTGAGCGGCTGCTTCATGACGAGAAA
>JALNWL010000142.1 GCA_023230905.1 Syntrophales bacterium
CCCCGCCCGTGATCGGACGCCCCCCCTCAAGCCGAGGGTCGAGATTTCCGGTCCTGCCGTTTCAGAAGATAGGTCAAGACCGGCGGGGTGATCAGCGTGCTCAGAATCACCATGATGATCAAGGCGGCGAACACTGAATCCGAGATCACCCTCAGGGATTTCCCCATCATGGCAAAAATCAAACCGACCTCGCCGCGCGGGATCATGCCGAACCCGACGATGGATTTATTCACGTTTCCGGCGACGAGACCCGAAACGATCTTTCCCAGAAACGCGGCCGCTGTAATCCCCAGGGCCAGGAGAAGGATCGGCACGTCGAACAGCGTCTCCAGTCTGACGCTCATTCCCGTCATGACAAAAAAAATGGGGACCAGCAAGAACGCCACCGGTTCAATCAAATCCTCCACATGGCTGTACGCATGGGGTTCGATGGCCTTCTCGACCTTTTGTTTGACGTCCGGCGCACAGCCTTCCATGGCCGCCTTTACATCGCTTACGACCTTGGGATCCTTGAAGTATCCGAAATGCACCGGGTCCAGAACCAGGCCGGCGGCGAAGGCGCCCACGATCGGGGCCAAGCCGATCTGTTGCGCCAGAAACGCCAGCACCAGGCAGAAACAAATGGCCAGGGTGAATTTCATTCCCATGCCCGTTTGAACCTTCGCGAGCCATTTGCCCAGTTGCGCCGCCAGCAGTTGGCCGACCAGGATCGATCCGACCAGAAACAGGATCGCTTTGGCGATCAGCCAGCCGATCAGCCCGATGCTGACACTGCCCACCGTCACGATGGCCGACACCACGGCCAGGATGATCAATCCCAGGACGTCGTCGATCACGGCGGCGCCCAGGACGATCTGGGCCTCCGGAGTCTGCAGCTTTTTGAGGTCCTGAAACACCCGTGCGGTGATCCCCACCGACGTGGCGGTCAAAACGGCCCCGATGAACAGATAGGCATGGAAGGCCAAACCGGGCAGCAGCCACGGACCCACCAGGTAGGTTCCCAAAACGAACGGCACCACCACGCCGACGACGGCGACCGCAAAGGCCTTGAGACCCACGGCCTTCATTTTTTCGATGTTGGATTCCAGCCCGATTTGAAACAGGAGAATGACGACGCCCAGTTCCGACAGGAAGGCGATGACGGCATCCTGCTTCAGCGGCTCAAAAAACGGGATGCCCACCAGGACCGCATTGCCCATCAGCACCCCGATCACCAGCTCGCCCAAAACGGACGGCTGACCGATCTTTTCCACCAGACTGGACAGTTTGGCGGCGATCAGAATCACGGCGATCCAGAAGAACGTCAAGGCGGCGGCGTGACCTGGGGCGGCGGCTGAATCGCCCGCCCCGGCAACGGCGGGAAGTGCCATCATCAGGAGGGCGATGACGACAAGCGTCACTCTCAGCAATCGTTCCATGACACGTCCCCGAAAATTTCCCGTCACAACCCTCTGTGACGGGCGTTGTGACGGGAGTAAACCACAGCCGGGGCCCTCCTGTCAAAGGTTTGCTGATCGAAAATAATCCCTTGAACTTCCTCAGGAAAGGATATATACAGCGGGCGACTTGAAAAGGAGCCCCCATGGTAGAGAAGCTGAAAGAAACCCTGAAAACCATCGAAAAATACAAGGCGTCGAGCCCCCATTACACGGAGCTGCTCGACATCCTCGAAGAGATTCTCATCCTGCGGGAAGAATACCGCCGCCGGCTGGACAAGGAGGTCTTCGTCGTCGACGAGCGGCTGATCGCCTCCAAGATGGCGGGGGGACTTCCCCTGGTGGACCTCGGCTCCGGTGACGCGGACCTGACGGAACCCAAACGGTATTTCCTGGCCCTCCTGGCCATCGCTGAGAAGCGCGCCCCCGAGGACGCCGCGGAAATCGTCGCCGCCGTGCGGGAGGGCACGCTGGATTACGAGGAGATGATCCTAGACGCGTTCAGCACCGAGGCCGACGAAACGATGGTCGAGGAAACGGCCGCGGAGGCCGAGGGAGACGACGACGATTCCTTCGATATCATCGAACTGTTTCTCGAGGAGAGCCTCCGCCCCGCCCTGGAGCGCGTGGTCCGGAAGTACGGGGATCAGGTCGCCCGGTCGGCCTGGGACGAGGGCTATTGCCCCATCTGCGGCCGGGAGCCCAAGATCGGACAGATCCGCGACGAAGAGGGGCGCCGCTGCCTCTTCTGCAGCCAGTGCGGTTACGAATGGACCTTCCGGCGCATCAAATGCCCCTTCTGCGGCAACGACGAACAGCAGTCGCTGGCCTACTTCACCATCGAGGATGAGGAACGCTACCGGGTGGATGTCTGTAACGTTTGCAAGCGCTACCTCAAGATCGTCGATTTCCGCCAGACCCAGGAGACGCCGAACCTCGATGTGGAGGACATCGCCACCTTGCACCTGGACATGCTGGCCACCGAAGAGGGCTACGATTGACGATGTAAACGGCCCATGAACGACAGGGACATCGGCAAGGTCGTCGCACGACTGAAGGATCATCTGGCACGGGTCACCACGCCGATCGTCACCTTCCTGGCCGAGGCCCGGCGTGGCCCCTTCACCATCCTTATCTCCACCCTGCTCAGCCTGAGAACCAAGGACGACGTCACGGCCGGCGCCACGGCCCGGCTCATGGCCAGGGCCACCACGCCCGAGGCCATGCTGCGCCTGACCGAGGCCGAGATCGCCCGGCTCATCTTTCCCGTCGGGTTCTACCGCACGAAGGCCCGGACGATCCGGGCGGTCTGCCGCGACCTGATCGACCGCTTTGATTCCCGGGTGCCCGACACCCTGGACGAGCTGCTCTCCCTCAAGGGCGTGGGCCGCAAGACGGCCAACCTCGTGCTCACCCTGGGCTTCGGCAAGGAGGGGCTGTGCGTGGATACGCACGTGCACCGCATCTCCAACCGCCTGGGCTATGTCGTCACGAAGACGCCGGAACAGACGGAATTCGCCCTGCGGGCCAAGCTGCCCAAGCGATACTGGACCGACTACAACACGCTGCTCGTCGCCTTCGGCCAGTCCGTCTGCCACCCCGTTTCGCCCTTCTGCGGTCGCTGCACCCTCGCCGCCTTTTGCGACCGCGTGGGCGTCACCCGCAGCCGCTGACGGTTTCCCCGGCGGGGTCCGGACAAATCCGGGTTGACGAAAACCGTCCGGACCGGTATATGAAGCGGCGGTTTCCCATCGTTTTTCATGCAAAACATCCCGCCTTCCCCGGAAGGTCGGGATTCGATACGCGGCAAGGAGGAGGTCAAGCATGAGTGTTCACGTAGCCATCAACGGCTTCGGCCGGGTCGGTCGGTACCTAGTCCGGGCCTGTCTCGACAACGACGCCATCGACATCGTCGCCATCAACTCGCGGGCCAAGCCGGCCAACCTGGCCCATCTGCTGAAATACGATTCCGTGCACGGCACGTTCGCGGCCGAGGTCAAGGCGGAGGCCGACGCCCTGACCGTCAACGGCAAACGGATCCCGATCACTACCCAGACGGGCGCCCTGAACGAACTGCCCTGGAAATCCCTGGGGGTGGACATCGTCATGGAGTGCACGGGAAAATTCCGCAAGCGCGACGAACTGGCCGGGCATCTGGCCGCCGGGGCGAGGAAGGTCCTCCTGGCCGTCCCGGGCAAGGGTCTGGATGCCACGTTCGTGATGGGGGTTAACGAAGAGACCTACGACCCGGCGAGGCATGACATCGTCTCCAACGCCTCGTGCACGACCAATTGCATGGCCCCCGTGGCCAAGGTGATCCACGACGCGTTCGGAATCGTCAAGGGACTGATGACGACGGTCCATGCCTACACCATGGATCAGCGCCTCCTGGACGGCTCCCACAAGGATCTCCGGCGGGGACGGGCAGCGGCCCTCTCCATCGTCCCCACCTCCACCGGCGCCGCCTCGGCCGTGGCGGAGGTCATCCCGGAGCTCGAGGGAAAGCTGGGCGGCGTGGCCCTGCGGGTGCCCACGCCCAACGTTTCGCTTGTCGATCTCGCCGTCGAGGTGGGCCGGAACGTGACGATCGCGGAAGTCAACGGTGCCCTGAAGGCGGCCGCGGAGGGGCGGCTCAAGGGGATCATGGCCTTCTGCGAAGAGGAGCTCGTCTCCATCGACTTCACCTCGAGCCCCTACTCGGCCATCGTCGACGCGCCGCTCACCGGCGTCATCAACGGAAACTTCGTGAAGGTCTTCGCCTGGTACGACAATGAAAGCGGCTATGCGTGCCGCATGCGGGACCTCGCCCTGCACATCGCCGCCAGATCCTTCGGAGGATGACATGATCCGCCCCCTGATCGCGGGCAATTGGAAGATGCACAAGACCGTCCGGGAGGCCGTCGCCTTCGCCGGCCAGCTCCGGGAGGCGCTGCCTGACCTCCAGGACCGGGAGGTCGTCGTTGCCCCGCCCTTTCCGGCGCTCGTTCCGGTCGCCGAGGCACTGCGGGGCTCCGCCATCGCCCTGGGGGCGCAGAACCTCCACGACGCCGCCCAAGGGGCCTTTACCGGCGAGGTGTCGGCCGCCATGCTGGTCGACGCCGGCTGCCGGTTCGTCATCGTCGGCCATTCGGAGCGGCGCGCCCTCTTCGGGGAAACGGACGCCTCCATCAACCACAAACTCGCCCAAGCGGTGACGAACGGCCTCGTCCCGATCTTCTGCATCGGCGAAACCCTCCCGGAGCGCGAGGCCGACCGGACCCTGGCCGTCGTCGCCCGGCAGCTAAAAGAGGGATTGAATAATCTTTCCTCCAATGATATGAAGCGGATCACGCTCGCGTATGAGCCCGTCTGGGCCATTGGGACCGGCCGGACCGCCTCCCCCGCCCAGGCGCAGGAGATGCATGCCGCCATCCGCCAGTGGCTGGCGGAGCGCTTCGACGCCGCAACGGCGGCGGCGGCGCGCATCCTGTACGGGGGCAGCGTGAACCCCGGAAACATCGCGAGCCTCATGTCCGAGCGGGACGTGAACGGCGCCTTGGTCGGCGGCGCCAGCCTTGAGTGCGATTCCTTCCGCAGGATCGTGATGTTCGATTAAGGCCGGCGGGTCGCGCGGGCCGGGGCCATCGGACGTGCCCGAGGGCGCGTTCATTTTGATGAAAGAGAGACGAAACCCTTGCAAGTACTGATCACGATTCTACACGTTATCGTCGCCATTGTCATGATCCTGGTGGTGCTCCTCCAGGCGGGCAAGGGCGCGAACATGGGCGCGGCGTTCGGGGGATCGAGCAACACCGTATTCGGCAGCAGCGGGCCCGGCACCTTTCTGGGTAAGATGACCACGGTCGTTGCCGTCATCTTCATGCTGACCTCACTCTCCCTGTCCTACATGGTCGGCCGAACCGGCAAGACCTCCATGATGGACGCCGTCAAGCGGCCGGCCGCCGAACGTCAGATTCCGGCAGCGCCGCTGCCGCCGTCACCCGCCGTTCCCCAGGCCCCGGGCGCCCCGGCCGGCACACCGGCGCCGACTCCCGCCGCCAAATAGAAGAACCGGCGCCATGGGCCGCCGGACCCGTTTTGCATTGACAAACCGGACGGCAAAGTGGTAGGGGATGATCCGCATTTCCGGGGGTGAGCGCTCTTTCCATCAACCGGTTCTCGAACCGGTCAGAACGGACCGCCGAAGTGGTGGAATCTGGTAGACACGCTATCTTGAGGGGGTAGTGGGCTACGCCCGTCCGGGTTCAAGTCCCGGCTTCGGCACCATAAGAAAAACAGGGGGTTGGCCAGGTCATCGGTTAACCCCCTGTCGATTTGGGGGGGCTTGGTCAACGTTTTGGTCAACACTTTTCAGGAACCCTTCCATTTGGTCAACAGCCTTCTTCGTATCTGAGGCATCAACCGTGTCATACCACAAGAACATCTCCCGCGTGGAGTGACCGGTAATTTTCATAATGACCGATTCAGGTACGCCCGACTTCCGCATGTTCGTGTTGAAGCAGTGTCGGGTATCATGGAAGACAAACCCGTTCTTCACGCCTCGCCCGTAGGGAATTCCGGCATCCCTACACGCCCTGGTTAATGCGGTTCGGAGATCCTTGACCGGCTTGCCTTTGAACAGGAAGACCCGGTTCTTGTGCATGTTCTCGTCATGGATTGCCCTCGGGATCTTTTCCAAAACACCCCCTTGTTTTTTGAGTTTTCTTATCAGAAAAGCGCTGCGCCCCGCGTGGACGGAAGGCCAATATCCGGCCGCCAATGATCGTTCCGTTCAAGCCGTTTGATCGACTCATTCAAAATCCGGCCACTCGCCCTCCCGCCCGCCATAGATCCGAGCCACTCGGAAAATCCGTAACTGTCCGGGATTGCATGTATTCATAATAAACACCCGCCCGCGCCCCGCCCCTGGCATGCTTCCCGCATCATCGTAAGACAAACCAACAAAAAACCCGAAAGGAGGGTACGGATCATGAAAAAGACACTCGGAACGATGATGGTGGCAGCGGCGGTGGTGCTCCTGACGGCAACCTTCAGCTTCGCGGAATTCGCGGTGGCGGGCGGCAACGGCTTCCCCTACTTCCAACTCGGGTGCCTGATCGTCGGTGGGCTCGTCATTGTCTCCCTCAAACACAAATACGAAAAAATGTACCTCAACGAGGCGGTCGGCGCATTCGCCCTCTACACCGTCCTGATGGCCCTCTTCACCAACCCCGTCGTCGAAATGGTGAAAAACCTCGTCAGCTGACA
>JALNWL010000143.1 GCA_023230905.1 Syntrophales bacterium
CGTCGTCATGTCCGGCGACAACGGTTTCCGGGGGCCGTTCGACGGCCTTCTGGGGATGAATTTTCTCGGTGAGTTCGAACTGGCCGTAGATTACGAGAACAACTGGATCGTTCTGAAGGAAAAAAACCGTTCAAGCCGATGATGAAGGAGGCCGGTGATGGAAAATATGCAAGATTCAGGTCGATGGCGGAATGCGGTCGGGATGCTGGGGTTGGGAGTCCTCTGCCTGGTCCTGGCCGGATGCGCCGTTTTCGGACGCGACAAGAACTTTCACCCGTACGATCCCGCCGCGCTGACACAGATTGTCCCGGGGAAATCCACCGCCGATGATGTCACCCGCCTCTTCGGCCCCCCCACACAGGTCGTCAAATTGACGGGCGGGAACGCCTATGTCTACTCCCGCAGTCTGAGCAAGGGGACGGGCCTCTGGCTCGTCTTCGTCACGCTCGTCAACTATGACACCCAGTACGATCAGGTGGTCTTTTTCCTCAATCCGCAGAACGTCGTGACCCACTGCGGCAGTGCCCTGCGGTCCGGAGATGCGGCTTATGGCCTCCCGTTTTAAAGGCCTCGCCTGGCTGCTGTCTTCGCTCGTCATCGTGACCGGCTGCCTGTCCTTCCGGGTGGAAAAGGTCACGATCGGTCCGGATGTCCCGTCGGCGGCCGCCGGTCTCACGGAGGGGAGGACGACCCTCGCGGAGATTCTTGCGCAATGCGGGGCACCCCTCGTCGTCGAGGACCTCGGCGGCGAAACGCTCCTGATCTACGAAAAGAAATTCTACCGCGGCGGCCAGATCACCCTGGGCATCCCCATGAGCGACGTGACCGGAACCAACATCAACGTGAACACCTACGGTCGGCTCTGGCGTTACGATACCGTCGGGATGATACTGGACCGGGAAATGACCCTGCGGCGCCTGTTCTCGATCCGGGGATCGGCCACTCCCCTTTGGCGGAGCTTCTGGGAGGATTCCGCCCCCGCCCAGACCGAGGCGCCCCCGCCGCAGTAAACATCACAGGACAAGCCGCACCCTGATGAGACCGTCTGGCAAAGGTTCTTCGACCATGCCCATCTTGCGGCACAGGCTGACCATCTTTCGGTTCCGGCGCTCGATGATTCCGTAGAACTCCTTAAGCCCCTTCTCGACGGCGATGCCGACAAGTGTATCGAGGAGCTTGTAGGCCAGACCCTTACCCTGGAAGTCGTCGTGAACGAGGATCGCAAACTCCCCGCGAGCGGCGACGGTCTCGGAGATCAGGCTGCCGATTCCGATCAGGCGCCGTCTTTCCCCCTCGCGAAGTTCGGCCACGATCGACATCTCCCGTTCATAATCGATATTGCAAAACTTGACGTGCAGGTCATGGCTGATGGTCCGGATGGTCTGGTAAAACCGTCCGCGCAGCGACTCTTCCGAGAGCGTCTGAAACATATCCTGCTCTAGGGGTTCGTCTTCGGGACGGATGGGCCTCAGAACGATCGGGGTTCGGTCGGAGAGGGACCAGTTCGCGACGTAGCGTGTGGGATAGGGCGTGATCACCAGATGGGGATAGGGCGCGCCCGCGTCCGGGAGAGGCTCGTCTGTCAGAATGATCCTCGCATCCAAGACCCGTGCAATCCCGTCACTGACGGCGACGGGATTGATGTCGATCTCGCCGATCTCCGGAAAATCAACGACGAGATTCGAAAAGCTGACGATGAGACCTTCGATCTGACGCAAATCGGCGGGCGTCTTCCCCCGGTACCCCTGAAGCATCCGGTAAACGTTGGTGTCTTCCATCAACCTGCGGGCGAGGCTCTGATTCAAAGGGGGCAAGCCGAGCGAAAAGTCGCGGAAGATCTCGACGCCCACTCCCCCCATGCCGAACAGAATGATCGCGCCGAAAGTCGGGTCCCGTCTCGCCCCTAAGATGATTTCGTAGTCGATCAGTTCCACCATCTTCTGAACGGCGATGCCCCTGATTTCCGCGTGAGGCGCCCGCGCCCGGAAACGCTGCAGGAGCTTACCGTACTCTTTCCGCAGCTTCTCGTCCGAATCGACGCCGGTGACGACGCCCCCGACATCCTGACGGTAGATGACGTCGGGCGAAACGATCTTGAGCACAACCGGATAACCCACGCGACGGGCGATCTCCACCGCCTCCTCGGGGGAGGCCACAAGCTGCGTGTCCACCAGGGGGATGCCGTAGTTCCGAATGAACTTCATGGCGTCGTCTTCCGTCAGAACGGAGACGCCTTTCCGGCGGACGTTCCGGATCAGGGTTTTCAGGTGATGCTTCGGTGGCGCATCGTCGATGGACAGCTCCGACGGCGTTTCATGAAGTAGTTCGAGGTTGCGTTCATATTCGTACATGTACAGATAGGTCCGGACGGCCTCTTCCGCCGTTTCATAGGCGGGAACGCCGGCCTTCCCCATCCGGTCTCGCCCCAGCCGGACCCCCTGGCCGCCCAGCCAGGTCGTGATCACGGGTTTGCGAACCGACTGCGCCAACGGCACAAGCACCTCGGCCAGTTCTTCGTCCCGCGCGGCCTCCTGGGGCGTATAGATCACAAGGACGCCGTCCACCTGCGGATCGGCCTGCAACAGGGACAGGGCCTGTTCATACCGACCGACATCGGCATTGCGCTGCAGAGGCAAGGGATTGTCCCGCGAAACGTGAGCGGGGAGAACCCCCGCCAATCCCCGCTGCGTCTCCGGTGCGAGCAATGCCAGCTGTCCGCCGGAACGGAGGAGGCGATTGGCCGCCATGAGGCCGACGCCCCTCGCGTTGCCCATGATAGCCAGACGTGGTCCCTTCGGTTGGTAGGCCGAACAGAGAACGGCGGCGGCGTTGAACAGATCCTGCGCTTCCTTCACCCGCACCGCACCGGTCCGGCGGATCACCGCATCGCAGACGCGGTCCGGATCGGCGAGGATCGCCGTGTGGGAGCGTCCGTTTTCCGCACCAATTTCCAAAAGCGGCGGTTTGAGAATGATGATCGGCTTGGTCCGGGCGAAGCCGCGAATCGCGCTGACCAGTTTCCGAGGTTGTCCGAGCTGGTCCTCCAGGTAGAGGATAATGCTGCGAGTCTGGGCATCGTTGCCGAGATAATCGATCAAGTCCCCGAGATCCACGTCGATGGCGGATCCCAACGATACCACCGTGCTGAAACCGACATGGGCGCTCAAGGCCCAGTCCAGAAGGGAGCGGCCGAATCCGTGGGCGTGCGCAAGAAAGGCCAGTTTTCCCGGCGGTGGCGTATCCTTCAGGAAGCTGGCGTTGAGCTCAATGCCCGGCCGGATCACCCCCAGGCAGTTAGGACCGATGATCCGCATCCCGAAGCGGCGTTGCAGGGCCCGGATTTCGTCTTCCCGTCGCTCCCCATCCGGTCCGGATTCCCGGAATCCCGCGGAAATGATGACGAGCCCCTGCACGCCGGCCTGGCCGCACTCCTTCACGATGGCCGGAACCAGAGGGGCGGGTGTGGCAATCACGGCCATGTCGACCGGCTCGGGAATGTCTCTCACGGTCGGGCAGCAATCACGCCCAAGGGTGCGTTCCTTTCCCGGATTCACCGGATAGATCCTTCTGCCAGTCGCCCCGAGAAGATTCTCCAGGATTCTCCGTCCCAGGGTTCCCTCACGCTCGCTGGCCCCGATCACGGCAATCACCTCCGGCGATAAAAGCCGCGCCAGATCCCCCATCATATCCTCCTGTCGCTCACTTCACGCGCCGTATCCGGCGGACGAGGTCGCTTACGGCAACGTCCTCGCAGGTTTTGTAAACGGACTCCGCGGCCTGTTTGAACGGCAGGCGATCCGGCGTGACGAGAACCATCCCGGCGGCTTCGAGCTCTCCCAGCATGGCTGCCTCCTTTTCCCGGACGAAACGTCGCTCCCACCAGGCCGCTTCGCGTCCCGCTTCGAGGATCGCCCGCTGCTGCTCGGCACCCAGGCCGTCGAATTTTTTTGCATCCATTATCAATAGGGCCGGGGAATAGGCATGGCGGGTCAGCGTCAGATAACGGTTGACCTTGTAGATCTTCTCGGTGCGGACGATCGCGATGGGATTTTCCTGTCCGTCCACCGTTTTGTTTTTCAAGGCACGATAGACCTTCCCCCAGGGCATGGGAACCGCCTTCGCCCCCAGCTGGCGCCAGAACGCCTGATGGATTTCGTTTTCCATCGTCCGAATGGTCAGTCCCCGCACATCTTCCGGTGTGACGACGGCCCGCCGGCTGTTGGTCAGATGACGGAAGCCGTTCTCCCAGAAGGCGATGCCGCGAATGCCCGCCCCTCTCAGGTCTTCCATCAGCATGGCCCCGATGCGGCCGTCCAGAACGCGGTCGGCGTGAGCGGTATTGCGAAAAAGATAGGGGAGGTCGCAGACCCGCATCCTCGGAACGATGGCGCCGACCGGACCGGTGGAAATCACAACGAGGTCGATTTTACCCTTCTGCATCGCAGACAGGATCTCCCGCTCCCCATCCCCCTTCCGGCCGCTCGGATAAATGTCGATAAGGATCTGCCCCTGGGTCTTGAGCGCAACCAGACGGCCGAACTCCTGGGCGCCCAGATGATAGGCGCCGTCGACGGAAACGACATGCGCCAATTTCAGGGTCGTCACCTCGGCGGTCGCGACGCCGGGATGAAACGGCAGGGCGAGGATGCCGAGCCCGAACAGCACCGCGAGTCTCCAGGCAGTTCTCATCTTCAACCTCCTTTTCAAAGCTTCCGGCAGTTGATCATCCCGTTCAAATACGGTATAGATCGGCATCACGCCTATGGGAGAATCCGATGGCAGAAATCAAGAGCACCCTGGATCTGATCATGGAACGAACGAAACACATGCAACTTTCCCCGGAGGAAAAGGCGGAAATCCGGCTCAGGGAAACGTCCGGGACCGTGCGGGGCTGGCTGCAGAAGTTCGCTGACGGCCTCCTTTCTCCGGAGACGCTGGAATCCCTGTATGCCGAGGCGTCCGGAAAATCCCCTGAGGTACGGAACCTCATGCGGGCGGCACTGATCGAGCGTATCTCACTGGACGGCGAAAACATGGAAACGCTCGCCCTGATTGAACGGCTGCTCGACGTCCCGGCGTCACCCCTGAAGGACCTGGTCCGCTCCTTCCGGAACAAGCGGAAGCGCCTGGATCGGCAGGGGCGGGATGCCGCCCGCGCGGCCCTGGCGGATTACGGCATCACCGGCGGGGCCGTGGTTCCGAACCCATCGCTCGATCCCGCCCGGCCGGACGCCCTGGCCAAGCTCGAAGCGGCCTTTCTGAAGAAACGGGAGGCCCTGTCCGCCAGGCTATAGGTACTGGAACCAGTACGCCTCGATCGCGCGGAAGTTCTCGCGAACCGCCTCGCGCCCGACCACGATGTCCCCATGCCCGGTCAGAAGGTACTCGACCTCCAGCACGGCGATCTTCTTGATGCTCGCCTTGAGTTGGCTGCCGTTCCCGCCGGGCAGATCGGTACGTCCGATTCCTTCCCGAAAAACGACGTCACCGGCGAACAGCGCCTTCCTGGCGGGCCAGTAAAGACAGATCGACCCCGGCGAATGTCCCGGCGTATGGATGATCTCGAAATCCTCGGCGCCGATCCTCAGATCGCCTTCCTGCAAAAAAAAATCCGGATCGGGACCCTCGAAATACGATCCGGACCACGATTTGACCAGACGGTATTCCGCCTCGTTCATCGTCACCAGGGTCGGCTTGGAGAAGAGTTCCGCGGCCTCAAGATGATCCGGATGCCCGTGCGTCACGATCACCACATCGATATCCGCCGGTGTCAGCTTCAGCGAGGCCAGGTTCCGCTCCACGTGCTGGAAGAGGTGGCGGTGTCCGGGATCGATCAGGATCTTTTTCTCCCCGTCGATCAGGAAGGTGTTGCAGTTATTTTCCCGGTAGTCCTGCCAGATGAAGGCGTGGAGTCCCTTGCACACATCCATTGCATGATCCTTTCTCGTCGCGACCGGAAGCGCCCGGTCCGGCGGGGCCAATTCGGGATTGAACCGATTCCCCGCGCGTCGCTCTTTTTCAAAACGCGATCCCCAGCCCGATTTCCGGCTCGAACATGCCGGCCGCCGTGGAAAGGGTATCGCGTGTCGCCCCCTGCTGCCAGAGGCTCGGTAGAATCTTCCAAACACTCATGGTGTTCGTTTCCCCGAACGGCTGGGTGAGGTTGCGCCCCGTTGTTAGGCCCTCGTACTGGCTGAGGTAAACGCTGATGCTATCGGACAGACGAAAGCGGAAAAGCGGGCCGTCGTCCGCCGGCATTTCCACACCCGTCCCGATGCCCGGCCCGGCTTCATCCGCAGGCGGCTGAACGAGCTTACGCCCCACGATCTTGCCCTGATGAACGAGACGGGGGGCTGACGGCGCCAGCTCCGCCTTGACCCGGAAGGGTTCCATCTGCGCGACCGTCGGCGCAGCGAACAGCCAGAATACGGCCACCACCAAGATGAACGGGACGGGCTTCATCGGTCCCCCCTTATAACACCGGAGGCCGGGGGCAGGACCAGCAACCGGTCCACATACAGCGGACGATCCCGCCGAAGGTTGTTCAGCCGGCAAAGCGTGTCCACGTCGGTGCCAAAACGTCGGGCGATCTGCTCCAGCCCTTCCCCCTTCC
>JALNWL010000144.1 GCA_023230905.1 Syntrophales bacterium
ACCTCTACTACCGGCTGAACGTGATCTCCCTGCCCATCCCGCCCCTGCGGGAACGGCAGGACGACATCCCGCTTCTGGCCGACTACTTCCTGGAGAAGTACAGCCGGCTCCTCAGCAAGAACGTCCGCCGTCTGAGCGATGACGCCCGGGGCGTCCTCTTCCGGTACCCCTGGCCGGGCAATGTGCGGGAGCTCAAGAACATCATCGAGCGCATCGTGTTGTTGAGCGACGATGACGTGATCACCGGGCGCGAGATCCCGGCCGAGATCGGCGGCCCGTCCCACAAGACGGAACTGTTCGAAGGGGGGGGGATGGAGGAAATGCCCCTGGATAGATTGATCAAGCTCTATACGGAAGGCATCCTCGCGCGCCACGGCGGCAACCGAACCCGGACGGCCGAGATCCTGGGGATCACGCGCCAGCGGCTGCGCCGGATCCTGAAATCCCTGGCGCCGGGTGAATCCGATCCGGACTCCGGTTCGATTTAGACCATGGAATATCCGCTTGGACTTGTTGGATTATTTTTGATGAACTGACCGCGGGGCGTTCCGGCGCTCGATACGCGTGGATGAAGCTCATCCAGGTTTGAGGTCCATTGGGTCAGGCCGTTTCGCCCGCAGGAGGACATTCCGAGTGTATGAGCATGGAAGAACTCGTTTTCAGAAGACAATATTAAGGTGACGGATCGGGACGGCACCGTCCCGGAAGGGGCGGCACAGCTCTTGCTGGGTTGGGGGTGAGTCTCCTGATTGCCATCCCAACGATAACGGGCAGGAGGTGGGTGATGGTGGAGATGAAGGATCCTTTCAGGGTGGAACGGGAAGGGCATATCGCCTGGCTGGTGCTCAACCGGCCTGAGAAGCGCAATGCCATGGGGATCAAGTTTTACGACTGGCTGGGGGAGCATTTTGCCGCCTTTGACGAGGATCCCGAGGTGCGGGTCGTCGTCATCCGTGCGGAGGGAAAATCGTTTACCACCGGGACGGACCTGGGCGAGCTGGGGTCCATGTACAACGAGATGGACGCTGGCACGCGGGAAAAGATGCGGATGACGATCCTGAAGGCCCAGGAGGGCATGAGCCGGGTCGAGAAATGCCGCAAGCCGGTCATCGCCGCGGTGCACAGCCACTGTCTGGGGGGCGGGGTGGATCTCCTGTCCGCCTGCGACATTCGCATCGCGTCGGCCGACGCCGTCTTCAGCGTTCGGGAGGTGAAGGTGGCCTTCATCGCGGATGTCGGCACGCTGCAGCGGCTGCCGCACATCATCGGCCACGGATGGTTTCGGGAACTCGCCCTGACGGGGCGCGATTTCAGCGCCGAGGAGGCGCTGAAGATCGGGTTTATCACCCGGATCTGCCCGGACCGGGAGGCCCTGATCGCGGAGGCGAGAAGCCTGGCCGAGGAGATCGCCGCGTGTTCGCCCCTGGCCGTCCAGGGGACGAAGGACGTCCTCCTCTACAGCCGGGACAAGGGCATTTACCCCGGGCTCGAGTACGTCGCCCAGAAAAACGCCGCGGCCATCCCCTCGGAGGATATGATCGAGGCCGCCATGGCCTTCATGGAGAAGCGGACGCCCGTCTTCAAGGGCAAATAATCGCCGGATCCGCAGGGAAGAACCACCCGTTCACACGAAGCGTCTCCGGTGGCGGATCATCGGCGCATCACCGAAGCGGTCATCGAGGAGGTCTTTGTGGGAAAAAGCTGCGACGCCGTGGTCATCGGAGCCGGTCTGGGGGGGATGTCGGCCGCGACCTTCCTCGCCCGGAGCGGCAAGAAGGTTCTGCTCCTGGAGCGCCATCACCTCCCCGGAGGGTACGCGAGTTCCTTCCGGCGGGGACGCTTCGAGTTCGACATCTCGTTGCACGTCCTGTCGGGGGTCGGGCTTCCGGAAAAAAGAGGGCGGCTCTACGAGTACCTGGATTTCCTGGGGGTGGCCCGCAAACTGAAGTTTCTCCCGCTGAAGGAGCTCTACCGGGTCGTGGACGACCGGATCGACATCACCCTCCCGCCCGACTGGGAGGGGTCCATCGACCGGTTGTGCGGCTTCTTTCCCGCTGAGGCGGAGAAGATCCGCGAATTCTTTGCCCTGATGAAGCAGCTCGCCCGGGACCTGTCCGGGGTCTTCGTCGCGGCCGGACGCAAGGCGTCTGACCTGACGCCGGAGTGCTTCCCCGTCTTTGCCCGCTACGGGATGAAGACCTACGGCGAGATCCTTGACCGCTTTTTCCGGGATGAGGATCTCAAGAGCGCCGTCTCGCCCTTCTGGTCGTATCTGGGTCTGCCCCCGTCGAAGATCCCGTTCCACATGATGGCGTCCTGCTGGGACGCCCTGCTCAAGCAGCATCCCGTCCATATCCGGGGCCGCAACCAGGCCCTGTCCAACGCCTTCATCGAAACCCTGACCGAATGCGGCGGAGAGGTCCGCTTCGGTTGTGGCGCCCGGCGGATCGTCCTGAAGGACGGGGCGGTCCGGGCCGTGATCACCGACGAGGACGAGGAGGTGGCGACAAACGTCGTCGTTTCCAACGCCTCCATTCCCTCCACCCTGAGCGATCTGGTCGGGACGGAGCAGGTGCCCGAGACCTACCGCCGCCAGGTGAACAGCCGCCAGATCGGCTTTTCGACCGTGAACATCTACGCCGGCCTCGACTGCCCGCCCGAGGCGGTAGGCGCGACGGTCCATGAAAACTTCATCGATTTCGGAAGCCGGATCGAAGAGACCTGGCAGACGGCCCACACCCTTGCCCCTCCCCGGGGGATGCTGTTCACGAGCTACACGGCTTCGGATCCCGAGTTCTCCCCGCCGGGGACGTCGGTCATCGTCATGACGGCGGCCAGTTACGCCCGGCCCTGGTATCTCGTGCCGCCGGAGCGGTACGTCGAGGAGAAGACCACCTTCGCGGCGTCCATGCTCGACCGGGCGGAGCGGTATTTCCCGGGCCTCCGGGCGCATCTGGAGGTGGTCGAGGTGGCAACGCCCCTCACGAACATGCGCTATACGGGCAATCCGGGCGGGACGATCTACGGATTCGATCAGTACCTTTCGGACTCGGGCCTCCTGAGGCTTCAGAACCGCGCGCCCATCGGCGGCCTGTACTTCGCATCGGCCTGGACGCTGCCCGGCGGGGGGTATCAGACCTGCATGACGTCCGGCTTCTTGGCGGGCCGCATGGCCCTGAAGAAACTTGAACGGGGGGGATCATGAATATCCAGGAGTACCTGAGCCAGGTCGATGGCTTCATCAACGTCTATCAGGAGCGGCAGGTGCTGGAACAGGCCCGGGGCGATCTGTCGCTTCCCCGGGACTTCGCCGCGCGCGTGGTGGAGCGGCTTCACCCCGCCGAGATTCCGGTCATCGTCGGAGAGGTTCGGGAAGAGACGCGCTCGGCCAAGACCTTCCGGCTCATGGCCCGCGACGGGTATCTCCCGCCGTTCCGGGCGGGGCAGTACATCCACTGGTCCGTGATTGTCGGCGGGGTGCGGACGGGCAGGGCCTATTCCATTGCGTCGCCTCCCCACGAGCGCGGGTTCTATGAGGTCACCGTTCAGCGACAGGCCGGAGGGTTTGTCTCGCCGTTCCTTCTGGACGAGGTCGAGGCGGGCGATGAATTCAGCATTTCCGGTCCGGCGGGGACCTTCTACCATGAGCCCCTGATGGACGGGGACGAACTGGTCTTTCTGGCCGGAGGTTCGGGAATCACCCCCTTCCGCAGTCTGATCCGGGAGAGCGTCGAGCGCGGTCTTCCCCGGCGGATCTGGCTTCTTTACGGCATCCGCACACCGGAGGACATCCTTTACCGCCGCGAACTGAGCGGGATCGCCCGCGCCCATGACGATGTCCGGGTCCGGTTCGTGTGCTCCGAACCCCCGCCCGGTTATCGCGGGCCGCGGGGCCTGATCGCGGCGGCGGCCATTCGCCGTTTCGTGGGGCCGCCGGAAGGCAAGACCTTCTATGTGTGCGGTCCGGAGGCGATGTACCGGTTCGTGCTGCCCGAACTCGCCCGGCTGTCGGTGCCGCGCCGCCGGATCCATTGCGAGGTGAGCGGCCCCCCGGCGAATGTCGCCCAGGAAGCCGGCTGGCCGGAGGCGGTGCGGTCCGATCGGATGTTCCAGGTGTCCGTGGCCGGGCACGGAACGATCCCCGCCCGGGCAGGAGAGCCCCTGATCAACGCCTTGGAGAGGAGCGGACTGGCCGTCCCGTCGCTGTGCCGGAGCGGCGAGTGCGGGTATTGCCGGATGAAGCTGTTGAGCGGCCAGGTTTTCGTGCCGGACCGGGTGGCGGTCCGCGAATCGGACCGCTGGTTCAATTACATCCATGCCTGTCTGACCTATCCCCTGTCGGACCTGGAGCTTCGGCTCTAAACTGCGATCGCGCGCCCGTCGCCCCCGCTGAGGGGGGGCGGACCTCTCGTCGGACCAGGATTTTCGTGTAACGCCGGTCCGGTTTCTCAATCGGAACGGACATTCGGGTCGGGAGACCTTTTCTCCCCATCGAGCGGCCGAAGTCGTCCCTTTCCGGGGCGGAAATCATCGGTGTCCTCCGGGCGGCGTCCTGCCGGGAGGACGTCATCCTGATGAAGGAGGTGGATCGATGAACATCGGCAACATTCCGGCGAGAAACGCCATTCAGTACCCGGACAAGACCGCCCTGATCTTCGAAGGGGAACGCTGGACCTGGCGGCAGTTCAACAGCCGCATCAACCGGCTTTCCCAGGCCCTGATGGGGCTGGGGCTCGCGAAGGGCGACAAGGTGGCCATCCTGACGGAGAACGTCCCGGCCATCGTCGAGACCAACTATGCCTGCGCCAAGGCGGGGATCGTGTATTTCCCCGTGATGTCGAGGCTCTTTCCCAAGGACATCCAGCACCTCGTCGATCTGTCGGATGCGCGGGTCCTGATCTTTCACCCCGACTTCCGGGGCGTCGTGGAGCCGATGCGGGCGGAGCTGCCGAAGGTCGCGACCTACATCCAGATCGGGGGCGAGACGCCGCCCTGGGCCATGGCCTATGAGCCGTTCCTTCAGTCCGGCCGGGACGCGGCCCCGGACGTGGAGGTCCTGCCGGACGACGTGTACTGCTTCATCTGCACCGGCGGCACCACGGGCGTTTCCAAGCTCGGCATGCTCTCGCACCTGAACGCCCTCGCGGCGATCCACACCTCCATCGGCGCCATGAACATCACGCCGGACGATGTCGGGCTTCAGGTCCTGCCCCTGTTTCACGTCATCCAAAACAATTGTCTCCATCCCATGCTGGCGGCGGGGGCCTCGGTGGTGCTCCAGCACCGGTTCGACGCGGTGCAGTTCATGAAGGCGATCCACGAGGAGAAGGTCTCGGTCGTCATCGTCGTCCCCCCTTTCCTCTTCAGTTGGATCATGGCCGTGCCCGAGGCGATCGCCTGCGACGTCAGCCATGTGCGCCTCTTCGCCACGGCCGCCGCCACCTTCCCCGACGATCTCAAGCGGGACGTCCTGAAATACATGCCGAAGGCGAAACTCATCTATGTCTATGGTCTGACGGAGTCCAGCGGTGGCAACGCGGTGCTCCTGATGCACGAAAACACCTTCCGGAAATCCGGGGCGATCGGCGTGGTCAACCCCCTGATGGACTACCGGATCGTGGACCATCGGGGGGAACGGGTACCGGTGGGGACGGCGGGGGAACTCCTCCTCAAGGGGCCGCCCGTGATCAGGGGGTACTACAAGCGGGACGAGGAGACCGCGGCCACGTTCGTCGACGGCTGGCTTCATACGGGGGATATCGTGCGGGAGGACGAGGAGGGATTCATGTACTTCGTCGACCGCCTGAAGGACATGATCAAGACGGGAGGAGAGAACGTCTTCGCCAAGGAGGTGGAGGACGCCCTGCTCAATCATCCCAAGATCTCCGAGGTGGCGGTCTTCGGCCTTCCCGATCCCCAGTGGGGCGAGAAGATCCACGCCGCCGTCGTCCTCAAGCCGGGGATGGAGGCGACGGATGAGGAGATCCTGGCCTTCGCCAAGGAGCATCTCGCCGGCTTCAAGCGTCCGAAGGCGATCCACTTCATTGCGGCGCTGCCCCGAAATCCCAGCGGCAAGGTGCTGAAGCATGTCCTGAAGCAGGAGCTGGCGGATAAATCCTGAGCGGGTAGAGAGGAACCCGGGACATTCGGGAAGGGGGACGGAAGATGGATTTTGCATTTTCGGAGGAGGAACTGGGCTTCAGGCGGGAGGTGGAGGTCTTTGCCCGGGAGGAGCTTCCCGCGGACTGGGACGACCGGGCGCTGTACTGGCCCGCCGGATACGGGACCATGTCGAACTTCGAGGCAGAGTTCAAGCCGTTCTGCGATCAATTCATGAGAAAAATGGGTAAGCGGGGGTGGCTCAGCATCGGGTGGCCGGTCGAATACGGCGGCATGCGCTCCATGATGAAGCAGGCCATCCTGGACGATGTTCTGACCTATTATCGCGCGCCGTCCGGGGAGGTTTCGACAATCATTGGCGGGCACACGATCATCGGGGTTGGAAGCGACGAGATGAAGCGGAAATGGCTGCCGCGGATCGCCGCCGGGGAGGTGCGGTTCTGGCTGGGCTACAGCGAA
>JALNWL010000145.1 GCA_023230905.1 Syntrophales bacterium
GCCCGATATCCTCTACATCCCCCACGCACAGGAGACACACCCCGACCACGCCGCCACGCACCGGCTATGCGTGGAGGCCTGCCGCCGCGCCGGAGGGCCGTGGTTCTCCGAAAGCCCCGGAGAGCCCTGGGCGGTGGGGACGATTCTGTGTTACGAGGTGTGGACCCCGCTGACGGCGGTTCCCTGCGTCGAGGACATCAGCGCGTTCATGGACCTGAAGCTGGCGGCGCTGAGACGGCACCGATCGCAGCTCGACGGCATTCCTTACGACGAGGCCGCCGCCGGACTCAACCGCTACCGGGGCATCACCACGGGGAAGGGCCGCTTCTGCGAATGCTTCGCCGTTCAGTCGTTGGAGGCCCCGTCGTGAGGCCTGTGATCATCGCGGCCGACGCCGCGCTCCGGACCCTTTTCGAGTCGGCGTGCGACTCCGCCGCGCAGCTTTTACAAAGAGGACAGCAGACATGGCAACACTCATACCCGAAGGCGAAGACCTGAAACAGGCTATCACCTGGATCTCCGCCGCCATAGAAGACAATCCCAACCAGTCCCTCCCGGCCCTCGTCGAAAAGGCGGTTTTCCAGTTCGATCTGTCGCCCGTGGATGCGGAATTCCTGGTGGGATTCTTCGCGAACCGGAACAGAACCGCCTGACCGATACCGCCCCCGCCGGCGTCGATGCCTGCCCGGGTCCTTCCCGCGACGTTAGAACACGGACGGTTTCGCGATCACCTCCCGGATCTTCAGATCGAGGACATGGGCACTGTTGGCGGGCTGGAGGAGAAGCGCCGTATCGCAGCCGCTCACCGTCCCGCCAACGGCGATCACGTCCTCGTCCGTCCGGACGAGCCCGGCATCCGCCGCCATCAGGGAAATCTCGACCGCCACCTTCGTCCCCTGGCCGAACGTGCGCAGGGTGAAGGCCATGATTTCATCCACCTGGTAGGCACCGAGCCGGTTCCGGATCCCCCGGCCCACCCCCCCGAAGGCATGCTGGCCGGTGAAGATCGCAACGCCCTTCTCTTCCAGCCGGCGGCGGTTGGCCGGCGTCAGTTCCTGGTGGTTCGGCTTGGCAAACCCCGTCACATGGGTCACCGCGATGATCTCGGTTTCCGGGGGAAACGCCTGAACGGCGGCGAGCGCCGTCCGGCCGCTGCACGTGGCGATGAGGATCTTCCGGATCTTGCAGGCTTCAGCCCGCCACGCAGCCGCCTCCAGGACGGCCTGGGTATTGGCCGGCCCGGCCTTGACCATCGCCCGGTCGGCATTCTGCCTGTGCGTTGTGGATGTTCTCATGATCCGTCCCCTCCCCTGTTCGCAAAGCTCCCGTCTTCCGCGCCGCGCGGAACGGCAAAACGGCCCCGGACGGGGCTCCGAATGGCAGGATACCAAAAGCAGGGGAAGAAGTAAATCTGAACGGATTTCAGCGGATCCGGACCCGGCTCACGTGCGGCGCCACCCGCGCCGCGCATTTGTTCAGGTCCGGCGGTTCGGCCCCCGGCGGGGGCACGGCGGGATCGAGCTGCTTCGTCCGCACGTAGGTCTGCACGACGAAGGAGGCGGCCCCTTCCACGAGTCTCCCAATCTCGAGGAAGTCCCGTTCCGTCAGCAGGGACGGCACCACGGTCGTGCGGAATTCGTGCGTCAGGCCCGACGCAAGGATCACGCGGATGCTCTCTTCGACCGTCCGGCCGCTGTTCCGGACACCCGTCAGTCGGTCATATTTCTTCAGGGATCCCTTGACGTCCATGGCGACGGCATCGATTAACCGCCGGTCGATCAGGTCGCGCAATACCTCCGGGCGGGAGCCGTTGGTGTCGATCTTCACCAGAAAACCCATGCCCTTCAGCCGCGTGGCGCACGCCGCGAGGTCCGGCTGGAGTGTCGGCTCGCCACCCGTGATCGACACCCCGTCCAGCGTGCCCCGCCTTTTTTCCAGAAAGGCGAAGATCTCCGCCTCGCTCAGGGTCGGACCGAATCGTGCGGAATCGACGAGCTCCGGGTTGTGGCAGAAGGGACAGCGGAAGTTGCAGCCCTGGGTGAAAATCACCGCGCTGATCCGTCCCGGATAATCGATCAGGGACACCTTCTGGAAGCCGCCGATATTCATGGCCGCCACCGCCTCCGGCATATGCCGCTCAGAACTGGTATTCCCTCCGCAGCTGGAACTCCGACTGCTTTCCCTTGTTCCACTGCCGGATCGGCCGCAGGTACCCCACCACCCGGGAATAGATCTCGCACGGCATCCGGCATGCCGGACAGGCCTCCTGCTCCCCCTTCAGATACCCGTGGGAGGGGCACACGCTGAAGGTGGGCGTAAAGGTCAGGTAGGGCAGGTGGTAGCGCGTACAGACCTTGCGGACCAGGGCCTTGACGGCCTCCGGATCGTCCACGCGCTCTCCGGCGAAGGTATGGAAAACGGTCCCCCCCGTGTACTTCGACTGGATCTCGTCCTGCAGGTCCAGGGCCTCGAAGATGTCGTCGGTGTAATTCACGGGCAACTGGCTCGAGTTCGTGTAGAAGGGTTCCGCCTGTGCCTCCCGGAGGCGCGATTCGTTGGCGCAGAGGATCTCGGGGTACTTTTCCTTGTCGATCCGGGCGAGGCGGTAGCTGGTGCCTTCGGCGGGGGTGGACTCCAGGTTGTAGTTGTTGCCCGTTTCGCGCTGGAAGTGAACCAGCCGTTCCCGCATGAAGTCGAGAACCCGCTTCGTGAACCGCTGGCCCTCGGGGCTGGCGAGATCCTTCCCGAGCAGGTTCAGGCAGGCCTCGTTCATCCCCACCAGGCCGATGGTGGAAAAATGGTTCTTCCAGTACTCGCCGAACCGCTCCTTGACCTTCCGGAGGTAGTACTTCGTGTAGGGGTACAGGTTCCCGTCGGTGAAGGCTTCCAGGACCTTGCGCTTGGTCTCCAGGCTCTCCCGGGCAATTCCCATCAGCCGCTCCAGGCGCTGGAGGTATTCGTCTTCCGAGCGGGAGAGATGACCGATGCGGGGCATGTTCATGGTGATGACGCCGATGGACCCGGTCAGGGGGTTCGAGCCGAACAGCCCGCCGCCCCGCTTCTCCAACTCCCGGTTGTCGATGCGGAGCCGGCAGCACATGCTCCGGGCGTCCTCCGGCTTCATGTCGGAGTTGATGAAGTTGGAAAAATACGGGACGCCGTACTTGGCCGTCATCTCCCAAAGACCGGCGAGGTTGGGGTCCTCCCAGTCGAACTCCCGGGTGACGTTGTAGGTCGGGATGGGAAAGGTGAAGACCCGTCCCTTCGCGTCGCCCTCCGCCATCACCTCCACGAAGGCCCGATTGAAGAGGTTCATCTCCTCCTGAAACGCACCGTAGGTCTCCTTCTGCAGCTTTCCGCCGACGAGGACGGGCTGGTCCGCGTAGTAGACGGGCACCGTCACGTCGAGGGTCACGTTCGTGAACGGCGTTTGAAACCCCACCCGGGTCGGGACGTTGATGTTGAAGATGAACTCCTGGAGGGCCTGCCGGATCTCGCTGTAATTCAGGCCGTCGTACCGGATGAAGGGGGCGAGCAGGGTGTCGAAGTTCGAAAAGGCCTGGGCCCCCGCCGCCTCGCCCTGCAGGGTGTAGAAGAAGTTGACGATCTGCCCCAGGGCGCTCCGCAGATGGTTCGCCGGACGGCTCTCCACCTTCCCGGACACGCCGCGGAATCCCTCGAACAACAGGTCGTAGAGGTCCCAGCCGACGCAGTAGACCGACAGGAGGGAGAGGTCGTGAATGTGGAAATCCCCGTCCGTGTGGGCCTTGCGGATCTCCGGCGAATAGATCTCGTTGAGCCAGTAGACCTTGCTGACCTCCGAGGAGATGTAGTTGTTGAGCCCCTGGAGGGAGTAATCCATATTGCTGTTTTCGTGGATCTTCCAGTCCTTCTTCTTCAGGTACTGGTCGACCAGGTCCACCTCCATCTTCTGGGTGATTTCGCGCAGGCGGGCGTGCTGGTCCCGGTAGATGATGTAGGCCTTGGCGGTCTTCCGGTAGGGGGAATCGAGGAGCACCTCCTCGACGATGTCCTGGGCGTTCTCCACGGTCATGATGTTGCCGTCGTAGAGCTTCTCCGCCAGGTTGAGGACCCGGATCGTGAGTTTTTGGGCCGTCTGGGCGTCGAACTCACCCGTCGCCGCGCCGGCCCGCGCGATGGCGTTCGTGATCTTGTCTGCTTTAAACTTGACGAGCCGCCCGTCCCGCTTTCTGATCTTCCCGTGCATGAAAGGTCCCTCCCTTTCCCGGCCGGCGCCTCGTGCGCGGCAGAGCTTGTATCAATATATTGGGGTTGAGTTTTTCTTATACCCCCATATATTGATACAGGCAAGCGGAAAAATGCGCTCCCCCTCCCAAAACGCCTCCCCGCGTCGCAGGGAAAAGTCGTTGACTTTTTTTGCCGTCAATCTTATGGTGCCCCCCGAAAACGCGCGGGGGAAGAACGGTGGAACATCCATGAAATGGGCCGTATCGGGCAAGGGGGGCGTCGGCAAGTCTACCCTGACCGCCGCGCTGGCGCTGCTGCTGGCCGAGACGGGGCGGAAGGTGCTGGCGGTGGACGCCGACCCCGACGCGAACCTGGCCTCCTTCCTGGGCATTCCGCTGGCCGAGCAGACCGCCATCCTGACCATCGCCGACCAGAAGACCCTGATCGAGGAGCGCACCGGCGTCAAGCTCAAGGACTATGGCGGGATGTTCAAGCTGAACCCGACGGTCGACGACTTGGCGGAACGGTTCGCCCATGCGCACCGGGGGGTCCGGCTGCTTGTGCTCGGGGCCGTCCGGAGGGGCGGGACGGGCTGCGCCTGCCCGGAGAACACGCTGCTGCGCGCCCTCGTGCAGGACCTCGTCCTGAACCGGGAGGAAACCCTGCTGCTGGATATGGAGGCGGGCATCGAACATCTGGGACGCGCCACGGTGCGGGGGGTGGACGGACTGCTGGTCGTCCTCGCGCCCGGACAGCGGGCGGTCGAGGCGTTTCACCGGATCCGCCGCCTGGCCGCGGACATCGGCCTCTCGCGGATTCGCGCCGTCCTGAACGGCGTCCGCACCGCGGAGGAGGAGGCCTTCCTCCGGCAGGCGCTCCCCGGCATCGACATCGCGGGGGTGATCCCGGAAGCGGCGGGCCTGCGCGCGGCCGATCGTGACGGGATGTCCGTCCTGGAGGGCCTGGACGCGGCCACCCGCGTCGCCCTGACGGCCCTGCGCGATCATCTTTTTTCCCAGGAGGCGTCCACATGAACCTGCCGCGCTTCACGGCCACGGCCGTCGGCTCTTTTCCCCATACCGATCCCGACGACGCCCTGGACATCATCTTCCGCGCCCTGCCAACGGCCCCGCTGTGGCCACAGTTGCCCCGGGCGGCCCTCACGGAGCAGATGGAGATCCAGTACGCCGAGGGCATCCCCGGCACCGTCTTGGACGAAGCAAGGCAGCGCCTGACCTTCGATACCGCGGGCGATCCCTCCGAGGCCCTGGCCGCATTCTACGAGGTCTATCTCGCCGCCGTCGAGGCCGGACCGGGAGAGGCCGACCTCGCGCCCCTCGCCATCGGGCCGTCTTTCGCCCGGGGGCTCCACCGCTTCGCCGAACGCCTGACGGCGGAGGGCATCCGCCGTTCGCTCGTGAAGGTCCAGACGACGGGACCGCTGTCCTTCGCCCTCACGGTCGTGGACCAGGACAAGCGGGCCATTTACTACGACGAGACCTTCCGGGACGTGATCGTCAAGGCCCTGGCCCTGAAATGCCGGTGGCAGATCCGGACCTTCGCCCCCTGGGCGGAGCGCGTCCTGTGCTTCATCGACGAGCCCATGCTCGCCGCCTTCGGGTCGTCGACGTACATCTCCGTCACCCGCGGCGACGTGACATCGCTCATCGGGGAGGTGGTCGACGCCATTCACGCGGAGGGGGGGCTCGCAGGCGTCCACTGCTGCGGAAACACGGACTGGAGCCACCTGGTGAAGGCCGGGGTGGACGTCATCAATTTCGACGCCTTCGGCTACGGCGAGAGCGTCGCCCTGTACCCGGAGGCCCTGCGGACCTTCCTCGACCGCGGCGGCCTGCTCGCCTGGGGGATCGTGCCGACGTCGGAGCGGGTCCGGGAGCAGACGGCGGCGTCCCTGGCGGACCGGTTCGACAAGCTGGTCCGCACGATCGCCGGGCTCGCCGGACTGGACCGGGCGCGCCTGGTCGAAACCGCCCTGCTGACCCCCTCCTGCGGCACGGGGTCGCTGTCGGTCGACGACGCCGGACGGGTCTTCGCCCTGCTGGCGGAACTCCCGGCCGTTCTGACGAACCGCTACGGCGCGGGCGATATCCGCATTCAGGAGCGCGCATGAGCCGGACCATCGCCATCACCGGCAAGGGCGGCACGGGCAAGACCACCCTGGCCGGCCTGATCGTCGGGGGTCTGATCCGCGCCGGGGCGACCCCGGTGCTCGCCGTCGATGCCGACCCCAACATGTGCCTGGACGAGGTCTTGGGCGTCCGGGCAACCCAGTCGGTGGGGCACGTGCGGGA
>JALNWL010000146.1 GCA_023230905.1 Syntrophales bacterium
CCCCGGCGCATCAGTTCGTACATCATCGTCATGGTGACCCGCGCGCCGCTCGCCCCCACGGGATGTCCGATGGCGACTGCCCCACCGTTGACGTTCGTCTTGTCCTGCAGGGCCTGCCACTTCGCCGGGTCGTCCTTTGCCAGCATCTTGAGCGACACCAGCGTCACCGCGGCGAAGGCCTCGTTGATCTCGATCACGTCCACATCGTCGATGGTGTGTCCGGTCTTGGCGAACATCTTCTCGATCGCCTGGGCCGGCACGCAGGCCATGTATTTCGGGGAACCCGCCGCGCACGCGCAGGCCTCGATCGTCGCGAGCGGCTTGAGGCCCAGGGCATCGGCCTTTTTCCGCGACATGATCACCATCGCCGACGCGCCCGAATTCATGCCCGGGGCGTTCCCCGCGGTCACCGTCGGGCTGCCGTAGACGGTCTTCAGGGCCGCCATCTTCTCCAGGCTCAGGTTCTCCCGGGGCGCCTCGTCCTTCTCCAGGACGATCGGCGCCTTCTTCTGAGGGATCTCGATGCGCATCAGTTCCCCGCCCACCTCATATTTGCCGGCTTTCGCCGCCGCAAAATACTTCGTGTGACTGGCCAGCGCCCACTCGTCCTGCTTCTCGCGGGTGACCCCGTACTCCAGCGCCACATGACCGGCGTCCGTCGCCACCGGGGCGAACCCCTTACGGCTGTAGCCCAGCTCAAAAAGCACATCCTCCAGCGCGACGTGCCCCAAACGGCTGCCCCAGCGCGTCTTCTCCGCGGAGGCGATCAGCGGCACGTTCCCCATGTTCTCCGCCCCGCAGGCGACGACGATCTCCGCATCCCCGGACTTGATGGCCCGGCAGCCCAGCCGCAGCGCCGTCATGGACGAACAGCAGGCCCGGTCGATCGTGAGCGAGATGCTCTCGTCGGGAAACCCTGCCAACAGCGTGATCTGCCGGGCAGGGACGTTCGTGTAGATGGCGTATTCCGCCGGGATGCAGGTGCCGTAATAGACCTCGTCGACCTGCTTGGGATCGAGATCGATCCGGCGGACAACCTCCTTCAGGGCAAGCACCCCCAGGTCCATGCTCAAAACCGTTTTCAAGACCCCGTCGAAACGCCCGAAGGGCGTCCGGACGGCGCTGACCACCACCACATCATTTGCATTCATTTTCATGACCTCTGGTCCCTTTTCCCGGGATCTTCCGATACCCGTTCTTTTCGTGAAAACCACCGCCGTCCGGGTTCCGTCCCGATCTCCCACGGCCCCCCCGCGGACAGCGTCCGGCTGTTTTACCTCGTTTAATGGAATCCGAAATCCTTCCCCAGGATCTCGCCCGCGCAGATCATGCCGGACACGATGGCGCAATCCATGGCGACACCGTACCCCCGGGCCGTATCGCCCGCAAAATAGAGCCCCCGGACATGCTCCGACTTGACCGGCACTTTCTGCGTTCCGGCCTGGGAGATGCTCTTCGCCACGCCTTCGAGCTTCCAGCAAACGACATCGAGCTTCCAGTCCATGCTCGCCTTGAATCCGGGATAGACCTCCTCCATGAATTCGGGCAGCCGGTTGACGATCTTCTTGACCAGTTCCGGCGTCGTGGCCTCTTTCTCCGTCAACGGCAGATAACCGGTGTAGAGGTACTTGCCCGTCGGCGCCGAGGTCGGATCCAGGGCGGACTGGATGTTCCAGCAGATGTAGACGTCGAAGTCGAATCCTTCGGATTTGGGCAGGACGCAGGTGTTCTTGAGGCCCATCTTCGCCTCGTCTTCCGGCATCACGAGCTTGTTCAGGCCGATGTACGGGCAGTAGCTCCCGTAGCCGTACATGCGCTCGATCTTTTCCGGATAATCGGCCGGGAAGTGGGCCTTGTCGATGACCTTGAAGGTCTGCTGCGCCGGGATGTTGCTGACGACCTTGCCGGTCGTGAAGGTCTGCTCTCCTTCCGCGGTGTCAACCAGCACACCCTTGACGGCGCCGTTCTCGATGAGGACCTTCTTCACCTTCGCATTGTAGAGGATGTCCCCGCCCAGGCCCCGATATTTCTCGACGACCGCCTTGGACCATTCCATGACGCCGTTTTCGACGAATCCGCCGACGTAGCCCAGCACGCCGCGCATGAGTTTGGGACCGAAGGCGGTCTTGAAGTACCGGAAGATCTCGCCGATGGAGATGTCCTCCGGACTGTTGATGGTCGAAAAGAGGGTCGCCACCGAGTGGAGGTGGTTGAAAATCACGTCGCTCTTGCTGATCCCCTTTTCGTCCGCCCACTGTTTGAAGGAAACCTTTTCGAGCGCGTCGAGCTGCTCGTCCGTCATCATGTGGGCATCCGCATAGAAGGAGAAAAACGGGATCTTGTTCTCCTTGGCGATGCGCTTGAGTTCGGGGTCGATCTTCGAGCCGGCCACGTCGTGATAAAGCTTGCCTTTGTAATAATTTCCCCACATGCCGCCGTGCTTCTTGATCTCCGGCAAACCGCCGATCTGGTCCTCGAAGTCGAGCATATAGCCGGCCCCGTTTGCGCTCAGGGCATGATAGCCGATATCCAGGGTGTAGCCGTCCAGCATCCGGTTCTTGATGATCGTCTCAATGTCGGGCTGTGAGGAGGCCAGGTAGGAATACTGGGCGGCCAGCACCTTCTTGTACCAGTCGAACCCGTTGTCGCAGATCTCCTTGCCCTTGATGGACAGGGCGCGTCCGCCGGGACGATCGCACTGCTCCAGGATCAGGACCCTCAGGCCTTCCTTCGCCATCAGGGTTCCAACCGTCAGGCCTCCGACTCCGGCGCCCACAACAATCGCGTCATACTGTTTTTCCTTCATGTCCAACCCTTTCTTTGAGTGTATTTTGAGCATCACGCTCTATAGATACATCAGTTCATGAAGCATCTGACCGGAAACGACGTCGCGCCGGCCGTCGACCTCCACGTCCATCGTGTAGTTCGCCAGGAAGCGGTAGTAGTACTGGTTCCAATCCGCAATCTTGGGCAGCTGCATGGTTTCGATCATCCGCGTCGTGTCGAGGGTGAGCGTCATTTTGACCCCTTCGGTGTCCGTCGTGATGACGAGCTTCCTGGCGTAGTCCCGGCCGGTCTTCTCGTCGCGGACCATCTCCTCCAGTTTTGTCTCCATCCAGTCCGTGGACAGGACGATCTCTCCGGGGCGCGCAATCAGAAGCGGCGAAACCACCGGTGCCTCCTGGGCGCGCGGGATGACCCACCCGTAGTCGATGATGTATTTGTCGTTGTGGATGCGCCCCCAGTACCAGCCCGCGAAGATATCGAACTGGGCCTTGTTGCCCCAGTTGTGGTCATGATAGCAGGCGCCCCGGACGGGGATCGTCTCCTCCTTGAGATAAAGCTCGCCCGTGACCTCCGCATAGGGAACGGCGACGACCCAGCCGCCGATCGCCCCCTGCGCTTCGTCGTGATAAAGGAGCCCCGTGCCGGGCTTCCAGCCGGGGACGACGGGCTTCAGCGAAAGGCGGGCGCCGACGCCCTTGATCTTGATGTACATCTCATAGGTGGCCCCGGCGTCCTTGAGCCACGCCTCCCCCATCCGGACATCGCAGTAGTCCGGGCAGGCGTAGATGTCTTTCTCGTCACACAGGTCGTAGCGGGCCGTCTGCGTGCCGTCCGGCTTGTACACCATGAGCTGGATGGACGGAACGATCGGCCTTAGGAAGGCGTTCATGTAATGGAAGGTTACGACGAGATGGTAGCCGTTGTCGAACGAGGCATCGACATACCACCACTCGTAGTAATCCGTGCTCTTGTAGATGTGGTTGCCGTCGTCACGCCGCTGGTAATTCGACGGATTTCGCTCGGCGCCCCGCCGACCGTTCCACATGGACAGATAATTCTTCTTCTCCATCTCGTTCATGTCCATCCCTCAGAGAGGTTTGAAATACTGGATGTCCAGGATGTTCGCCTTGCGGTCCCGGGCGAAAACCGGCCTCACCCGCATGCCGATATGGACCTCGTCGAGATCGACCTCGTCGAGGAAGTGGGCCATGCCCGTATCGGCGCCGTCGAGCTTGATCACGGCATAGACGAAGGGGGCCTTCCGGGGCTGGACGGGCTCGTTGTAGGTCACGACCGTAAAGGTCTCCACCGTTCCCAGTGGACCGATTTCGACGGTCTCCGTCAATTCCGAAAAACAGACTTGACAGGTCGAGCGGGGCGGCCAGAGGACCTTGTTGCATTTAGGGCATTTCGCCCCCAGAATTTTCTGCTGGTCCCTGAGCGCGACATAAAAGCGGCTGCCCATCCGGCCGGCATAGTAGCGGCTGTTGGCCGTCAGGTGCTGATCGACCTCGAAGGGTTCGTAGTGTTTGATCTCTTCCATCGGATTCGCTCCTTAGCTTTTTGAGATGAAATTGCTCGCCGGCCTCACTTCGGGCGGACCTGGCCGGGCAGCGGCTCATAATAGAGGATGTCGCTCAGGTCGCCGGTCCGCTGCTCCTTCGGGCGCAGGACGAGGCGCATCCGCATCCCCACCCAGACCTTCTCCATATCCGGCTCCACGTTGACGAAATGGTCGAGTACCGACGTCGCGCCATCAAGGCGGACGGACCCGTAAACGAAGGGCGGCTCGTGGGGTTTCCCCGTCGTGGGATCCGTCAGGGGGAGATACATGATCGTGAAGGCCACGAGCGTCCCCTCCTGCGCGAGTTCCACCCACTCCTCGTTTTTGACATGACACTCGGCGCAGACGATCCGGGGCGGCAACTGCACCCGCTTGCACCGGGGGCATTTCACCGCGAAGATCTTGCCGTTATCCCGCATTTCGACCAGGTATTTCGTCAGGTACTGACCGGCGGCAAACCGGTAGGGGACGTCCACCGTCATGGGGATCGAGATCCATTCCTGTTCTTTCTGTACCATCTTCACGCCTCCTCAATCATCCAGGGTCTTCGACAGGGCCGTCATGACCGTCCAGTTCGTGCCGCCGTATCCCGTCGTCAGGGCACGGCGGACGTCCTTCGGCACCTGATGTCCGCCGGCGTCCCCGCGGATCTGCAGGGCCGCCTCCCAGACTCGGAGCATCGCCGACGCCCCGATGCAGTTCGTGGACAGAACCCCCCCGGACGGATTCACCGGAATGGGGCCGTCGATGTTCGTCATCCCCTTCTCGACGAGGCGGAATCCCTCACCGGGGCCGCACAGACCGAGATCCTCGTACCAGATCAGTTCCGCCCAGGTCGCGGGTTCGTAGACCTCGAAGACGTCGAAATACTCCGCCGGTTTCTTGACGCCCAATTTCTTGTACATGCGCGCGGCGCACACCTTGGAGAAAATCGGCCGCTTCGTGTCGACAAACCGCCAGTCCAACTCGAACTGCTCGTTGTGGGCCGTATCCATCGCCCGGATCCAGACGGGCTTCTTGCAGCGCTTCTTCGCCGTCTTTTCGTCGGCCAGCACCATCGCGCAGGCGCCGTTCGAGGCGGGGCACATGTCGAGCATCCGGATCGGATAGGATAGCATCCGCGAATTGAGGGCGTCCTCGATGGTGATGTCCAGCTTCAAATGGGCGTAGGGGTTCTTCCGGGCGTTCTGACGCGCCTTGACCGCGACCATGGCGGAATGCTCCTCCGTGGCGCCCCAGGTGGCCATGTAGGACGAGCCCATCGTGGCGAAATAGCCCACGGCGGCGCCCGCCAGGGAACGGCCCCAGAGGGGATGGGCCACGCCGCTCAGGATCGCTCCCGTATCGCCCTCCTCCTGTTTTTCGAATCCGATGCACAGGGCCTTGTCGAAGAGGCCGCTGGCGATGTGGTGGGCGCCGACGCAGACCGTGGTCGCGCCGACCGTGCCGCCGGTCGTGATCTTGAGCCCCGGCTTGCCGTAGGCCCCGGTACCGTGGACGAGCCAGCAGTCGGTCATGTGGACCCCCTCAAAGAACTCCATATTGCCCAGGAAGACCGTATCGATCTCGTCGATCGTCATCCCGGCATCGTCCAGGGCCCGGCGGACCGCTTCGTTCACCATCTCCACCTGATCTACATCGTGGCGCCGCGCCGCATGATAGGTCTGTCCTCCGCCGACAATGGCAACATTTCTCTTCATGATCGATCCTCCTACTCCTTTCCGAGGACAACGACGCACTGGTGCTGTCCGCAGAAACCGCTGTGTCCCTGGGCTACGGCGACCTTCACGTCCTTGCTCACCTGATGGTCCCCCGCCTGGCCCATGACCTGCAGGGCCGCCTCCGCCACACGGTTCAGGCCGTACACATTGATGGGCACGCCGCCCAGGAGGCCGCCGGAGGGGTTCACCGGGAGCTTTCCCTTGATCTCCGTGGCGCCCGACTCCACCATCCGCCCCGCCGCCCCCCGATCGCACAGGCCGAGCCCTTCCATCCAGAGGAGTTCCTGGTAGGAAAAGTCGTCTCCGACCTCCGCCACGTCGATCTGGCGGCGCGGATTCTTGATCCCGGCCATCCGGTAAGCCTGGGCAGCCGCCTTCTCCAGGGCGAACACACCGGCCAGATCGCGGTCGCCCAGGTAGTAGGCGTCG
>JALNWL010000147.1 GCA_023230905.1 Syntrophales bacterium
ATTCGCTAACAAACCGGACAATTTTGTTTTCTCTTGAAATTGTGGAAAAATATTCTTGACGCAGAAGTGAACGCTCCTTATGCTTCCACAAGTTAATAAGGGAGTTCTTATCAATTTACCAATCATTCATACTTATGGCTTCACCCTGGAATGAAGGAGCCTTTTCATGAAAACACTCTCAAAGATTTTGATTTTGATTTCCTTCCTAATGATTATACTGCTGCCGGGTTCAGGAATTAGCCAGCAGGTAGTGGAATACATCGGGCAAGGTGATTATGTAATGGGCGACGGCGAAACGCCGGCTATCGCCGAATCGAGGGCTCTTAAGCTTGCCGAAAGGGACGCTGCCGAGCAAGCAGGCGTATTCATCAAGAGTTCCACATTTGTTAAAGACATGGCGGTGATCGATGACGTCATTGAGACGGTTGCGAAGCACTCGATGTCAGTGCAGGTGATAGAGAGGAGGAGGACCCCCATCACCGCACAAAACCAGGGTACTGGGGAAGCCGCAACATTGAAATTCTCCGTAAGGATAAAAGCCACCTTCCAAAAACTGGATATTGAGAAGAACCTCATGATGATCAGGGAGAATAGCCGGTATGTAGATTCTTACCGAAAATTGAAAGGGGAATATGAACATCAGAGAAAGGAACTGGAAGACCTCAAAAGAAAATTGTCCCTCGCAGATGAAAAACATCGTCAGAATATTCTTAAAAAGATCGGTGCGGAGGAGAAACGTTACGAAGCGGTTAAGCTGATCGAGGCCGGTGAAGTGGCTCTCATGTACAATGATAAGATGTCTGCCTTGGAATCTTTCACGTCCGCTATCGCCCTTCATCCAGAATTCGCTCCTGCCTACGGTATGCGAGGTGCCGTATACATGGAGCTGAATCAAAATGAAAAGGCTTATGCGGATGTGCAGAAGGCAATCGAGCTCGATCCCCAAGATGCCTTTTATTATGCCACACGCGGGGCGGTTACCTTCGAAGGATGCTCCAAGGTGAATCCATCTGCCTGCGAACAAACCTTGAAAGATATGAACACCGCCATAGGCCTTCAGCCAAACTCCCCCGAGCTCTACCTAATGAGGGCCGGCGTCTACCTCGAAACGAATCGAAATAAAGAAGCATTGCGTGACCTGGCGAAGACAAACGAACTGGACAGGACAGCATACTGGCCGGCGGCTTCGGGAATCGCGCATATACTGATGATCAAGGGATTGAAGGACTCGACTAACGACCTCCAGGGAATACTCGCACTTCTGACGGAATCGATTTCGACCGTGACACATTCGAAATACTATCTTGATGTCCTCAAACCTATGTCTGAAGCGGTTAATGAAATGCGCGAGAAAAATGCTTCCGCGGATCAGGCGAAAGAGATCCTCGCGAGAAGATCGATAGAACTGCCGGATGAAAAAACCAGCATGATCCTAACGGACAACATAAATTTTGTATTCGCGTTATACGCCGAACGTGCGGACACCTATGCGAAATTGGGTTATCATGGAAAAGCGAAAATTGACCTGAAGACGGCATGCCGAATTATATGGAAGGAAGAGTTTTGTGAATCTAAATCGCCTGCTTCCGTCACTGACTAGAATACTTATTCCTTTTTTGTTTATGCCTGAACCTGATCAAATATGGTGTTTATGGATTACAGAAATTTATCCATCCTATCATGTTACTGTGAAGATAATTTCTGGTGGTGGTTTTTGATAGAGAGTATATTTTTTGAGAACGTTATTAAGGCAATTCTAATCCCTTATTACAATAACAGAACTAATCAGAAATAGCGGAAACCGTATTTCTCTTGGCGACGCTACGGCCAAGGAGAACCTCGCCCGCTTTGTCTGAAATCCAGAATAAATGCCTGTGTGGCAGATAGAAAGACCCAGAGGGAACAGATTTTCTTAAATGCATGCTGCCGCATTGCGCCTTCAACATGTCCATCAACGACAAACCCCACATCTTGTGGAAAAATATTCTTGACGCAGAAGTGAGCGCTCCTTATGCTGCCACCCGTAACAAGGACGTTCTTGTTCACTATTCGCTTCTGATGTTCTGATAGCAGCGGTATACGGGGAAGGCCGGTACTTGATTCCATGAATACCCTTGACACCTTGATGGCTGGTCTGGCGTTCGTCGTCGCCATGGTCAGCTCACTCCACGCCCTTTTTTTAAAACGTGACCCGAAGTCGGCGATCGGGTGGATCACCGTGTGCGTTCTCATCCCCTTTGCCGGCCCTTTCCTGTATTACCTTTTCGGCATCAACCGGGTGCGGACACGGGCCGAGAAACTTCAGCGCCGCGCGGGCTCGAAACAGAAGGGAGCGACCCCCCGGGCGGACAGGCAAACCTCAAGCCCGGAGGGCAGCGCGGGCATAAAAGACCCATCGGACCGTCCCAGTTTCGCCCGTGTTTCAGACATTCTCACGGACAGGCCGCTTGTGGACGGCAACCGCATCGAGGCGCTGCACAGCGGAGAAGAGGCCTATCCGGCAATGCTTGAGGCAATTGACGGGGCGCGGCGGACCCTCTTTCTCACCACTTATATTTTTGAACGAAACCGGACCGGTAAGGCCTTTGTCGACGCGCTGCTCCGTGCGGCCGAACGCGGCGTTGACCTGAGGGTCATCATCGACGGCCTCAGCGATGTCTTTCACCTCCGCTGGGCCAGCCGGCGCCTGAAGAAAAGCGGCGTGCCCGTCGCCCGGTTTCTCCCGCCCCGGCTGATCCCTCCCACGGCGCTCATCAACCTGCGCAATCACCGGAAGATCCTTGTGGCCGACGGGCAGATCGGGTTCACAGGCGGCATCAACATCGGCGACAGCTACCTGGCCGGGCGGCATGACAATCCCCACCGTGTCGTTGACCTGCACTTCCGTCTGAAAGGGCCGGTGGTCAGGCAGATCGAAGAGGTCTTTATCGACGACTGGGGATTTATCACGGGCACGTACGAAAGCGTCGCGGCGGCCGAATCGGCGCCGGTTGGATCGGCCCGGTGCCGCGTCATTACCGGGGGCCCGAACGAGGACATGGACAAACTCGCCATGATACTCACGGCGGCTGTCGCGGCGGCCAGAACCTCCGTCGTTATCATGACGCCCTACTTCATCCCGCCGCGGGGATTGCTCGTAGCCTTGCAGACGGCAGCGCTGCGCGGCCTGCGCGTATCGATCGTTCTTCCGGAGAAAAGCGACTCCCGCGTCGTACACTGGGCGACGCGCAACCTGCTGTGGGAACTCCTGGAGCGCGGCGTGCGGGTGTACTATCAGCCCCCTCCCTTTGTGCATACCAAACTGGTTATTGTCGACGATGGCTACGTGCATATCGGGTCCGCCAATATCGATCCTCGCAGCCTGCGGCTCAATTTTGAACTGAACGTGGAGATTTTCGACAAGCCCCTCACGGGAACCCTCACGCGGGATGTGAAAGCCGTGATACAAAAATCCCGGGCCGTCACGCTCGATGAGCTGGATGGGCGGCCGTTCCCCGTCAAGCTTCGCGATTCGCTGGCATGGCTTCTGTCTCCTTATCTGTAAATGGGGCATCAATCTTCTTGCCCAAGGGGATGCACTCGTGTAAAAGAATGCCGGCGTATCAACACGCACGGCTCAAAAACCATCATCGGGCAACATGACCTGTGAGGAGGCTCCTATGGTTGAGAAAGACCTCGTTTACCGCGGAAAATCGAAAGACGTCTTCAGGATACCGGACGGACCGCACAAGGGAAAATATCGATTCGTCTTTACGGACCGGGCGACCGGTTACATGGAGGGACGCAGACCCGTCTTCGACCCGGGATATGATATCGTCGTCGGTAAGATCCCCGGAAAAGGCGCCATCGCGTGTCGGTTTGCCGCGCACTTCTTTCGACTGATGAAAGACAATAGCGTCCCCACCCACTACATCGATACGATCGGCGAAAATGAGATGATCATCGAACCGGCGGTTCCGCTGGGCATGGAGGTGAAATCGCCTGAATTTCCGGGATCAGCCCCACTGACAAATCTCGAATTCACCTGGAGAAACAACGCGACGGGCAGCTTCTGGCGGCGGTATCCCTTCGTGACCCCCTGCAAAAATGTTCACAGGGTGGTCGAGGCGTGGACCAAAGGGGACAGCGATATCCTGATCACGATGGAGGCATTGGAAGAAACGGGCGCGTTGACCAAAAGCGAAATCGAGCAGTCCGTGAAGCTTGTCAAGGAGATCGCCGAAATCGTTTCCGGGGAATTCGCGTCAAGGGGCCTTCATGTCATCGACGGAAAGTTCGAACTGGGCAGGCTGCGGGACGGGGATGGAAAGATCGTGCTCATCGACGAAATATCCCCCGACGTCCTGCGCGTGTGCCGGGGATTCGAGCCGGACAGGGACGGAAACTGCACACACTTCAAGGAATGCGCCGTCACCCACTATTCGGACGGCAAACGGACCATCAAAAACAAAAATCAGGTTTCGGCGGCCGACTTCATCGACATCTTTCTCTAATCGGCAAGAAAGTCGAGCGTTGTTTTCAGTTTTTCGGGATAAACGTCCTGGATCGGTTTTTCCTCACGCTATCTCACCGAAAATATCAGTAATTTGCTTTTTGAAAAGGGAATCAAATGAAAAGGGATGTTTTAAAAAGAGACCTGCGTTTTGCCATTATCCCCAAGGTGGTTCACCCTTGGTTTGAAGAAGTCTACCGCGGAGCCATAGCTCAGGCTGAGCTGTTGGAAAATCACCTGGGCATAAAAATAGAAGTAGAATATCTTACTCCGGAAACAGCCGATTTGGCTGTTCAGCGGGCTATTTTTGATAAAGCCATCGCCGCAGATTACGACGGGATTACCATCGATCCGCTCGATAAGCTGTTCAATATGAAGTCTATTGCGGACATTAAAAACAAAGGCATTCCGGTGATTGTTTTCGATTCACCGGCGCCGGTAGCCGGCATCTTAAGTGTCGGTAACAATTTTACGCAGCAGGGAACGGTGGCAGCGGAGCGTCTCGCTAAACTGCTGGAAGAAAAGGGGAAGGTCGCCGTTATGCAGGGCTATCCCAGCGCTCCGAATCATCATGAGCGTTATGTGGCGCAGATAGCGGTCTTGAAGAAATACCCCGGGATCGTAATTGTCGACGGGGGCATCGATAACGACGATATCGACGTGGCGAAACAACAGGCCCTTTCGGTTCTCGAAGCGCACACCGACCTCAACGGATACCTGTGTTGCGATGCTTCCGGTCCGATAGGCATCGCCGCGGCGATCAAGAAAGCAAATCGGGTTGGCATTGTGAAGGTTGTCGGTATGGACGGAATCAAACCGATTCTTTTATCCATCAAGGAAGGCGTGATTGAGTCATCGGTAGCCACCATTCCCAGGATGCAGGGCTCGATGTCGATTCTGATGCTATGGCAGGCATCGCTGGGAGTTCAAATACCGCGGAAAATCGATACGAATATAGACATCATAACGCGGGACAACGTGGACAACTTCCTGGCTTTAGCGTAAGTGACGGATAACGCCACCCATCGGTTTGTACCGTTGAGTCATCCCCGGCGCGGTCATTGCCGCCCATACATGACCCCCGGCCAGGCCGCCCTTGCCCCGCGGCCGGAATTCTGCTATGAAGTCCGCATGAATCGGATGGAGATCGACATCGAGGCCCTGATCCCCCACCGCGGGCGGATGCGCCTCATCGAAGGGGTGATTGCCGTCGATGACGAAAGGGCCGTGACGACGGCGATCGCGTCGGCGGACTGGCCCCTGTACCGGGACGGCTCCGTCGATGTCCTCGTCACGGTCGAACTCGTCGCCCAGTCGGCCGCGCTCTTCGAAGGGTGGAAACGGAAACAGTCCGGAAAAGGCGGCGCCAAGGGCTGGCTCGTCGGGATCAAGAGCGCCCAGTTTCAGCGCTCCCGGATCGCCGTTCCCGCCATCCTGATCACGGAGGTCCGGCGGAATTACGCCCTCGAAAGCTATGCGGTCTTCGACGGAACCGTGCGCGCGGGGGCGGAACTCGTCGCCGCCCTGAGCATCCAGGCCTTCCGTCCGGAAGAAGAGGACGCCTGACCGGCGTTCCCCGGATACCCCCCGCCCATGGAACTCATCCCCTACCGAGAAGAACATCGCATCTTCCGCGAGACCCTGCGCAGGTTTTTGGCCCGGGAGATCGTCCCCGAGATCGAGGCGTGGGAGGAGGCGGGCATTGTTCCACGCCGCGCCTGGAAGCGGATGGGCGAACAGGGGTTCCTGTGCCTGGAGGTTCCCGAGGCCTATGGCGGGGCGGGGGCGGACTTCCTGTACTCGCTCATCGTCGTGGAGGAGATGACGCGGACGAACCACTGCGGCCTGTCCGCCCGCCTCCACAGTACGGTCGTCGTTCCCTATGTCACGGCCTTCGCCGCGGAGGCGCAGAAACGCCGCTACCTGCCCCACTGCGTTTCGGGGGACTGCATCACCGCCATTGCCATGACCGAACCCCAGGCCGGAAGCGATCTGGCCGCCATC
>JALNWL010000148.1 GCA_023230905.1 Syntrophales bacterium
GTGACGCTTCTACCTGACATGCGGAAAGTGCATGGGTCGATACGCATACGAGCGAATCGGGCAATGAACCGGAAACGCCTGTCGGCGGCGGCCATGATCTGCGCTCTGATGCTGGCCCTCGATTGTCCGGTGGCCGCGGGCGGGCTTTCGCCCTGCCTGGAGACCGTGGATCCGCGTGGGGCCGTCCTCGTCACCGATGGCGGCGGCGACATCCTCGTCGAACAGAACAAGGTTACCCAATATGTCCCGGCGTCCACGCTCAAGCTGCTGACGGCGCTCGCAGCGATGCATCATTGGGGGTTGTCCTACCGATTCCGGACGGAATTCTACATGGACGCCGATCGGAATCTGAAAATCAAGGGCTACGGGGACCCCTTCCTGGTCACGGAGGCATGGGAGGAGATCGCCAGGGCGCTGTCAACAAACGTTCGCGGGTTCCATCATCTGATTCTGGACCATTCTTACTTTGCTCCAGGCATCGATATTTCGGGGAGGGGAGAGTCCACGAATCCCTACGATGCCCCGCCCGGTGCCTTGTGCGCGAATTTCAATACGGTCTATATCGACCCGGACACGAAGGGTCGGATCGCCGATATGGAGCCGCAAACACCCTTGTCGCGGGCGGCCGGCGCAAGATTCCAGGCCATGGGCCTGAAAAAGGGTCGTTACACGTTCAGCCACGACGAGCTCGAAATCACGCGCCATGCCGGCGAGGTCGCCGTGTATTTCATGAAAAAGGAAGGCATCGACATGGCCGGGGATATTTTCTTCGGTCCGGTGCAACCCCGGGATACGCTGGTTTACGCCCATGAGTCTCCGTTCACTCTGGAAGAGGTGATCCGGCGGATGATGGAATTCTCGAACAACTTCGTCGCCAACCAGATCTTCCTCGGCCTGGGCGCCCATGTGTACGGTTCGCCCGCAACCCTGGAGAAGGGAATCCGGGTGATCGAACGTTACCTCGAGGACGAACTTGGGCTGACGGATGTCCATATCGTGGAGGGATCCGGTCTCTCCCGGGAGAATAGTCTGTCGGCATCGGAAATGGATGGGGTCTTGATCCGATTCGAACCCTATCGGCATCTCCTGAAAACGAAAGACGGCGTTTTCCACAAAACCGGAAGGCTGGAAGGGATCCGGACGCGGGTGGGTTATGTCGAGACTGAAAACGGGAATCCGTGCCGTTTTGTCGTCTTTCTGAATAAGGGGCGGTCGGATATCGATACCCTTGTCCGCTGCATCAAAAAGCAATGCCAGCGCCGTTTGGAGGACTCCCGGGCCAGCGGCGAGCCGGACGCTATTCCTTCCGCTTCAACAGCCCACCCAGATCGTTGAGCAGTTGTTGCTGGTTTTCGTTCAGATGCTCCTTCACTGCACCCCTGACAGCCTCCTTTCCGGCCTCGGTTGCCACTGATGTCATCGAATCCCTGATGACGACATCCAGCGATCGGAGCTGAGGCTGGACCAGCTTCACGCGCGGTTTTTCGGTGGTTCCGTTGACAGACGTGCCGAGAGCGATACGCCCGTCGTCGTTGAGCAGGGGTTCCATCGCTGCCATCGCAAGCCGGGAGGGATCGACGTATTTTCTTACATCCGGGCGCTTGATGGCGGCGTCGAATTTCTTGGCCAGCGATGTCTGGATCCCGTCGTTGAGATCCTGACTCAGTGTCAGATTCAGGTTCATCTTGATGGCCTTGGAGGCGAGATTCAGGCCTCCGTCGAACAATATCTTCGTTTCGGCCAGATCCAGCCGCCCACTCTTGATCTCGACCTGATCTCCCTTGTAGCGAAGATTCATGCCGCTTTCCGTCGAGGCGCTCCATCTTTGCGTCCCTTTGAGGAAAGAGAGTTGAGACCCGAGATAATCCCCGAGAATGGGAATTTTCGTCAAGGCGTTGAACACCTGCAGGCCGGTGACTTTGCCGCTCGGGAGGGAGAGCCGGACAAGGGCCTCCGGGTTCAGGAGGCGGGTTTGAAGATCGAAGGGGATCACCTTTCCATCCGCGCCGAGCGTGAGGTCGAAGCTCTGGACGCTCCCCGTCTTCAGAGGTGCCAGAGTCTTGACGCCCAGATCGAGCTTCACCCGCATCTCGTCGTTTTGTGCCAACGCCTTTGGATCGATGCGGATATCCTGCAAAAGCGCCGTCAAGTTATATGCCTGGAAGGTCTGGTTGTATTTCGCATCGTGGTAAGTGATCCTGGCATCCTTCAGGCCGATTTCGCTGATGGCAACCGCCACAGGAAGGTTGTCGGCGCTGAGGGGCGGAGCGGAGTCTTCCTTCCACGGTTTTCGGTCGTCTAAGGGTTTCTTTTTGGATCGAATCAGGTCGTCGATATTCAGCCGGCCGCGTTTGTCCTTGACCAGGCGGACGACCGGACGGATCAGCAAGAGCTCCTGGATTTCGACCTGACGCTTGAGGAGTGGCAGGAATTTGAGCTTGAAACGAAACGCCTCCAGATCGGCGAAAAGATCTTTTTCGTCCACCGGATGTCCTGCAAGCGCCGCGAGTGTCTCGGGTGTCTTGAAGTTTGAGACGGCGATCCGCTCGGCCTCGATGCCGGAAACGATCGAAAAGAGGCTCACATCGATCTTCTCGATCGTTACCTGACGGTGAAGGGTGGCCGACAAATGGGATTCGATGAAGGTTTTGTCAACCGTTTTGTAAAGGATGATCCCGGCCGCGACGATCGTGACGACAAGCAGACAGACGAGAGCGACCAGTCCCCAAAACGCTTTTTTCAACATAACGCGGACCGCCTTTCTCGGGGGGGTTGAAAGAGGGACCGGGTCCGGACGACCCAGGGCACAGTTCGACGAACTATAGAGGAAACGCACCTCAATGTCAAATTTCCCCCGCGAAATCAGTATGCAATCCTGCTTGACTTATCCGTGTCATGACGCGATATTGGGACCCATTGTGGTGAACGGAGGGAGGGTTTGGATGAAGCGTTCGCAAAGGGCGGAAAAGTCCCCTAAAGACTCACCCGCCTTCGCCCAGATGGAACGGATGTTCATGGGCATCTACAATCAGCCGCTGTTGCAGGCCATGGTAGGATTGCGGGCTACGGACGCAAGCCCGAGACGGCAGCCGGGCGAGGCGCCTGGCCCGGGTGGAGTCGCTTTTCTCAACTGCCGGCCGATCCCTGAGCCGTCCTGGAAGGGCCGGAAAGAAGGGGAGTTCCAGCAACCCCTTAACAGCCGGGTCGTTTCAAACGGGAAAGAGATCGACGAGGAAAAGGCGAAATTCGCCTGCGTAGCAAAGGATAGATCCGAACGGATCTTCGTTGAACATTGCTGCAAGCTTTGATAGACGATTCCGTAAGGTTGGGGATGCCGAACGGAGGGAAGGGGAGGATAATCATGAAAAAGATCGCGACGCTGTGTGTTCTATTGACCATGGCGGGCTTGATGGCCTGCGCCACCACGGACAGTTCACGCCATCGAGAGGGAGACAACACGGGACAGGACGTCGCCATGACGGTCGAGGACGAAAAGCGCCTGACCGAGGAAGCCCTGCCGCAAATGCGCAAGGATTACCCCGCGGCCCAAAACGCCGAGCTGCAAAAATACATCGACGGACTCGGTCAGAAGATCGTGAAGGCCAACAAGCTGGACGGTCAGCCCTATCACTACACGTTTACGGTGGTCGATGTCGAGAATGTGAACGCCTTCGCGATGCCGGCCGGCCAGGTGTTCGTGACGGCGCCCCTGATCGCGATGGCATCCAATGAAGCAGAGCTCGCCGGAGTGGTTTCACACGAGATCGGGCATATCACGGCCCGGCATACGGCGGAACGGATGTACGCAATGGAAAAGGCCCAAAATAAAACCTGGATCTACAGCGCCGGGGGCGGGTTGGTCGGAGCAGCGGCGGGGTATGGCCTGGGACGAGTCCTCTGCAAGGAAGGAGATACGGCCTGTCTCGCGACCGCGGCGGTTATCGGCGTGGCGGCGGGGGCCGCTGGCGGACTCTTGGTTCAGAAGTACACGTTCATGGCGAATTCCCGCGAGGATGAAATGGAGGCGGATCGGATCGGATTCAAGCTGGCCGTAGGCGCCGGATACGACAAGGACCAAGTCGGCAAGTTTTATGAAAAGCTTCTGGACGCCGAGAAGGCGGGCCGAAGCGGGGGCGGTGTCCTGCGCAGTCTGACCGATGCGATGAGCACGCATCCGCCCAGCGAAGAGAGGGTCAAGCAGATGAATGAGCTGGCGGGGAACCAACCCGCGTCCAGAAGCGCGCTGGTCACCACGCCGGCGTTCAACCGCGCCCGGCAGATCGCGCAGGGAATGCAAAAGAACCGATAAGTGAAGGATCGGATGTCGCGCGTCCCGATGATCAGACGCTATCGCTACAGCCTTTTACAAAAGATCCAGACACTCCTGTGCTGGATCATACGGATCTACTCCTCGACGTTTCGCCTGACGGTTGAAAACGAGACGCCTTGGATCAACCACCTAGAAGCGGGCGGCCGGGTCCTTCTCTGCGTCTGGCACCAGCAGTTCTTTGCCGCGATTCGTTATTTCAAAATCTACGAACGTTATCAACCGTCGCTCATGATCAGCCAGAGTCACGACGGGGATGTGATTGCCCGGGTCGCGATTCAGCAGGGGTGGCACCCCGTGCGGGGATCGTCCTCGCGGGATGGGGGAAAGGCCCTGAAGGAAATTATAGAGCGCCTGAATCGATTCAGGCTGGCCGCACACATCGTGGACGGACCGCGGGGACCCGCGGGCGTCGTTAAGCCCGGGGCCGTCCGCATCGCACGCGCAACGGACGCGGCCGTGGTCCCCTTCTACACCACGGCCGAGCGCGCCTGGTATTTCAGAAGCTGGGACCGCTTCATGATCCCGAAACCCTTCGCTCGCGTCACCCCGTGCTTCGGAGAGATGATCCACTTCCCCGCCGACATTGGGGAGGAGGGATTCGAAGCGCAGCGTGCGGAGCTGGAGGAAGTCATGCACTCCGACCTGATTTCCCCTGAAGACCGAACCCGCCGCCCGACGACTTCCCGCTAATGTCTTGACGGCCCGAATAAGTTCCTCTATAGTCCCGCCCGTGCAAAAATGCGTCGATCACGCCATCAAGGCGGACTGCGGAGAAACGAGGAGGACAACATGAAGATCATTCTTTTGGGCGCACCGGGCGCCGGAAAAGGCACGGTGGCCAAACTTTTGACGGAGCATGACGGATCCGTCCAGGTCTCGACGGGCGACATCCTGCGTGCGGCCGTCAAGGAGGGATCCGAGCTTGGCAAGGAAGCCAAGGCGTATATGGATCGGGGCGACCTGGTTCCGGATGCCCTGATCATGAGGATGATGGAAGTTCGTCTCCAGGGCGAGGACTGCGCCCGGGGATTCATCCTGGACGGGTTTCCCCGCACGATCCCGCAGGCCGATGACCTGCAGGTTCTGATGAAGAAACTCGGCATTCGTCTCGATTTCGTCGTGAACCTCGAAGTGCCCCGCGACGTGATCATGGACCGCCTGACCACGCGGCGGACCTGTGCGAATCCCGACTGCCAGGAGATCTACAACGTCAAGAGCAACCCTCCGACGGCGGAGGGAAAGTGCCGAAAATGCGGAACCGACGTGATTCAGCGGGCCGATGAAACCGAAGAGGCGATCGGAAACCGCCTCAAGACTTACCAGGACAAGACCGCCCCCCTGATCGCTTATTATGAAAAGGCAGGTCTGCTCAAGAATTTCCTCTCCCTGAACAGCCGGGAGACCGTCGAGAATGTCAAGCTCGCCCTGAAAGGCGCATGATCCCGGGCCATGATCGATTATGACAAGGCCCTGAACGAGGAGCAGCGCCGCGTCGTGATGGAGGGCGATGGCCCGCTGCTCGTCATTGCCGGAGCCGGGAGCGGCAAAACGCGCGCCCTGACGTATCGCGTTGCCCGTCTGATCGAGACGGGAGTTTTGCCCGCCAGGATCATGCTGGCCACCTTCACGAACAAGGCGGCCCGCTCCATGCTCGCACGCGTCCAGTCGCTGGTCGGAGACGACCTCCGTCCGCTCTGGGGAGGGACATTCCATCATCTCGCCAACCGGACCCTCAGGAGACACGCCTCGCGTCTCGGATACGAACCGGGCTTCACCATTGCCGACAGCGAAGACGCGCGACAGCTCATCAACGCCTGCATCGCGGAGTCGCGGGCCGGGCGTTCGGGCGAGAAGTTTCCGAAAGGCGACGTCATCCGTGAGGTCATCAGCCTCTCCGTCAACACCGGCCGCGATATGGCGGAGGTCATCCTTCAGCGTTATCCCTTCTTTTCACATCTGACGGAGGATATCGGCGATGTCGCGGTCCGGTATGCCCGGCGCAAGAGGAAGGAGCAGATCATGGATTTCGACGATCTACTCCTGAACTGGCGGCGCCTGCTCAGCGAACAGCCGGACCTGTCGGAGCGGTACGCCGAGCGCTTCCTCCATATCCTGGTCGACGAATACCAGGATACGAA
>JALNWL010000149.1 GCA_023230905.1 Syntrophales bacterium
ATGTTGTAAGACCTGACCCCCGATCCGCCCCTCGTGTCAGTCGGCCTGGCGGCGCAGGAAGGTCGGGATCTCCAGGTCCGGGTTCGCCTCGTCGTCGATGAGGCCCATCTTGACGACGTTGAGTCCTTCGGCCTTCTCGTTGCGCATGAAGGTCGGCGTGGCGAGATCCGCCCGCTTGTAGCCGCCCATGGACGCGACCTTGCCGATCGCCTTCTTGCCGATCGTGTCCTCGAAGCCCGTCGCGATCACGGTGATGCGGATCTCGTCCGTCATGGTCTCGTCCACGACGGTGCCGAAGATGATGTTCGCCTCCTCGTGGGCCTCCTGCTGGATCATGGACGACGCCTCGTCGATCTCGAAGAGCGTCATGTCCGGCCCGCCCGTGATGTTGAGCAGGACCCCGCGCGCCCCCTGGATGGAGTTGTCTTCCAGCAGCGGCGACGAGATGGCCTTCTGCGCCGCCTCCACCGCCCGGTTCTCCCCGCCCGCGATCCCCGTCCCCATCAGGGCGAGGCCCTTCTCCGACATGATGTTCTTCACGTCGGCGAAGTCGAGGTTGATGAGCCCCGGGATGACGATCAGGTCCGAGATGCCCTTGACCGCGTGGTAGAGGATGTCGTCGGCCTTCTTGAAGGCGTCTAGGAGCGAGATGTTCCGCCCCCCCAGGCTCAAGAGCCGCTGGTTCGGGACGACGATCAGCGTGTCCACGATCTCCCGCAGCTCCTCGATGCCTTCTTCCGCCTGCGCGCTCCGCCGCTTCCCCTCGAAGTGGAAGGGCTTCGTGACGACCGCCACGGTGAGCGCGCCCTGTTCCTTGGCGACCTGGGCAATGACCGGCGCGCCGCCCGTTCCCGTACCGCCGCCCAGACCGGCCGTGAGGAAGATCATGTCGGCGCCCCCGATGTGCTCCTGGAGGGCGTCCCGCGTCTCCTCGGCGGCTTGGCGGCCCGTCTCGGGATCGGAGCCGGCCCCCAGCCCCTTCGTCACCTCGGCGCCGAGCTGGACCTTGATGGGCGACAGGGAGGCCCGGAGGGCCTGGGCGTCGGTATTGGCGGCGATGAAGTCCACTCCCTGGAGGTTGTAGGAGATCATGGTGTTCACCGCGTTCCCCCCTCCGCCGCCGATGCCGATCACCTTGATCCTCGCCGCATGCACCGCGTTCTCGTCAGACAAAACAAACATAGCCCCTCCCCCTTAGAAGAATTCTAGAAACCATCTCTTGAGACTGCCGATCCAGTTGCCGAAGACGCTCCGGTCGATCCGGACCAGGACCTCCCGGTCCAGATTCTGACTGCCGTAAAGCAGAAGACCGACGCCGGTCGCGTACATGGGACTCGCGACCACGTCCTTCAGTCCGCCGACGCCCGTCGGCAGGCCCCGCCGGACGGGCAGGTTGAAGATCTGTTCGCCGAGCTCCGGCATGCCGTGGAGCAGGGCGGTTCCGCCCGTGAGGACCACCCCCGCGGTCAGCATCTCGTCGCAGCCGGACTTCGTGATCTCCTTCATCGCCATGTTCAGGATCTCCTCCATCCGGGGCTCGATGATCCGGCCCAGGATCTGCCTGGAGACCTCCCGGGGCTCGCGCCCGCCGACGCTCGGGACCTCGATGGCCTCGTCCTTCGGAATGAGCGGCGTGTAGGCGCAGCCGTAGTGGATCTTGATCTTCTCGGCCTCGGTGACGGGGGTGCGGAGCCCCGTCGCGATATCGCTCGTCACGTAGTTGCCGCCCACGGGCAGGATCGCCGTGTGCTTCACGCTGCCTTCGGCGTAGACGACGATGTCCGTCGTGCCGCCGCCGATGTCGATGAGCGCGACGCCCAAGTCCTTCTCGTCCGGGCCCAGAACCGCCTCCGCGGAGGCGAGCTGCTCGAGGACGAGGCCGTGGATCTCGAGGCCGACGCGGCTGATGGACTTGGCGATGTTTTGGATGGAGGTCGTCGCCCCCGTCACGATGTGGACCTTTGCCTCCAGGCGGACCCCGGACATCCCCACGGGGTCGCGGATGCCGTCCTGATCGTCCACGATGAAGCTTTGCGGCAGGGTGTGGAGGATCTCCCGATCCACGGGAATGGCGATGGCCCGCGAGGCCTCGACGGCCCGATCGACGTCCTCCTCCCCCACCTCGCGGCCCTTCACGGCCACGATGCCCAGGCTGTTCTGGCTCTTGATGTGGCTGCCCGCGACGCCGGCGAAGACGGTGCTGATCTCGCAGCCGGACATCTTCTCGGCCTCCTCGACGGCCTTGCGGATGGACTCCACCGTGCTGTCGATGTTGACGACGACGCCCTTGCGCAGTCCCTCGGACGGGCAGGACCCGATGCCGATGATGTCGATCCCGCCGTCGGTCATCTCGCCGACGATGGCGCAGGTCTTTGTCGTCCCGATATCCAGCCCGACGATCACGTTTCCCTTCTTCCCCATGGGTTTCTCCCTCGTTCAGGTCCGGTAAGCCTGGGCCGGCTCCGCCGGCGCGGGCGGACCGGGCAGGCGGCGCGGCTGCACGGTGATCTTCGTCGGATCGGCGAGATCGATGAGCAGGTACGCCGGTTTGATCTGCCGCTTCTCCAGATCGGCCATGACCGGTGCCAGACGCTTGAATTTGTTGCCGTAGTTGTCGAATCCCAGCCGGAAGCACAGGCCGGCATCGGTGTAGACGGTGAAGCCCGTGACGGTGCTGCCGTGGATCTCCGAAACCGCGCCGTAGGGGGCGAGGTCTCGGGTCCGGGCGAGCTCATCGAGGAGGGCGACGGCCCTGGCCGTCAGCTCCGTGGGCATGCGCCCGTCCGCGCCGCCGCCCGTCAGGACGGGGAAATCCGCCTCGTCCCCGGTATCCCACCGCTTGAAGGGGACCCCGTCCGTGTCCATCAGGAAGAGATCCGGACCCTGCTTCACCATCGCCACGGGCCGGCGCTCGCGGACGATCAGGACGAGGCGGCCGGGGAGTTCCCGGCCCACGAAGACGTCGCGCACCCAGGGGTTCGTCCGGATCCTCCGGGCGACCGCGGTGCAGTTGACCGCGAAGAGGTTCTGACGCGGCTTCACGGCGGCCAGGGCGAGGACGTCCTTCTCCGTGAGTTCGTGAACGCCGCGGACGGAGGTTTCCCGGATCACGAGCCAGGGGGCGCTGACGACGAACAGGTAGATGTATGCGGCGAACGCCGTGATCATGAAAACCGCCCCCAGCAGGAGAAAGGCGTAGATCGCGTCGCGCGCGAGCGTGCCCGAGCGCCGCTGCAGTCGGTACTTACGCGCCTCCAGCCTGTTGTTAAACGGTTTGTGCTTCTTCAGCCACCCCATGCCGTTTCTCCGAAATTAATTAGGGACAGCGCCCTATTATTTGTGCCCGATTAAGTAGGCCCGCATCTCGCTCCATCATTTCTAGGCTTTCCGGTCGTTCCGGGTCAATAGGGCCTTGTTCCTATTCATGCGATTCATTTTTCCCGCCCCGCCAGAGGCGCGTATTCCGTTGCTCCGGGACTTTCCGGTCGAAAAATAGGGCGCTGTCCCTATTTTCCCTATTTTTCGCCGATGATCCGGACCTCCGGTTCGAGGTCGACGCCGGCGTGCGCCCGGACGCGTACCCGGATCAGCTCCATCAGGGCGATCACGTCCGCGGCGGTCGCCCCGCCCAGGTTGACGATAAAATTTGCATGCATCTCCGACACCATGGCCTGTCCCACCCGGGTTCCCTTCAGTCCCGCCGCCTCGATCAGCCGGCCCGCCGGCGTGGGCCGCGGATTCTTGAAGATCGATCCGGCGTTGCGCTGCGCGAGCGGGTGTTTCGTGCGCCGCAGGGCCAGCGTCTCGTCCACCGCCTGCCGGATGGTCCCCGCTTCCCCCGGGTGCAGGGCGAAGCGGGCGGCGGCGATTACGGCCTCCGCGGGGAGGTCCGTGCTCCGGTACGAGAAGGTCAGTGCCTCGCGGGGCGTCTCCCGGAGCTCGCCCGTCCGCGACAGCCACACGACGGCGGTCAGGATGTCGGACAACTCCCGCCCATAGGCCCCCGCGTTCATCCGGACCGCCCCGCCCACACTGCCGGGAATCCCGGCGAGGAACTCCGCCCCGGCCAGTGCCTCCTTTAGAGCCAGGGCCACCAGCGCCTGGAGGGCGACACCCGCCCCGGCGGTGACGGACACTGCGCCGGCGGCCGGTTCGCGGGTTTCGCGTCGGCTTTTACGGGCCGCTCCGTCGGCGCCTTGAGTCGCTGCGCCGTCCCCGCGCCGACCGGAATCCAGGGCGTCTCCGGGATCGCCGGATTCCCGCCTGGGCAGGATTTCCACCCCGGGTGGGTACGGACGCGTCCCGGACACCGGGGGCCGCTCCCCCGTTTCACGGTCGACCCGGAGGTCCTGCAGGTCCTTCAGGACGACGATCGCGCCCCGGACGCCCCCGTCCCGGCAGATCAGGTTCGTCCCGTTGCCGACCGGCGTCGCGGGAAGGCCCGCCTCATGCAAACAGCGGAGGCAGCGGGCCAGATCGTCGAGGTCCGCCGGGAAGACCATCACGTCCGCCGACCCGCCCACGCCCATCGAGGTGTGGCGGGCCAGGGGCTCGTCGAACAGGACGCGCCCGGCGCATGCCGCTTTCAACCTTTCCCGGCTTGCCTGCTCCATCCGCCTCGCTCCCCGCGTCCGTTTAAGTAGGGACAGCGCCCAATTAATCTTGTTCTGTTTCTGCGTTCCACCCCGCCGGGTTATTTCATCGGGGACGGCGCGCAATTAATTTATTCCTAATGATCTTCGCCATCATCCCGTCGTTACCGAGAAATAAATAGGCGCTTTCCCTATTTATTCCGTCCCTATCGATTGAGGAAGGCCTCGCCGATCTTCAGCACATTGCCCGCCCCCAGGGTGAGGATCACGTCCGACGGCTGCGCCGTCCTGATCAACTCCTCCACGATCGCCTTGAAATCGCCGATATACTGCACGTCCCGGTGGCCGGCCCGGCGGATGCCGTCGGCCAGGGCGGCCGCGCTCACCCCCGGGATGGGCTCTTCGCTCGCCGCGTAGATGTCCGTCACGATGAGCCGGTCCGCGTTGGGGAAGGCCGTCAGGAACTCCTGGAAAAGGGCCTTCGTCCGCGTGTAGCGGTGGGGCTGGAAGACGACGATCAGGCGGTCGGGCCACACCTGACGGGCCGCCGCCAGGGTCTCGCGGATTTCCGTGGGGTGGTGGCCGTAATCGTCCACGACGGTGACGTCGTTGACCCGGCCCTTCACCTCCAGGCGCCGCTGCACGCCCGTGAAGGTCTTGAGCCCGGCCCGCACGGCGCTGAAGGAGACCTCCAACTCGCGGGCGGCGGCGATCGCGGCCAGGGCGTTGTAGATGTTGAAAAGCCCCGGGGCGTTGAGGGTCACCGAGCCCTGGAGGTCGTTCCGCCAGTACACGGCGAACTTGGCCGTCCGGCCGGAGAAGTGGATCTTCTCCGCCCGCCAGTCCGCCTCGCGGTGCAGGCCGTAGGTGATGACCCGCCGCTTGATCCGGGGGAGGATCGCCCGGACGTTCTCGTCGTCCAGGCAGACGATCGTCGCCCCGTAAAAGGGGACGATGTTGGCGAACTGGAGAAACGCATCCTTGATCTCGGCGAGGTCGCGGTAGTGGTCGAGGTGCTCCCGGTCGATGTTCGTGATGACGGCGAGCGACGGGGAGAGCTTGAGGAACGAGCCGTCGCTCTCGTCGGCCTCGGCGACGATGACCTCGCCGTCGCCCAAGCGGGCGTTGCTCCCGATGGAGGCGAGTTTGCCGCCGATGACCATCGTCGGGTCCAGGCCGCCCCGGGCCAGGATGGTCGCAATCATCGAGGTGGTCGAGGTCTTGCCGTGGCTCCCGGAGACGGCAACGGAAAACTTCATCTTGAGGAGTTCCGCCAGCATCTCGGCCCGCGGGATGACGGGGACGCCCCGCCGCTTCGCCTCCAGGACCTCGGAGTTGTCCGGCCGGACCGCCGTGGAGGTGACGACGACATCCGCCGCCCCGACGTGGGCGGCGCCGTGGCCCTGGTGGATGGTCGCGCCCAGGTCGACCAGGCGCTCCGTAATGTCCGTCCGGTTCTGGTCGGAGCCGGTGACGGCGTAGCCGAGGTTCAGGAGGACCTCGGCGATCCCGCTCATGCCGATCCCGCCGATGCCGACGAAGTGGATCTGCCGGACCTTGCGGCGCATCATATCGGTTTTCTTGCTGTTCTTCTGTTTTCGCATCGAAACGTCCCATGTTCGCCCGGGGATCGGGCGCAAATCAACACACTTTATATGGTATGTGGCCGGGCTCTATATACCATATCTGGTGCCATATCCACCGAAAAGTGGCCTTCCGCCTGCGCAATATCCGGGGCTTCCCCCTTGCCCCTTTTTCCCCCGCCCCGCTCATGTTTGCAGGAGCGCCAGACACGCGTCGACGATGTCCCGGGCCGCGTGGGTGTTCCCCAAAGCCGCCGACCGAGTCGCCATCCCGTGGAGCGCCG
>JALNWL010000150.1 GCA_023230905.1 Syntrophales bacterium
AACGCCTACGTGGCGGCGGCGAAGAGGGTGGTGTACGGCCAGTGCGCCATCGACATGATCGCGGGCCCCAGCGAAGTCCTCATCATCGCCGACGGATCGCAGAATCCCGCCGTCTGCGCCGCGGACCTCCTGTCGCAGGCGGAGCACGACCCGCTCGCGTCCGCGCTGCTGTTGACGCCGGACGATGCGTACGCCCGGCGGGTGACGGCGGAGGTCGAACGGCAGCTCCCGACCCTGTCGCGCCGCGACATCGCCGCCCGCTCCTGGTCGGATTACGGCGCGGCGGTCGTCACGAAAGACCTCGCGGAGGCCGTTGACCTGGCCAACCGCTTCGCGCCCGAGCACCTGGAGCTGATGGTGGCCGATCCGGAGTCGCTCCTGCCGGGGATCGTCAACGCCGGCGCCGTTTTTATGGGCGGCTGCACCCCCGAGGCCGTCGGCGACTACCTGGCAGGTCCGAACCACATCCTGCCAACGGGGGGGACGGCCCGCTTCGCGTCGCCCCTGGGGGTGTACGACTATCTCAAGCGGATGAGCGTCCTGTCCTTCTCCCGGGAGGCTCTGATGAAGTACGGCCGCCAGGCCGCCCGGCTGGCGGACCTCGAGGGGTTGGAGGGCCACGGAAAATCCATTACCCGGCGAATGGACGCGGATCCAGAGAATCCTTGAGCGGACGATGAAAACCGAACTTTACTACTACAGCGGTACGGGCAATTCCCTCTGGACCGCCCGCCTGCTCGCGCAGGCGCTGGGATCCGCCGCGGTCCGGCCGATATCCCGTATGGACGGTTCCACCGTGACGGCCGGGATCGAGGCGGTCGGCCTCGTCTTCCCCGTGCATATCTGGGGGCCGCCGCGCCGGGTGATCGCCTTCGCGAATGCCCTCAACGCGGACCCGGCGACGTATTGCTTCGCGGTGGCGGTCAACGCCGGGCAGGTCGCCGCCACCCTCGTCCAACTGAAAAGGATTCTGCATGCAAGAAACCTGACCCTGGCCTCCGGGTTCGGCATCGTCATGCCCTCCAACTACATCCCCTGGGGCGGGCCCGGCCCGGAGGAGGAACAGCGCCGGCGGATCGCCGCTGCCCGGGAGAAGATCGGCCGCATCGCCGCCCGGGTCGGGAACCGGGAATCGCGACCCGTCGAAAAGGGCCCCTGGTGGCAGAACGTCGTCCTGACCGCGCTCAACCGGCTCGCTTTTCCCCACGTCCCCGCGATGGACAAGGGCTTCCGGGTCGATGAAACATGCAACGGTTGCGGCGTCTGCAAGACCGTCTGCCCGTGCGGGAACATTGCCTGGGAGGCGGAACGGCCGGTCTGGCAGCACCGCTGCGAGCAGTGTCTGGCCTGCATTCAGTGGTGCCCGCGGGAGGCGATCCAGTACGGCAGGAAAACGCCGGGGTACGCGCGCTACCACCACCCGGAGATCAGGCTGCGCGACCTGACCCGGGAGAGGGATTTGCGGGGCTGACGCCGATTGGAGGTGACGCGATGAGAAAGATCGTCTTTGCGGGGTTGGGGGGGGTGCTCCTGTGCGCGACCGTTGCGTCGGCGACGGGTCCGCACTTCCGGACCGATGCTTTCCGAACCTCCGCCGGGGAGCTCGTCATCACCGTCGTGGGTCACGCAACGCTGATGATGGCCTGGGGCGGCAAGGTCCTGCACATCGATCCGGTGACCGGGCAGGCCGATTATACGAAGATGCCGAAGGCCGATCTGATCCTCGTCACCCACGAGCACGCCGATCATCTCGACCCCGCGGCGATCGGCCTGATCCGGACGCAAAGGACCGCGGTTCTCGCCTCGGCGGAGGCCGCCCGCAGGATCCCGGGCGCCGTCGTCCTGAAGAACGGCGACGTCCGCACGGTCCAAGGGGTGCGGATCGAGGCCGTCCCGGCCTATAACCTCGTCCACATGCGCAAGTCCGGCGTGCCCTTCCACCCCCGGGGGATCGGCAACGGGTACATCGTCACCTTCGGGGACACGCGCGTCTACATCGCGGGAGACACGGAAAACACCCCGGAGATGAAGCGGCTGAAGGGGATCGATATCGCCTTCCTGCCCATGAACCTGCCCTATACCATGACGCCCGAAATGGTCGCGGACGCCGCAAAGGCTTTCCGTCCGAAGATCCTCTACCTATATCACACCAGCGGGACGGACACGGGACGTCTTGTCAACCTGCTCCGGGATGCGGGCGGCATCGAAGTTCGGACAAAAAACCCTTGACAAAACATTCCGGGTGGTACATATGCCGTCCAGTCGCGGCAGACCCCGAGCGGGCGTAATTCAGTGGTAGAATGTCAGCTTCCCAAGCTGGACGTCGTGGGTTCGAGTCCCATCGCCCGCTCCATTTTCCCCCTCCCGTCACCGGTTTTTTTCTTGCAATCCCCTCTTTTCTGTGTTAGGGACCCTTCCAGATCATCGGGTTTTTTTAGATGAGTGGGCGCGTGCCCACTTTTTTTTTCCCGAAAGAGGATCATGGCGGAGACATCAGGCAGCTACCGGGGAGAGATCGCGTCACTCGCGGACGTCCTTCTGCGGGCCGAGGGCATGGAACTGGTCGACGTGGAATGCTTCAGGATGAAGTCGCGCTGGCTGGTTCGAATCTTCATGGACAAGCCGGGCGGGGTGACTGTTGACGACTGTGCCTTGATCAGCGAGCAGTTGGGGGATGTCCTTGATGTGCGCGACCTGCCTCCCGGGGCCTATACCCTGGAGGTTTCTTCGCCCGGTCTGGACCGGCCCCTGGCGAAGGCGGAGGATTTTCTCCGGTTCCGGGGCTCCCGGATCGACTGCCGTTTGAAGGAGAAGGTCGCGGGGAGTCGTCATCTGCGCGGGATCCTGCGCGACTGCCTTTTGGGGGAGGGTCCCGGGGTCTTGGTGATCGAGGTGGACGGTGAACGCCGGTCGATTTCCCGGGATCTGATCCTGAAGGCCCGCCTCATCTATGAAGAGGAACCTTAGGAAAAAGCGTATGCGCCGCATCGCCCCATGGGGCGCCAGGGGAGATAAAGGGAGGACAAGGATATGTTTCCAGAACTCAAACGTCTGATCGAGCAGATGGGCAAGGACCGGGGGATCGACAAGCAGATCATCGTCGAAGCCCTGGAGGTGGCGATGGAGACGGCGGCCCGGAAGAAGATGGGGCCGCGGGTGGAGATCGAAGCCCATTACAACGACGAGGCCGGCGAGATCGAGGTGTTTCAGTTCAAGACCGTCATGGAGAGGGTCCTGGATCCGGAGATCCAGATTTCCATCGAGGAGGCCCGGGAGAAGTGGGACGAAGGCGCCGAGCCGGGCGACAGCCTCGGGATGAAGATCGATGCCGGCACCTTCGGGCGGATTGCCGTCCAGACGGCGAAGCAGATCATCATCCAGCGCGTCAAGGACGCGGAGCGGGACAACATCTACGAGGAGTACAAGGATCGCAAGGGGGAACTGGTCAACGGGTTCGTGCAGCGTTTCGAGGGAGGGAGCATCATCGTGAACCTGGGGCGGGCCGAGGCCGTGGTGCCGGTGTCGGAGCAGATCTTTCGGGAGCAGTACAAGCGGGGCGAGCGGATCCGCGGGTACCTCTGCGACGTCAAGAAGATCTCCAAGGGACCGCAGGTTATCCTCTCCCGGACCCATCCGGGGTTTCTGAAGGCCCTCTTCGATGTCGAGGTTCCGGAGATCTCCGAGGGGCTCATCGAGATCGTCAACGTTTCCCGCGAGCCGGGAAAGCGGGCCAAGATCTCCGTGAGGACGAAGGACAAGGACATCGATCCCGTCGGAGCCTGCGTCGGCATGCGGGGGTCCCGCGTCCAGAGCGTCGTTCAGGAATTGCGCGGCGAGAAGATCGACATCGTTCCCTATTCCGACGATCCGGCCAAGTACGTCTGCAGCGCCCTGTCGCCGGCGAAGGTGGACAAGGTGTTCATCGACGAGGACAACCGGGCCATGGAAGTCATTGTCCCCGATGACCAGTTGTCCCTGGCCATCGGGAAAAACGGTCACAACGTCCGGCTGGCGGTCCGCCTGACCGGCTGGAAGATCGATGTCAAGAGCCAATCCATGGCGACGGCCCAGGATGAAGAGGGGTTCAAGTCGCTCATGAAGATTCCGGGGGTCGGCGAGGCGACGGCTGAGCGGCTGTTCAAGGAAGGCCTGAAGAGCGTCATGGCGATCGCCGCCTCCGACGTCGAGACCCTGTCGGCGATTCCGGGCGTCGGCGAGAAGTCGGCCCGGCAGTGGATCGAAGCCGCGGGGAAGATCCTCGATCAAGGGGTCGCGTAAACGGATAAGGCGGGGGAGTTGCGCATGTCTAAAAAAAGGGTCCATGAATTAGCGAAGGAGCTGGGCATCGAGAACAAGGAGTTGATTGCCCGCCTGGAAAAGATCGGCATTGCGGTCAAATCCCACTCCAGCACGCTGGATGAAGGCGATGTGGAGCGTATTCTCAAGGAGCTCAAATCCAGCGAACCGCGGGAGGTTGTGGAGCAGAGGATCAAAACGGGGGTGATCCGACGCCGGTCGGTACGTCTACCGGCGGAAGAGGCCGAGCCTGCACCCGCCACGGAGGCGCCGGCGGAAGCCGAGAAGTCCGCCGCGGAAGCGCTTCCCAAAGAACCGGTGAAGCCGTCCACGGCCCCGCCGGCCGTACCTCCGGCGGAAGCCGTTCAGCCCAAAGGGGCCGCGCCGAAAAGGGCGCCCGTTTCGAAGGCCGCCCCGCCGGCTCCCCCGGAACCCCCGACTGCCGGGGCGGAGGTGCGGAAGGTCGAGGCGGCCGCTCCGGCGGAGGCCGCGGTCGCTCCCGAACCGACGCCGAAAGAGAAGGATATGACGCCGAAACCGGTGCCGGTCGCCCGGGAGACCGAGACGGTGTCCCCCACAGCGCCGGTGCCTCCGGCGAAGGCCGTTCCATCCCCGTCGGCCAGGACCGCCGAAAAGGAAGTTCGAAAGCCCGCCCCTTCTCGGCCGGACCTGATGATCACCCGGGATGCCGTTCCTCCGCGGCCGGAAGCGCCGTCGGCGCGGACGGAGGCCGACAAGTTCAAAAAACGCGGGAAGAAACCGGTCGAAGTTCTGATGGAAGAATCGGCGCCGGCCAAGAAGAAGGTTTTCGCCAAGAAGCAGTTCACCGACCGTAAGGCGCGACAGATCGAGGTCGATACGGAGGAACGGACGCCCAGATGGCGGGAGGAGAAGCGTCCCGCCGTTGTCAGGATGAAGAAGACGGAAATCACGGTTCCCAAGGCCAGCAAGAGGAGGATCAAGGTGGGCGATGCCATTTCGGTGGGGGATCTGGCCAAGAAGATAGGCGTCAAGGCCAGCGAGGTCATCAACAAGCTCATGGGATTGGGGATGATGGCCACGATCAACCAGTCCATCGATTTCGAGGCGGCGAGCCTGATCGCCACGGAGTTCGGTTATCAGGTGGAGCCGATGGGCCTGGAATTCGACGAGACCCTGCTGAAGGCGGAGACGCCCGCGGAGAATCTCCGACCGCGCGCACCGGTGGTTACCATCATGGGGCACGTGGATCACGGCAAGACGTCGCTGCTCGACGCCATTCGTGAAACCAATATCATCGGCGGCGAGGCGGGCGGCATCACGCAGGCTATCGGCGCCTACCACGTTCACATCAAGAACCGGGACATTGTGTTTCTCGATACGCCGGGGCACGAGGCGTTCACGGCCATGCGCGCCCGCGGGGCCCAGGTGACGGACATCGTCGTTCTCGTGGTGGCGGCTGATGACGGGGTGATGGACCAGACGGTGGAGGCCATCAACCATTCCCGCGACGCCGGCGTTCCCATCGTGGTGGCGATCAACAAGATCGACAAGCCCGGGGCGGATTCCGGTCGGATCAAGCAGGCCCTGACGGAATACAATCTGGTCCCGGAGGAGTGGGGCGGAGAGACGATCTTCTCCGAGGTGTCGGCCAAGCAGAAGATCGGGATCGAAGAACTGCTGGAGTTGATCCTCCTGCAGGCCGATATCCTGGAACTCAAGGCCGATCCCGACCGCCCGGCCCGCGGTGTCATCATCGAGGCCAAGCTGGACCGCGGACGCGGACCCGTGGCGACGGTCCTGATTCAGGAGGGGACCCTGCGGGAGGGTGACGCCTTCGTCTCGCGGACGGAATACGGCCGGGTCCGGGCCATGATCGACGACAAGGGGAAGCGGATCCGGGAAGCGGGGCCGGCCACCCCCGTCGAAGTGATCGGCTTTTCCCGTGTGCCCCAGGCGAGCTCCGAATTCATCGGCGTCGAGGACGAGAAGAAGGCCCGCAGCATCGGCGAATACTGGATCCGCAAGGAGCGGGAGCGGGAGCTTTCCGCCACGGCGAAGATTACCCTGGAACAGCTCTATGCGAAAATCAAGGAGGGGGTGAAGGAGCTCAACGTCATCCTCAAGGCCGACG
>JALNWL010000151.1 GCA_023230905.1 Syntrophales bacterium
ACCGGCTTGCGTTTTTCGAGGAAGGCCTGCATGCCCTCCTTCTGGTCGTTCGTGCTGAAACACTGGGCGCAGCACTCCACCTCGAGGCGGTTCGCGTTGTCCAGCGCCAGATCGTAGCCGAAATTGATGCTGTGCTTGGCCATCTTGAGGGCGAAGCCCGGGAGCTGCGTCAGCTTGAAGGCGAACTTGCGCGTCTCGTCCATGAGCGTCTCCAGCGGATAGAGCCGGTTGACGAGGCCGATTTCGTAGGCCCGCTGGGCCTTGATCTGCGCGCCGCCCATGATGAGCTCCTTGGCCCGGCCCATCCCGACGATCCGGGGGAGCCGCTGGGTGCCGCCCCAGCCGGGGATCAAGCCGATGAGGATCTCCGGCTGTCCGAAGACGGCGGTCTCGGCGGCAAAGCGCATGTCGCAGGCGAGCGAGATCTCCGTTCCGCCGCCCAGGGCGAAGCCGTTGACCGCGGCGATCGAGGGCTTCGGCATCGTTTCGATGAGCCGCAGCGTCTCGTGCCCGAGCTCCATGAAGGCCAGGGCCTGGGGGGCGTTGAGCGACTGCATCTGGGAGATGTCCGCCCCGGCGACGAAGGCCTTCTCGCCGCTGCCGGTCAGGATCAGCGCCTTGACCGCGTCGTCGTTCTTGCAGACGGTGGCCGCGTCGCGCAGCTCCGTCATCGTTTCCGCGTTCATCGCGTTCAAGGCCTTGGGCCGGTTGAACGTGATCGTCGCGACGCCCTCCGCGACGTCAAACAGGATGTTCTTGTAGTCCATCGATCACTCCTTCAAATCTTTGGAAATCGCGATCCGGCCGCGCGCCGGAGGCGCTTCGGGGTTGAAGCGCCTCCGAGGCGTGCTGACGGGATCCGATATCCGGGTTGCTCAAAGGCCTCGCCCGGTGTCTAGACGCGTTCCAGGACGATGGCCATCCCCTGGCCGCCGCCGATGCACAGGGTAGCGAGCCCGAGGTTCAGGTCCTTCTTTTTCATCTGCATGGCGAGGCTGTAGGTGATCCGGGCGCCCGTGCAGCCGACCGGGTGGCCGATGGAGATCCCGCTGCCGTTCAGGTTGGCCTTGTCCAGATCGACGCCGAGCTCGCGGATGCAGGCGATGGCCTGGCAGGCGAAGGCCTCGTTCAGTTCGACCAGGTCCATGTCCTTTATCGTGAGGCCCAGCTTGCGCAGGACCTTGTGGGTGGCCGGGATGGGACCCAGGCCCATGTAGGCCGGATCGATGCCGCCGGAGGCATAGCCCTTGATCCGGGCCAGGGGGGTGAGACCCAGCTCCTTCGCCTTCTCGGCGCTCATCACGACGACCGCCGCCGCCCCGTCGTTGATCCCGGAGGCGTTCCCGGCCGTGACCGTGCCGCCGTCGCGCTTGAAGGCGGGGGGCAGCTTCGCCATCTTCTCGAGGGTCGTGTCCATCGGCCGCTCGTCCACCTTGAAGACGACGTCGCCCTTCTTCGAGGGGATGATGACGGGGACGATCTCGTCTTCCACGGCGCCGGAGGCGATGGCGGCCCGGGCGCGTTGGTGGCTCATCAGCGCGAGCTCATCCTGCTCCTGGCGGGTGATGCCGTATTTGGCGGCGATGTTCTCGGCGGTGAAGCCCATGTGGTACTTGTTGAAGATCTCGTACAGGCCGTCGTGGACGACGATGTCCGTGATCTGGCCGAAAGGCATGCTCATCCGGTAGCCCCAGCGGGCGTCGGGCAGGGCGAAGGGGGCGTTCGACATGTTCTCCATGCCGCCCGCGACGAGGATCTCCGCGTCGCCGGCCTTGATGATCTGGGCGGCGAGCGTGATCGCCTTCATGCCGGAGGCGCAGACCTTGTTGACCGTGATCGTGTTCGTCTCCTCGGGGAGCCCCGCGTAGATACCGGCCTGGCGGCCCGGGTTCTGGCCGAGGCCCGCCTGGATCACGTTGCCCATGATGCACTCGTCGAAGTACACGGGCGCAAGCGTGTCGGCGTAGTCGTAGTATTTCTTCTGGAGCTCCGTCATGGTCACGTCCTTGAAGACGTCCGGACGGCAGCCGTTCACGAAGTCGCTCACGACGGGACGCAGGCCCGCGCGCTTGATGGCTTCCTTGATCACGAGGGCGCCCAGGTCCACGGTGCGCACCCCTTTGAGGGACCCTCCGAAACTGCCGACGGCGGTCCTCGCCCCACTGACAATCACAACCTCTTTCATCACAAACCTCTCCTTTCAAAGATAAATGGAAACCTTATTAAGATTTCTCGTCGCTTGCGCTCCTCGAAATGACCTGATGCGAAGGTCTCAAATCGGTTCAATCTGAAGGGCCGACGGCGATCAGCATGGCGTCGCCCTGGGCGGCGCCGGAGCAGATGCCGCAGACGCCGATCCCCCCGCCGCGACGGCGCAGCTCGTAGGCCAGGGTCATCAGGATCCGGGCGCCGGTCGCGCCGATGGGATGCCCGTAGGCGATGGCGCTGCCGTTGACGTTGACCTTCCGGAACATCTCTTCCTTCGACATGCCGAGGATCGCGCGGGCGCTCACGAGCACCACCGCGGCGAAGGCCTCGTTGATCTCCACGAGGTCGACCGCCTCGAGGCTCATCCCGTTCTGTTCCAGGACCTTCCGGATCGCGAGCCCCGGCACCGTGGCGATGTCCTTCGGCTGCTGGGAGACCTCGGCGTAGTCGAGGATCGTGCACAGGGGCTTGAGGCCCAGCGCGTCGGCCTTCGCCCGGCTCATGAGGAGGCAGACGTCCCCGCCGTCGTTCACGCCCGGGGCGTTGCCGGCGGTCACGCTGCCCGGCTCGCCGGTCACGGTGCTCTTGTGGCCGAAGACCGGCGGGAGCTTGGCCAGGCCTTCGGCCGTCGTCTCGGGACGGGGGCCTTCGTCCTTGTCCATCACGAACGTCTTTTTCCCCTCGCGGACCTCGACGGGGAAGATCTCGTCGTCGAGCCGGCCCGCCTGCATCGCGGCGACGGCGGCCCGCTGGGAGTGGAGCGCCCATTCGTCCTGGTCGGCCCGGCTGAAGCCGAATTCGTCGGCGACCTCGGAGCCGTGGAGGGCCATGTGGCGGTTGTAGAAGGCGCACCACAGGCCGTCGTTGACCATCAGGTCCACGGCCGGCTTGGAGGGCAGGCCCATCCGGGCCCCCCAGCGCATGTCGGGCAGGCTGAAGGGGCAGTTGCTCATGCTCTCCTGCCCGCCGGCGATGCAGATCTCGGCGCGGCCGAGCTGGATCATCTGGCAGGCGAGATCGACGGTCTTGATCCCCGAGGAGCAGACCTTGTTCACGGTGATGCTGGGCACGGACTCCGGAAGCCCGGCGAGGATCGTGGCCTGGCGGCTCGGAACCTGGCCGGCGCCGGCGGGGACGACCTGCCCCATGAAGACGTAGTCCACGTCCTCCGGCTTCACCTTTCCGCCGGTGCGCTCCAGGACCTCCTTGATCGCGAGCGCGCCCAGTTCCGGGGCCGTGAAGCCCTTGAGCGCGCCACCGGCGCGGCCGTAGGGCGTCCGGCAGGCCTCGACGAGGACGACCTCGCGCAGGGCTTTGAATGCATTTTCGATCTTGCGGCCGGACCCGGAAAAGTCCGTTCGCCGTTCACCGTAGGCCGCCACCGGCTTGCCGCGGTAGAGCTCGGCCATCTTGTGATTGAGTTTCTGTGGGGGTTTAGTCATCTTTCTCCTCTATCGCATTTACAAATTCCACTTCCCGGGGGACCTTGTAGCTCGACAGGTACGTCCGGCAGTGTTTCATGATCTCCTTGTCGTCCAGGGCGGCGTCCGGTCTGCGTTGGATGAAGGCCTTGACGATTTCGCCCCGGATCAGGTCGGGCTTGCTCTCGATCCGGGCCCTGGCCACCGCCGGGTGCAGCTCGATGGCGATTTCCACCTCGCGGGGGTAGACGTTGAAGCCGCTCGTAATGATCATCCGCTTCTTGCGCCCCGTGATGTAGATATAGTCGTCCTCGTCCATCTTCGCCAGGTCGCTCGTGTGGAGCCAGCCGTTCCGGAGGACCTGGGCCGTCGCCTCGGGGGCCTTGTAGTACCCCTTCATGACGTTCTCGCCCCGGATCACGAGTTCGCCCTCGACGCCCCGGGGAACCTCCCGGTCGTCTTCGTCGAAGATCCTGGCCTCCGCGCCCGGAATGACCGTGCCGATGGAGCCGACCTTCTGCATCTTCTCCCGGCGGACGACGGAGCAGACCGGGGAGGCCTCCGTAAGCCCGTAGCCCTCCCGGAGGATGACCTTGAACTTGTCCTCGAAGAGCGGAATGAACTCGGGCGGCATCGCGGAACCGCCGGTGATGCAGAATTCCAGGGAGCCGACGTCGTATTTCTCCGCCCCCTCGTGGAACAGCATGCCCAGGAACAGGCGCGGAACGGCGGCCAGGTAGGTGATCCGCTCCCGGGCGACGGTCTGGAAGATGCCGTCCAGGGTGAAGCGCTCCATGAGCACGATCCCCGCCCCGGTGCGCATTGCCGCCAGCATGTTGGCCACCGCGCCGAAGGAATGAAACAGGGGGATGATGGCGAGCGACCGGCTGTTTTCCGTTCCGCCGTAGATGTCCCTGAGCAGGGCGGACTGGGTGTAGAGGTTGCGGTGCGTGAGCATGGCGCCCAGGGGCTTGCCCGTGAGCCCGGAGGTGTAGATCATGACGGCCGGATCGTCCGGCGCGATCTCGGGGGATTCGAGGGCGGGGGCTTCCCCCGCGAGGATCCGCCCGAAGGGGGAATCCGGTCCGTTGGCGACGAGCAGGTGGCGGCAGGCCGGGACGACGTCGCGGATCTCTTCATAGCGCCGCGCCGCGGGCGCGGTGGTGATGAACGCGAGGGCGTCGCTGTCGCCGAGCAGGTGCTTGAGTTCATGCGCCGTGGACTGGGCGTTCAGGGTCACGGCGACGGCCCCCAGGTTCACGATCGCGAAGTAGGCAATGACGAATTCGGGGCAGTTGGGGAGCATCAGGGCGACGTGATCGCCCTTCCCGATGCCGAGACCGCTCAGGTGATGGCCCAGGGCGCGAACGGCCCCTTCGAATTCCCCGTAGGTCCAGGTCCTGCTCTCGTGGATCAGGGCGGTATGGGCGGGATAGCGTTCAACCGCGTCCCGCAACAGGTCTCCCAAGGTCATGATCTTCCGTAACCCCCGCAATTTTTGGCCTTTCCCTTAGCATAGGGGCGGTGTTTTTGCCAACAAAAGATGGGGGCTGATTTTCTCTTGATTTTTTCCTTGCCCCGCCTGTCCGATTTCCCTATAATGCGCCCGTCCTCCCGGATGGCGGGGACGGATCAAGGTCCGAATCATCCGAAAAAACAAAAAAAGGAGAAGGGCATGAAGAAAGCGATTCTGGCGGTGCTGTTGGTTCTGTTGTGGACGGCTTCGGCGGCGATGGCGGCCGAACTCAAGGTGGGCGACAAGGCGGCGGATTTTTCTCTTAAAGATTCCGAGGGAAAAACGTTTAGCCTCCAATCCCCCGAATTCAAGGGCAAGGTCATCTCGGTCTTCTATGCGGGCGTCAGCGAAGGGGACGACAACAACGCCGCCCAGGACGCCCTTCACAACGACAAGGGGCTGGACCGCAAGACCGGGTATGCCGGTTTCGGTATCGCGAACCTGAAATCGTCCATCGTCCCCAATTTCGTCATTAAGTCCGCGATCAAGAAGAAGAAGGACAAGACCGGGGCCGTCATCCTGCTCGACCCGGATTACACCATGATCAACCTCTGGGGGCTGAAGAACAAGGCCTCGAACGTGGTCATTCTCGACAAGAACCGTATCTGCCGCTACATCTACAAGGGGAAGATGCCGCAGGCGGAGGTCGCCAAGATGCTGTCCGTGATCAAGGAGTATCAGGTAAAGTAGCGCTTCGTCTGATCCGACTTCAATGCCTGGACGGTGTGCGACGGGGGCGGTCCCCGTCGCGTACGCGGGGCCGAAAGTCCGACTTTTGAGAAAAGGGAGGGAGTGCCGATGAAGAAGATTGCATTTGTGTCGGTGGTGTTGGGGGCGCTGCTGTTTGCGACGGCGCACGTCTGGGCGGCTTCGCCGGTCGGAAAATGGAAGACGATCGACGATGAAACCGGGAAGGCCAAATCCATCATCGAGGTTTACGAACAGAACGGCAAGATCTACGGCAAGATCCTCGAATCCCTGAAGCCGGGCGGCGGCAAGGGCGAGGTGTGCGACAAGTGCGAAGGCGCCGACAAGGGCAAGCCGATCATCGGCCTGGTCATCGTCAAGAACCTGAAGGTGGACGGCGACGAGTACGCGGGCGGTACGATCACGGACCCGACCAAGGGCAAGACCTACAAGTGCAAGATGAAGGTCATCGAGGGCGGCAAGAAGCTGCAGGTCAGCGGCTGCATCTCCTTCCTGTGCCGCAAGCAGATCTGGCTGAAGGCGGATTAAGGGCAGAACGGCCGAGGGCCGAAGGCTG
>JALNWL010000152.1 GCA_023230905.1 Syntrophales bacterium
CCCAGGGTGCGGAGTCCCCCCCTGAAAATTTTCACCGTTGCGCTTCGGGCGTGGATCGGGTCCTGAATCCGCCCCGCTACTCCCGAGACAACTGCTCACTCGTCAGACCGAAGCGTCGCTCCCGGCGCTGGTAGTCGGCGATCGCCTCCAGAAGGTTCTTCCGGCGAAAGTCCGGCCAGAGGACGTCGGTAAAATAGAACTCGGTGTAGGCCGTCTGCCAGAGCAGGAAGTTGCTGATCCGGTACTCCCCGCTGGTTCGGATGAGAAGGTCCGGATCCGGAAGGTCCGCGGTGAAGAGAAACCGGGAAAACCGTTCGGGCGTGAGCGCGTCCGGATCGAGCCGACCGGCTTCGGCCTCGCGGATGGCCCGCTTCGCGGCCGCCACGATCTCGTCCCTTCCGCCGTAACTCAGGGCCAGATTCAGGATCATCGAGCGGTTCTTCTCCGTTTTCCGCATACCGTTCGAGAGCATGGCCCGGACCGGCGCGGTCAGCTTTTGCGTTTCCCCGATGGTGACGAGCCGGATGTCGTTCTCGATCATCCGGCCGATCTCCGTCCGGAGGTAGTCCTCGAGCAGGTGCATCAGGGCCTGAACCTCTTCCGGTGGACGCTGCCAGTTCTCCTGGGAAAAGGCATACAGGGTGAGACAGCCAATGCCAAGCTCTCGGCAGGTTTCCACCGCGACGCGGACGGCCCTCGCCCCGCGTTTGTGGCCGGTAATGCGTCCCAAGGCATGGCGCTGCGCCCATCGGCCGTTGCCGTCCATGATGATGGCGATATGCCGGGGAAGATGGGCGCGATCGAGACTGACCATCAAGCATTCCTTCCCTGTCCGGGCGGACGCAGGCTACGGATTCTCCGTTCCGGGTTCATGTTGAGGGTGTAGCACAACGGGGGTGGGTTTTCAAGACACGGATGGACGGATCTTCTGGAGAACCGTCAGATCTCCATGATTTCCTTTTCCTTGGCCGCGAGCAGGGCGTCGGTTCGTTCGATGGCCTTGTCCGTCCGTTTCTGAACCTCTTCCTGACACGTGTACATTTCGTCTTCGGAGATCTCGTTGTCCTTCTTCAACGTCTTGAATTGCTCGTTGCCATCACGACGGGCGTTGCGCAGTTTAACCTTGCATTCCTCCGCCATCTTCTTGACGTTCCTGACCAGTTCGCGACGCCGCTCCTCGGTGAGGGTGGGGATGGACAGGCGGATGACCTTGCCGTCGTTCGTCGGCATCAATCCCAGATCGGCCTTCTGCAGGGCCTTTTCGATGGCGCCGATCGCGCTGTTGTCCCACGGGGCGATGACGATCAGCCGGCTCTCGGGAACCGACAGGGTGGCGACCTGATTGAGTGGGGTCGGCTGTCCGTAGTAATCGACGCGGATCCCGTCGAGGATCCCAAGAGACGCGCGACCTGTCCGGACCTTGGCGAAAGACCGTTCCAGGGACTGGAGGGCCTTTTCCATGTTCTCCTTCAATTCGTCGTAAACCAATGCCTTCATGTCTCACTCCTGAACGATCGTTCCGATCTTTTCCCCGCAAACGGCCCGCCGGATGCCCCCCGCCTTGAGCAGGTTGAACACCAGAATGGGAAGGCGGTTCTCCCTGCAGAGCGAGATCGCCGTTGCATCCATAACTTTAAGATCCTTCGCCAAGACCTCGTTATAGGTGATCATTTTATACATGACGGCCGATGGATTGTGGTTTGGATCATGGTCATAAACGCCATCCACCTTGGTGGCCTTCATCATGACCTCGGCCTGGATCTCCACGGCGCGGAGCGCGGCGGCCGTGTCCGTCGTGAAGAACGGATTGCCCGTCCCCCCGCCGAAGATGACCACCCGGCCCTTCTCCATGTGGCGGATGGCGCGACGCTGGATGAAGGGTTCGGCGACGGCGCGCATTTCGATGGCCGTCAGGACGCGCGTGGGAACGCCCTGCTTCTCCAGGGCGCCCTGCAGGGCCAGGCTGTTGATGATCGTCGCGAGCATCCCCATGTAGTCTGCGGTCGTCCGGTCCATGCCGCGGGCACCGGTGCCTCCTCCCCGGAAGATGTTTCCGCCGCCGATGACGACGCCCAGTTGAACGCCCAGGGCGACGGCGGAACGGATCTCCCCGGCGACCAGGGCCACGATCTCCGGATCGATCCCGAAGGCCTGTGCACCCAGCAGGGCTTCTCCGCTCAGTTTCAGCAGCGCCCGTCGATAAACGGCCTTCCCCTTCGGCATGATCCCCCCGCCTTCCTTTCCGCGGTCCGGAAGCGCTACTTCAGGTCTTCACCCAGCTGGAATCGGGCAAACCGGCGGACCACGATGTTTTCGCCGGTTTTCGCGATCATATTGTTGACCAGGGTCTCGACGGTGATGTCGGTGTTCTTGATGAATTTCTGCTGGAGGAGGCAGACCTCCTCGTAGTATTTTTTCAGCTTGCCCTCGATGATCCTCTCCCAGATCTTCTCCGGTTTCTTTTCGGCCATCGCCTGCGAACGGTAGATCTCCTTCTCGCGTTCCATCACCTCGGGCGGGATCTCTTCCGGCTTCAGAAAGAGGGGATTGGAAGCGGCCACGTGCATGGCGATATCCTTGGACATCGCCTGGAAATCCTCGGTCTTGGCCACAAAATCTGTCTCGCAGTTCACCTCGACCATGACGCCGATCCGACCGCCCATGTGGATGTAGGAGGACACCACCCCCTCCTTGGCGGCCTTAGAGGACCGCTTCGTCGCCGCCGACATGCCCTTCTTGCGCAGATATTCGATCGCCTTCTCGACGTCACCGGCCGACGCCGTCAGGGCTTCCTTGCAGTCCATCATGCCGGCGCCCGTCTTGGTCCGTAAATCCTTCACCATTGCGGATGTAATGTCCAATTTATGCTACCTCCTCGTGTGTTGCGTTCTTGTCCCCCGTCGGCTGAACGGCCACGGCGGCATCACCGACCGCTTCCACGCTCTCGGGGACGTCGTTTTCGCCTTCCTCGTCCGGGACCGCGGCGGTGCGCTCCGACGCCTTGTCGGTCTCCGCCTGGATGCGTTCCTCGAAGCGCCTCTTTCCTTCGAGCACGGCGTCCGCAACGCGGGACGAGAAAAGCTTGATCGCCCGGATGGCGTCATCGTTTCCCGGAATCACGTAATCGATGACGTCGGGGTTGCAGTTCGTATCGACGATGGCCACGATCGGAATCCCCAGTTTGTTTGCCTCCTGCACGGCGATGTCTTCACGCTTCGGATCCACGATGAACACCCCGGCTGGACGGCCCTTGATGCGGCGGATTCCCCCCAGCACCTTGTCCAGTTTGTCCTTGTCCTTCTGCCGCATGAGGATTTCCCGCTTCGGAAACGCCTTGATGCTGTCGTCGGCGAACATGGCGTCTAGGGCATTGAGCCGGTCGATGCTCTTTTTGATGGTCACGAAATTTGTCAGCATGCCGCCCAGCCAGCGCTGGTTGACGTAAGGCATCCCGCAACGCTCGGCCTCCTCGCGAATGGCCTCCTGCGACTGTTTCTTCGTTCCGATGAACAGGATCTCGCCGCCTTCCGCAACGGACTTGACGACGAAATTGTAGGCGACCTGGAACATCTCGACGGTCTGCTGCAGGTCAATGATGTAGATGTTGTTGCGCGCCCCGAAGATATAGGGTTTCATCTTGGGGTTCCACTTGTTCGTCTGGTGCCCGAAATGGACCCCGGCTTCGAGCAAAAGCTTCATGGAAATGATGGCCATACGTGTTCTCCTTTGTTGTGTTTTTTCCTCCATCCCCTTCGCCCGGGCTGGCGACTTTTGCATTCAAAAGCACACACCGGCCCGTCCGGGGATGTGCGAAGTGCGGAGGCTGATAGCATAAAGGTCCGAATTGTGCAAGCAAAAATCTTTTCAGGTGTGATAGTGGGCGTTCAGGGCGACATAGTCGCGGGTGAGATCCGAGGTCTGCAGGACAAACGCGGCTTTGCCCATGGCGACTTCGAGGCGGATACGGATGATCGGCTGCTGCATGATGGCGAAAATTCGCTCGGGATCCGGCGCCCGTCCCTGCCCGTCGGCGAACATCAGGACGTCCTCGAAGTGGAGAGTCACCCGGTCCGCCGTTAGGGCAATCCCGACGGAGCCGGCGGCGGCGATGATCCGCCCCCAGTTGGGGTCTCCGCCGTAGAACGCGGTCTTCACGAGGTTCGATCGGGCCACCGCGTACGCGATCCGGCGCGCCTCGGCCCGGGTCCGTGCCCCGCTGACGCAAATCTCCACGCGTTTCGTGGCCCCTTCGCCGTCCTCGACCATGTCCCGGGCGAGTTGTCCCATGACCTCGGTGAGCATAGCTCCGAATCGGCGTCCGTCGGCACCCCTGGCTGCGATCGGCCGGTTCGCCGCGACGCCGTTCGCCAGGATCAGGGCGGTGTCGTTCGTGCTCTCGCAGCCGTCGACGCTGATGGCGTTGAAGGTCGAACGCACGGCGCGGCGGAAAAGCCGGTCGAGGTCGTCCCGGAGCACGACGGCGTCCGTCAGGATAAAGGCCAGCATCGTCGCCATGTGGGGTTCGATCATCCCGGCCCCCTTGGCGAGCCCGCACACGGTGACGTCCCTGCCTCCGCAGCGCGTCCGGGCGACGGCGAGCTTCGGAAAACGGTCCGTCGTCAGGATGGCCTCTTCCGCCGCCGGAATGCCCTCGGGACTCAGGTCGGCGACGAGCCTTGGAAGTCCGGCGAGGATCTTTTCCAGGGGCAGGCGGTGGCCGATCACGCCGGTCGAGGCGACGAGGATCTGGTGTTCCGGTATCGCCAGCCGGCGGGCAAGTTCCCGCGACGACGCGAGAGCGTCCTTCAAGCCGTCGGGCCCGGTGGCGGCGTTGGCATTGCCGCTGTTGGCGAGAATCGCGCGTGCCGCTCCCCGGGCGATACGTTCCCGGTCGATCTGAACCGGCGCGGCCGGGAACCGGTTCGTCGTGAAAACGCCGGCCGCGACCGCGGGCACATCCGAGCGGATCAGGGCCAGATCCGTGCGGCCGTCCGCCTTGATCCCCGCTGCGATTCCACTCGCGGTAAATCCGGGCACGATATACGTCTGGTTCCGTTCCATCTTCCCCCCGCGTCGCCCTCCCCCGGGATTATCGGCCGCAACATTTCTTGTACTTTTTCCCGCTGCCGCAGGGGCAGGGATCGTTACGGCCGATCTTCTTCTCCTCGCGCCTCACCGTCTGAGAGGCCGGCGTGTCTTCGCCCCGGCTCATGATGTAATCCTGCCGCTGGCGCTCCCTCATCTCCTCCACCTCTTCTTCCCGCCGGATCTGCACCATGCAGAGCTTCTGCAGCGTATCCTCCTTGATCCGCCACACCATGTCCATGAACATGTCGTAGCCCTCTTTCTGGTACTCCCGGGCGGGATCCTTCTGGCCATAGCCCCTCAGCCCGATGCCCTCCTTCAGGTGATCCATGCCCAGGAGGTGGTCCTTCCACTGGGCGTCGATGGCATGGAGCATGATCATCCGCATCAGATATTCCATCAGGGGCTTGCCGAACTCCCGCTGCTTGGCCTGGAGCAGGCCCATGACGGCGGCGGCGATGGTTTCTCCGATCGTCCCCGCACCGAAAGGATCCCCGGCCCCGGCGGCCAGGTCCAGCTTGAGGCCGAACTGGCGCCAGACCCAGTCCTGGAGCCCCTTCAAGTCCCACGTTTCATGGTGGTGTTTCTCGTCGATGTATTGCGCGAGGGTGTCCTCGATGACCTCGGCGAGCATCGACTCGATGTCCTTCCAAAGCTCCTCCCCCCGGAGAACCTTTTTCCGCTGTTCGTAGATGACCTGGCGCTGCCGGTTCATGACATCGTCATAGTCCAGCAGATGCTTGCGGATATCGAAGTTCTGCCCCTCGACGCGCTTCTGGGCGTTTTCGATGGCCCGGGAAATGAGCCGGTGCTCAATGGGCTCGCCCTCCTCCATCCCGACGCGGTTCATGATGGAAGAGATCCGCTCCGCACCGAATATCCGGAGCAGGTCGTCCTCGAGCGAGAGGTAAAACCTGGACGACCCCATGTCGCCCTGCCGTCCGGAACGGCCGCGCAACTGGTTGTCGATCCGGCGGCTCTCGTGACGTTCCGTGCCCAGAATGTGAAGGCCGCCCAGATCGGCCACGCCCTCGCCGAGCTTGATATCGGTCCCGCGTCCGGCCATGTTGGTGGAGATCGTGACCGCCGACCGCTGCCCGGCCTGGGCAATGATCTCCGCCTCCCGCTCGTGATTTTTCGCGTTCAAGACATGGTGCTTGATCCCCGCACGGGTCAGGTACTTGCTCAGGAGCTCCGATTTCGCGATAGAGATCGTCCCGACCAGAACCGGACGGCCCTCGCGGTGCAGCTCGCGGATCTCGTCGATGACCGCGGCAAACTTTTCATCCTCGGTCTTGTA
>JALNWL010000153.1 GCA_023230905.1 Syntrophales bacterium
CCCACGGCCATGCGGATGCCGATCTCGCGCGTCCGCTCCGTCACGGAGACGAGCATGATGTTCATGATCCCGATGCCGCCCACGAGGAGCGAGACGGAGGCGATCGCCGCCAGGAGCAGGGCCATGATCCGGGTGGACTGCTCGGCCGCCTGCATGATCTGGGTCAGGTTCCGCACGGTGAAGTCGTTCTCCTCGCGCGGCGTCAGGCGGTGGCGTTCGCGCAGGAGTTCCGTGATCTGCGCCTCCGCCACCCCCATCTCTTCGGCGCTGTGGGCCTTCACGACGATGTGCCGGACCATCCCCGGCAGGCGCGTGCCGAAGATCTTCCGTTGCGCCGTCGTGATCGGGACGATGACCGTGTCGTCCTGGTCCTGGCCCATCATCGACTGCCCCTTGGGAGCCAGGACGCCGATGACGGCGAACGGTATTTTCTTGATCCGGATGATCTGGCCCAGGGGGTTGACGCTGCCGAAGAGGTTGTCCGCCACGGTCCGGCCCAAAAGACAGACCTTGGTCGCGCTTCGGACGTCTTGATCCGTGAACGGCCGGCCGGCGGCGAGCGTCCAGTCGCGGACGTTCAGGATACCGGGACTGGAGCCCTCGATCCCGGTCGCCCAGTTCTGGTTGCCGTACACGACCTGGGCCGTGCCGTTGTGCATCGGCGCCACATCGGCGACGGCCGTGCATTCCCGGGCGATGGCTTCGGCGTCGCCCAGGGTCAGGGTGGATCGCGTCCCGGCGCCCATCCGCAGACCCCCGGCGGTGCTGCTCCCCGGAACGACGATGATCAGGTTGCTGCCCATGCTGGCGATCTGCTGCGAGATGCGCCGGCTGGCGCCGGATCCCACGGCCAGCATGATGATCACCGCGGCCACGCCGATGATGATGCCGAGCATGGTGAGTCCCGAACGCATCTTGTTGGCGCGCAGCGCGCGGAGGGAGATGCGGAACGTCGCCGGAATGTTGATCATCTCCGCCTCCTGGCCTGCATCGTCATTTTGCCTCCATTTTCGATCCGGGTCATATCAGGGTCCGCCTTGCGTCAATGTTTCACGGGCTCGTCGCTGATCACGCGGCCGTCCAGGAAGCGGATGATCCGCCCACTGAAGGCGGCGATGTCCGGTTCGTGGGTCACCAACAGAATCGTCCGCCCCGCGTCCCGGTTGAGCTTGACGAACAGCTCCATGATCTCGACGGACGTCTTCGTGTCCAGGTTTCCCGTGGGCTCGTCGGCGAGGATCAGCGGGGCCTGGTTGACGAGGGCGCGGGCGATGGCGACGCGCTGCTGCTGGCCCCCGGAGAGCTGGTTCGGGTGATGGGTCTCCCGCCCCTCGAGCCCCAACATCTTCAGGGACTCGCGGGCCAGCCGTCGGCGCTCCTTCGGCCCGATTCCGTTGTAGAGCATCGGCAGCTCCACGTTCTCCAGGGCACTGGTGCGCGGCAGGAGGTTGAACCCCTGGAAGACGAAGCCGATCTTCCGGTTGCGGATCTCCGCCAGGGTGTCGCGGTCCCGCCGGGCGACATCGACGCCCTCCAGGCGATAGCCCCCGCTCGTCGGTTCGTCGAGACAGCCGATGACGTTCATGAAGGTGGATTTGCCGGAGCCCGACGGGCCCATGATGGCCGCGAATTCCCCGGGCTGCACGGTCACCGAGACCTCGTCCAGCGCCCGGATGCTCGTCTCGCCCACGGGGTAGATCTTCGACAGCCGGTCTGTTTCGATGAGCGCCATGACGCCTCTTCACCTTCCTGCGGGGGCTTTCCCGGGATGCGCCGTCCGGGAAAGACCGGGACACATCGATGGCCGCCCGACCGCGATCCGCGACGTCGGGTCCGTCCCGCCGGCGTTTAACGGAAGAATCCCGACGGCCGGGGAACGTTCGCCTGCGGCGATGCGGCGCCCGCGACGTCGAGGATCACGACGTCGCCTTCCTTGAGGGGGCCGGCGGTCAGTTCGGTCCGGTTGCCGTCGCTGATCCCGATCCCCACGCGGACGCGCACGGGTTTGCGGTTGGACAGGATCCACAGATCCCGCATGATTTGTCCGGGAGGCGTCCGAGCGGCGGGACTCCCGGCGACCGCACCCGTTTCCCTGGCCCCGACCGTCGTCTTTTCCGCCGGTCCCTTGAAGCGCAGGGCGGCGTTCGGGATCGTCAGGATGCCGTTCCGGGTCGCCGTGATGATGGAGACGTTGGCCGTCATTCCCGGCTTCAGTTTGAGTTCCGGATTGGCCACCTTGACGATGACGGTGTAGGTGACCACGTTCGATACCGTCGTCGGGGCGTTTCGGACCTCCGAAACCTTCCCGGTGAAGTTGAGATCGGGATAGGCGTCCACGGTGAACCGGACCGCCTGGCCGACCCGGATCCTGCCGATGTCCGCCTCGTCCACGCTCGTGTCGATCTGCATCTGCGTGAGATCCCGGGCAATGCTGAAGAGGGTGGGTGTCTGGAAACTTGCCGCCACGGTCTGGCCGACGTCCACGTTGCGCGAAATGACGGTGCCCTCCACCGGCGACAGGATGCGGGTATAGTGCAGGTTGGTCTCCTCCGCGTTCAGCGTCGCCCGCGCCTGGGCGACTTGGGCCCGGGCGACGCTGACCTGCGCCTGGGCCGACCGGTGGGCCGTCTCCGCCGCGTCCAGGTCACTGCGGGCGATGTAGTTCCGGGCGTAGAGCGTCCGGTTCCGCTCCAGGGTTCGTTGGGCGTCGGTGAGCGCTGACTCAGCCTTCTCGACGCCGGCGACGGCGGACTGCAGACCGGCGCGCGCCTGGTCCACCCTGGCCTGGGGCAGGGCCGGATCGATCTGGGCCAGGAGCTGACCCTTCCGGACAAGCGAATTGTAGTCCACGAAGATCTGCTTGATCGTGCCCGACACCTGCGTGCCCACGGTGACGGTGGTGACGGCGCTGACCGTGCCCGTCGCCGTGACGGCCGCGCTCAGGTCTCCCCGGGTTACGCGGTCGGTCCGGTAGCGGACAGTCTCGCCTTTCTTCTGGAAGAGGAGGTATCCGCCCAGCGCGAGCGCCGCGACCAGAACCCCCGTGATCACAAGTTTCTTTTTCATCGTTCTCCCGTCGCCTTCTCCAGGTTCGCCTGCGCCACCCGGTAATCGTACAGCGCGGCGGTGTGGGCCGTTTTCGCGTTGCTCACCGCCACCAGGGCGTCCGTGACCTCGATCGGGCTGCCGACGCCCGTCGCGTACCGTCCTTGGGCCAGCTCCAGGTTTTCCTCCGCCTGACGGACGGACAGGGCCGCCGTATCGATCCGGTCCGACGCCTCCCGGAGATTCAGCCAGGCCTGCTTGACCTCCAGGGTGACGGCCTGCCGCAGCGCCGCCAGGTTGGCGTCGAGGGCATCCAGCGTCGCCCGCGCCTCCTCGATCTGGTACTTTGTGGCGTAGCCGCTGAACAGGGGGACGTTCACCTGGGCGCCGACGCTCCAGCCGTCGTCCAGGGGAAAGTCGCCTCCACCCCACCCGTAACTGGCGTTTCCCGTCAGGAAGGGGTAATAGTCCTTTTTGGCGAGGTTGACGGTCTCCTCCTGCGCCTGGACCCGGACGGTCAGCGCCCGGATTTCCGGTCGGCGGTCATAGGCCAGGCGGATGGCCTCGTCCAGCGCAACCGGTGCGCGCGTCACGGAGAGCGAATCGACGATGACGAACTCCGGGGCCTCCGGCGGCAGGCCGATGGCGTTGCTCAGCGACACCTGGGCCAGTCTCCAGGCGTTTTCGGCCCTGAGGAGGGTGAGCTTCGCGCCGGAAAGATCCACCTCCGCCTTGGTGACGTCGAATTTCGGCTTCGTGCCGACGTCGAAGAACCCTTTGGCCCGGTCCAGGTGCTGCTGGAACTGACCCACCGTCTCCCGGGCGACCCCCCGGTCCCGTTCGGATTTCAGGAGCTCCCAGTAGGCCTGCTTTACGCCGAGGATGATCTGCGCGCGGACCTGTTCGAAATTCGCCTGGGACGAATCCCGCTCCAGTTCACGGATGCGGACCCGGGAAGAGGTTTTGCCGAAGTCGTAGAGGTTCTGGCTCAGGCTGAGCCTGGAAGAATAGCTGTCGGAGGGGTTGCTGGATCTCCCCGCGGCGCCTCCCGCGCCGGAGGGATCCGACCGGCTGTAGCCCGCCGCGCCGCTCAACTGCGGATAGTAGTCCGCGCGGGCTTGGCCGATGCGGGATTCGCCCGCGCGGACGGTATGGGTGGCGGCCTGGAGATCCGGATGCCGACTGAGGGCGATGGCGAGGCAGCGTTCGAGGGTCAGGGTCTCCCCCGGGCGGATCGTATCATCCGCGCCCGCCGCCGCGGGGAGAAGGGCCGTCATCAAAAGGAGAAAAACAATCGTTTTGCGCATCGGTACCATCAACGATCCGGGCAGGGCGCGCCCCAGGACTTCGGGGTCGCGCGTTTCGTTCCGGTTTCTTTTTCCTGGAAACGCCGATTTCTGCAACGATGGACAGCAATCGGCATGCCATCGTGCCGGTTCCGGCCGAGCATGCGCAAGGAACCGGCATCATTGAGAAATGAACGAACCGGCATTCCTTCCCCGGGGATGAGGGGCGGGTGCCTGGATAATAAAAATCCGGACAGAATCTCCGGTTGGATCAAACCTATCCACGCGGAGGCCTCGTCCGGTCTATCAAACGTCCGGAGAACCCCGCCCTTGAACGAGACCTATGCATACCCGCCTTTGACGGAGAAGGCAAACCAAAATGAATGAAAAAGTCGGGAACGGCTCTGGCTCACAGGCCTTTTGTATGATAAAGTGCCTCCCTCTGCAGCGAGGGTTGTAACTTTTTTGTCCGTATCCGGGGGCGTGGCGTGGGACTGCTCAAACTGCTCATCGACGATCCGCTGACATTCGTCCTTTTGGCGATACCGCTCCTGTACTCCATCATCGTCCACGAGCTGGCCCACGGTTGGGTCGCCTTGCGCATGGGCGATCCGACGGCCAAGAACGCGGGCCGGCTGACCCTGAACCCCCTGAGCCATCTCGACCCGATCGGCACGATCATGCTCTTCATCGTCGGGTTCGGCTGGGCGCGCCCGGTGCCGGTCAACCTGGGCTACATCCGCGATTACCGCCGGGGACTCGTGCTCGTCTCGTCGGCCGGCATCGTCGCCAACATGATCTTCGCCTTTCTCGCCGTCCTGCTGCTCAAGTGGCTCACGCCCGCGCCGCAGAGCTCGGTCGGCATCTTCCTCTTCTACCTGGCGCAGATCAATCTCATTCTCGCCGCCTTCAACCTGATCCCCATCCCGCCGCTCGACGGCTCGAAGATCCTCATGGGCTTCCTGCCGGAGCGGATGCAGGACGCCCTGGCGCGCCTCGAGCCCTACGGCTTCTTCATCATCATCGGTCTTCTTTTTGTGGGGGCCCTGAACCCGCTCATCCGCTTCTTCCGGTGGCTCATCCTCGTCCCGATCGGGTTTATCCTGTCCTGAGACGCGGATCGCCATGGCCCGTGCGATTCCGGAGGAAGCGGGCATCCCGGGCCCATGCGGGATGACGACCAGTGGCGTTCGGCAGGATGAAAGGTGGCGTGCCGGCCGGGGCTGCCCGCGCCCGGAATCGCCGTTCCCGGAGGCCCGTTCGATTGATTTGCCCGTGCAGTCCGGGTTGCAACAGGCCTGTTCAGGTCTTGGAGGCGTCGACCGTGAAGTCGTACCGCAAGGAACTCTGGTTTCAGCTTCCCGCGAGGCGCGGGTTCGTGAACATCACACCCGAGGTGGCCGCGTGCCTGAAGGAGAGCGGGATCGTCGAAGGCCTCTGTCTCGTCAACGCGATGCACATCACGGCATCGGTCTTCATCAACGACGACGAGCCGGGGCTCCACCAGGATTACGAGCAGTGGCTGGAGGGGCTCGCGCCGCACGAGCCGGTGAGCCGCTATCGCCACAACCGCACGGGCGAGGACAACGGCGACGCCCACCTCAAAAGGCAGGTCATGGGCCGTGAGGTCGTTGTCGCCGTCACGAACGGACGCCTGGATTTCGGCCCGTGGGAGCAGATGTTCTACGGCGAATTCGACGGCCGCCGCCGCAAGCGGGTGCTCGTCAAGATCATCGGGGAATGATCTCCGCCGAACCCGGGCCGCTCAGGGTCACTTCAGCCGCGCCTCCGAGAGATCCAGGTGGTCCGTTTCGATTTCCACCAGCGCCGCGAAGATCTGTCGAAGTCTCTCGTGATTGGATTCGTCGCCGGCCTTTTGATAGAAGGCGATGGCCCTGGTCTCCCGCTCATGGGATTCGTTGAGATTCTTGACGTTCTCCGTATGGCAGGTTTCGTTTCCCGGCGGCGTCTTGGGAAGCCGCAAGACTTTTCTCCAGACGGCCGCATGCTCGGCCTCGATTTTCCCCAGGGCCTTGAACAACA
>JALNWL010000154.1 GCA_023230905.1 Syntrophales bacterium
CGTTTTGTCCGGGAACGCCTCGACCGCCTTCCGGAACATCTCCGCGAAGGTCTTGTCTTCGTACTTCAGCGTGGGGGGGACATTCTTGTCGTAGTTCTTGAGCCATGGCTTTTCCGTGTAGACGTCACTCATAGATACCCTCCTTTTTAGGTTGATGGCGTCGTTGTGGAGCCTGAGGATCCCGTGCCGCTCCACACGGGCGGGTGATGCGGCGATCGGATCCCGGGTCGCGCTTGGTGAAGATCGCAAACGGGTTGAGAAAGAGCGTCCGGAAGCCCCTGATCGCCGGGAAGCCTTCACGGGCGCGAAACCGGGGCGCGGGGTTGAAGCGTGTTCGTCTATGGCATCGCGCCCCTGTGCAGGGACGCGGAACGATGAGTCGATGCGGAGTTTCTGGTGACGGCGACCGCTGACATCGGTTGCCGTCACGGTCTTGGGCGTCCCGCCGGGAAGGGTCGGGTCCGGCGGGATGGGTTGAGTGTTTTGTTGGAGCCTGTCGAAACACGGCGCGTGTGTCCATCATGGCGCGCGTGGCTCTTACTAATGGATTTTTAACCCGAATGTCAAGACAAAAGGTGGTAAAACGGGAACAATCCTCTGTTGCAATTTTGTATCGCATCATGATAGGAAACGACCCGAAGTGAGCTTCGCAATCCCTGCCCTGACCGCCGGGAGTGGGAGGGACGGAACAGGGGCGAACGCCTGGAGGCATTTTTCAGGGATGGACGCATGAGCCGGGAAGTCTGGAGTCCCACCCAGGTGGGGCTTGCCGAAACGAAGGATATCAGCATTCACAGTTACGAGGAACTGGCGGCCCTCCATGCCATCGCCCGGATCCTCGTGCGCCCCGGTGAGCTCCACGCCGAGCTCGCGGGGGTGCTCAAGGAAATGAGCCGCCTGCTGGGGATGCAGCGCGGCATGATCTCCCTGATCGACCGCGAGACCGGCGAGGCCTGGCTGGACGTGGCCCACGGCGTCGATATCGGGGGGATGGAGGTCACCTACCGGCCCGGCGAGGGCATCACGGGCAAGGTGGCTCAGACCGGGCGGCCCATGGCCGTGGCCAATCTCGGCCAGGAGGCCCTGTTTCTCGACCGCACAGGCGCCCGGCGTTTCCTTAACCGCGCCGAACTCGCCTTCCTCTGCGTGCCCATCATCTACGACCAGCGGGTCGTCGGCGTCCTGTCGGCGGACAAGGTCGCCCGGCAGGTCGAAAACCTCGAACGGGAACTCGCCGTCCTGGTCGCCGTGGCGGACCTGATCGCCAAGGCCGTCCACACCCGGGCCCTAGAGGAGGACAACCGGCGCCTGCGGCACATGCTGGGTAAGTCGTGCAGCCCGTCGGACGAGCTCATCGGCACCTCGGGCGTCATGCAGGAGGTCTTCGGCCTGATGGCGCAGGTGGCCGAATCCGACACCACGGTCCTCATCCACGGCGCCACGGGGACGGGCAAGGAACTGGTCGGTCGGGCGATCCACCGGAACAGTCCCCGCCGGAAGGGTCCTTTGGTCCTCGTCAACTGCGCCGCCATGCCGGACACCCTGGTCGAAAGCGAACTCTTCGGCCACGAGAAGGGCGCCTTCACCGGCGCCTGGCAGAGGCGGCGCGGCCGGTTCGAGGAGGCGGACGGAGGCACGATCGTCCTGGACGAGGTGGGGGAGCTCTCCGCCGCCGCACAGGCAAAGCTCCTGCGCGTTCTCCAGGAACGGCAGTTCCAGCCCCTGGGCGCCTCCAGGACGGTCCGGGTCGACGTCCGGATCATCGCCGCGACGAATCGCAACCTGGAGCAGGACGTGGCCGACGGCCGTTTCCGGGCCGATCTGTATTACCGCCTGAACGTGTTTCCCCTCTATCTGCCCCTGCTCAAGGACCGGGGGAGCGACATCATCCTGCTCGCCGACCACTTCGTCGAAAAGTACGGTCGTGCCCTGGGCAAGCTGGTGAAGCGCATCTCCCCGGCCGTCATGGAGATCCTCCTGGCCTACGGATGGCCGGGGAATGTCCGGGAACTGGAAAACTGCATCGAGAGGGCCGTGGTCCTGTGCACGGGGGACACCGTCGAGACCGCCCATCTGCCCCCTTCCCTCCAGAGCGGCCGGAGCGAGGAGGAGCGGCGGGAACGGGGAAAGCTCAAGGTCGAGATCACGGCGCGCGAACGGGCCCTGCTCATGGCGGCCCTGCGGGAAGCCGGCGGCAACCAGACGCGGGCGGCCAAACTGCTCGGCACGACGAAACGGATTGTCCAGTACAAGGTCCACAAGCTCGGGATCGACACCCGCCAATTCCGTCCGGCGCCGCCCCCGGCCCTGTCGACCGGTGAGACGTAAGGGCGGGGAGGCGGCCCCCGGGAAGACCCGCTCCGGAGGCGCTGACAAATTTGTCGCTCCCGGACCGGTGGGCACAATTATGTATCGACAAGCCGGCCTCCTTGTCCACCCGCCGTTTCCGCCCGTCGGCCGGCCGGGGCCGCGAAGCGAGGGCGCTGTCTCCGCCGGAGCGACCCAGAGGTCCGCTCCCGTCCATCTGGCACGGTTATCGCTTTCCCGTCACAGACGTCACGCCGTCGGTGAAAACCGCCGGGCGTGAAAGACAAAGGAATTTCCCATGTGCCGCTTATTTGCCATAACGAGCGCCGAACCCCTCTCCCCGATGGTGGCGATCCGCGCCCTCGACGTCATGAAGGAAGGCCACGACGGCTCCGGCGTGGGGCTCTTCCTGACCGATCTGGGGGGGGACTTCGAGCAGTTCCGCGGCGGGCCCATCCTGTCGGGGATCTTCTCCAACGCCGGGATCAAGGCCCTCGACCGGTACATGATGGACATGGACTTCATGGTGAAGTACAAGCTCTCCATACGCCCGCCCATGGCGCCGCCGCCGGGAACGCCGAAGCGGGACAACTACCTGATCCGGGTCTACGAATACCCGCCGGAGTGGGAGGTCCTCTCCCAGGCCGAACTGCATCACCGCCTGATGATGACCCGCCTAGAGCTGCGCCGGATGGGGGAGGTGGACGGGTCGATGCTGATCTTCAGCTTCTGGCCGGACGTGATCATGATCAAGGAGGTCGGCGACCCCCTGACCGTCGCGGAATACCTGGGCCTGAACCGCCGGGAACTGCAGGCCCGCGTGGTCCTCGCGCAGGGCCGTCAGAACACGAACTACGCCATCGACATTTACGCCTGCCACCCCTTTTTCATCCAGGGGATCGCTACGATGACGAACGGCGAGAACACCGCCTTCGTCCCGATCCGGGAATTTCTCACTTCCCGGCGGTACGAGGGCTACCAGGGCTACCAGTCCGACTCGGAGGTCTTCACCCACATCCTCCACTACACGCGCAACCAATTGGGACTGGGGCTTGAGATGTACAAGCACATCATCACCCCCCTGAAGGACGACGAGCTGGCCGAACACCCCAACGGCGAGTGGCTCCGTAGGGTCAAGCAGAGCTGCAGACCGCTGATCGTGGACGGACCGAACTGCGTCATGGGCTGCCTGCCGGACAAGGGCCTGTTCATGGTCCAGGACGGCAAGAAGCTCCGTCCCGGCATCGTGGGCGGCAACCCCGGGATGATCGCCTTCTCCTCGGAGATGTGCGGTCTTGACACCGCCATCCCCGCCCGAGATAAATCGCGGGATTTTCAACCGATGAAGTACGACACGGTCTACGTGGGACCGGACCGTCAAGAGGTCAGACAATGGAGCCAATGGGACGAATTGACCCCGCGACCTTGAGCGTCCGGGACCTCCCCTGGCGGGTCCTTTGGAACCGGGAAACGTGCACCCTCTGCGGGCGCTGCACCGCCGTCTGCCCGGTGCAGGCGATCGAACTCGGCGTCCACCGCAAGCGCGTCGTGACCGCGGCGGTGGGGCTTGCGGATAAGCCGACCCAGGCCGTTGGCCTCTACCACGGCATCCGCCAACGGACCGACGCCGCGCATGCCTGCGTGGGCTGCGGGATGTGCGCCCTCGTGTGCCCCAACGGGTCCATCGCGCCCGCCCACGGCGACGAGACGGACAAGCTCCGCTTCCACGTCCAGCAGGGCGGCGAACCCCGGCGGCGCGGCGGCCGGCGCAACGACCCCCAGAGCGTCCTCGACGCGATCAAGTTCATCCGCATCTCCATGCTCACCGATCCGGCCCTCGACGCGGGTCGCCATGAATTCGAGCTGCGCACCCTCCTCGGCCGGGTCCTGCCGCCGGAGGAAATCCTGAGAGTCACGAAGGAGAACGGCTGGGTGCCCCCCGTGCGCGAGATCTACCCGCTCGTCATCGGCAGCATGTCCTTCGGGGCGCTGTCGCCCAACATGTGGGAGGGCCTGCAGATGGGTGTGGCCTACCTGAACGAGGAGATGGGGATGCCCGTCCGGATCTGCACCGGCGAGGGCGGCTGCCCCCCGCGCCTCCTGCGATCGCGCTTTCTGAAATACGTCATCCTCCAGATCGCGAGCGGCTACTTCGGCTGGGACGAGATCCTCCATGCCCTGCCCGAGATGCAGGAGGACCCCTGCGCCATCGAGATCAAGTACGGCCAGGGGGCCAAACCCGGCGACGGGGGGCTTTTGATGTGGTACAAAGTCAACCGGCTCATCGCCGCCATCCGGGGCGTCCCGGCGGGCGTCAGCCTCCCGAGTCCGCCGACGCACCAGACGAAATACTCGATCGAGGAGGCGGTCGCCAAGATGATCCAGTCCATGGCCATGGCTTGGGGATTCCGGGTGCCCGTCTATCCGAAGATCTCCGCGACCTCGACGACGCTCGCGGTGCTGAACAACCTGACCCGGAACCCCTACGCGGGGGGGCTCGCCATCGACGGGGAGGACGGCGGGACCGGTGCGGCCTACAACGTCTCGATGGACCACATGGGCCATCCGATCGCGAGCAATGTCCGGGACGCCTACCTGAACCTGGTCAAGGTGGGCAAACAGAACGAGATCCCGATCTTCGCCGGCGGCGGCGTCGGCAAGAACGGCAACCTGGCCGCCAACGCGGCGGCCCTGATCATGCTGGGGGCCAGCGGCGTCCAGACGGGCAAGTACCTCATGCAGGCGGCGGCCGGCTGTCTCGGCTCCGAACGCGACCGCTGCAACATCTGCAACATCGGCCTGTGTCCGAAGGGGATCACGTCCCAGGACCCGCGCCTCTACCGGCGGCTCGATCCGGAGAAGGTGGCCGAGCGGCTCGTCGATGTCTTCAAGGGTTTCGACACGGAATTGAAAAAGATCGTGGCGCCCCTGGGGCGATCCACGTCGCTGCCGATCGGCATGTCCGACGCGATCGGCATAGCCGACGGCCATGCGGCGGAACGGCTGAAGATCAAGTATGTGGTGTAGGCACCGGGTGACAGGCCCGACGCCTGACGGGGAGATGGGATGTGAACGGCGCGAGTAAACCGACCTGGGTGATTCCCGGCATGGAAAAGGGCCTCCGGGTGGATTCGCGCGTCCTGGAAGAGCGCATCCAGAAGGCCGTGTCCGACGGGCACCGGTCGCTGGAGATTATTGCCCAGGGGCAGCACGGCATCGGCGGCCGCCTCTGGCGCGCGGGGAACGAAACCGTCCGGATCCGCGTCATGGGCACGTCCGGGCAGCGCCTGGGCGCGATGGGCTTCCCCAACACCGTGATCGACTGCGTCGGTCCGGCGTCCGACGATGTGGGTTGGCTCAACGCCGGGGCGCGGATCATCGTCCGGGGCAACGCCACGAACGGCGCGGGCAACGCCATGGCGCAGGGGCAGATCTACGTCGCCGGGAACATCGGCGCCCGTGGGATGACGATGACCAAGCACAACCCCCGCTTCGCCCCGCCGGAACTCTGGGTCCTGGGCGGCGTCGGGGACTCCTTCGCCGAATTCATGGCCGGCGGCCACGCGGTCGTCTGCGGTCACGGCGTGGAGCGGGAGCGCGCCGGCCTGGGATATCGCCCCTGCGTCGGGATGGTGGGCGGAAAGATCTTCTTCCGGGGTTCCTGCCCGGGTTACAGCGAAAACGACGCCGTTCTGGCGCCGGTGGACGATGAGGACTGGCGATGGTTGACGGCCGGCCTCAAGGCCTTCCTCGCCGCGATCAACCGGCCGGGCCTCTACAAGACGCTGACCGCCGACCGCGGACAGTGGCAGGTCCTGGCGGCTCGCCGGACCCAAGAAAAACACGCCGGCCCCTACCGCTCGCTGCCGCAATTTCTCCGGGAGGTCTGGGAGACGCAACTGGGGGCGGGCGGCCTGATCGGCGACCTCACCGACCTGGACCGGAGCCCGGTGGACGTGATTGCGAAG
>JALNWL010000155.1 GCA_023230905.1 Syntrophales bacterium
CGCCGTCCCCGCGCCCCGTCCCGAGGACGGCCTCTCCGACGCGGACCGCCTGGAGCGGGCCCTCCGCCCGACGGCCGGGGACGCCGACGTCGTTCTGCCCCTGCCCGTCCTGCGCGCCCTGCCCGACGCCCTGCGCGGGCGGGACGGACGCATCGAGGCCGCCGTCGTCCGCGAAGGCCGGCTGCTCCACGTCGTCGATCTGGCCGCCGGGGCGGGGGCCGGACGCATCGGCGCCGCCATCGACCTGGGGACGACCACGGTCTCCGTCCAGCTCCTGGACCTCGCCGACGGGCGGGTCCTCGCCACCCGGAGCGGCTACAACGACCAGATCGCCTGCGGCCAGGACGTGATCAGCCGGATCAACTACGCCGTCGCGCCGGACCGTCTCGCCGAGCTTCAGGCCCGCGCCGCGGCCACGATCAACCGACTGCTCCGCCGGATGCGGCAGGACCTCGGCCTCGCCGCGGCGGACGTCGTCTGCGCGGTGCTGTCCGGCAACACCGTCATGCTCCATCTGCTGTTGGGCATCCCGCCAGAATACCTGCGCCTGGCGCCCTACACCCCGGCGCTCCTCTCCATTCCGCCGCTCACCGCCGCGGAGCTGGGGCTCGACCTGCATCCCGGGGCGCGGGTCCACTGCTCCCCCGCCGTGGGCAGCTACGTGGGGGGGGACATCACGGCGGGGCTCCTTTGCACGGAGATGACGGACGGCGACGCGGCGATCAGCCTCTACATCGATATCGGCACCAACGGCGAGATCGTCCTCGGCAACGGGGATTTTCTGATGACGTGCGCCTGCTCGGCGGGACCGGCCTTCGAGGGGGGCGGCATCGACTGTGGCATGCGGGCGGCCGACGGGGCAATCGCCGCGGTCCGGGCGGCTCCGTTCGACGGCCGGGCGTCGTTAGAGGTGATCGGCGCGGGGCGGCCCCGCGGAATCTGCGGCTCGGGGATGATCGACCTGATGGCCGAACTGTTCCGCCACGGCTGGCTGGAGCCCTCCGGGCGCCTGTCACGGGCGCGGCCGTCCCCGGCCATCGTTGTGGAGGGCCGGCGCGCCCGCTACCTCCTGGCCGGGGCCGACGAGGGCGCCACGGGCCGGCCGCTTGCGGTGAGCGAGGCGGACCTGGAGAACCTCCTGCGGGCCAAGGCGGCCGTCTATTCGGCCTGCACGCTCCTGCTCGCCCAGACCGGGATCGGCTTCGACGACCTCGCGCGGGTGTACGTGGCGGGCGGCTTCGGCCGGCATCTCAACCTGGAGAACGCCGTGACGATCGGCCTGCTCCCCGACCTCCCGCCGGAGCGCTTCCGCTACCTAGGCAACGCCTCGCTCAAGGGCTCGTCGCTGCTCCTGCTGTCCCGGGCCCACCGCGAGCGGCAGCAGGCCCTCGCCCGGCGGATGACCTACGTCAACCTGAGCCACGAACCCGCCTACATGGACCACTACACGGCCGCGCTCTTCCTCCCCCACACGGACGCCGCCCGTTTCCCGTCGGTCGCGAAACGGTGAGGACGCGAAGCTTCATCGCCGTCGATATCTCGCCATCAATTCATCATTGGGAAACGTTTTGAGGCGCCCCTCTTTTGATGGCGATTGCACATCAATTGATGGTTAAATTACATCGATATTCTTAATCACTCGGCAAGATTTGTTCTGTTTATCAGTCGGCGGAACCTTGACAACTCCCGTTTTCCCCTGCTCTAAACCCGTACTGCTGTCCTGACATAATTGAGCTGATCTATCCTCAGCATCACTCCCTCCTCGGAAACCTGTTCTTAAAACAGCGCAGCCTGCGAGAGTGCCATCCCGAGGATGGGGCATTATTCAGTTGCCACAATCATAAAACCTCTCCTCCCTGCAGTTGCCTTCAAGATCTTAACGTTTGGTAGCGACATTCCTGTCTCGAATGGGCGCTGTCGTACCAATCAAAAGAAAGATGCGTTATCTCATGTAAATCATATTACGGTGAAACTTTAGAAATTCAGGATGAGGAGCGGACATAGGATTTGAGGGCAATCGAACTTTTCCGTTACTGTTGATTAGCTGATAGATTCTAGGAGGCACAATATTATCCATTATAATGTCACCAGGGTCTGCTACTGAGATAAGGCCGTGGTCGAACATCCAATGGAAAGTGCGGCAAAGGGCAATGCCGTTTCTGACTGAATCGGGTCCATTAAATTTAACAGGTTTGATATGAGCTGCCTCCGTGATGCCCTTATTGTTCGTTATATTGATTCCCGTCATCGCACAAGCAGACCCGTATTCCTCCTTTACCAGCCCTGAGAAAGCTGCTTCGCGAAATGGTCGCTCAACAATTTGTTGGATCACAGGCCGCTCTACATCAAAATTGATTAGCGGCTCGGAGTCGTCTCGTACGGTCTGCTCGTTAATCTGTGCCATGCCTGCCGCAACAATGGCCTGATACTCATCGTCTTGGATAATTCTAATGGCTCTCCCAAACGCCCCTTTGTTGGTTGAACCATCGGCTTTCTTGAGCCCGCTTTCGTAATAGAATGAGCCAATTTTGAAAGGAACGGGCGCCGAAAATTCAACGTAATTTTCTACGAAAGCATAATAATGGTCCTTCACAGCAATATCTTATTTGATGTGGGTTACTCGTGCTGTTGCAAAATAGCATTGACGCCCCGCATGACCAGCCGGAGAAATGTCTTCTCTGCGCGGTTCGTAATATATGATCCAATCACCAACAGTCAGGTTTGCTTGGCGCAAATAGGTTTTTGGAAAATGGTACATCAATTCCGGAAGGTCATTATAACTTGGAGTGATCTTTGTTGTGAAAATCGCCTTTGCCATAATCAATCACCTTGATTATAGGTCATTTATGCCATTGGTTAGCATTTTATGCGTGAATTCATCAATTGAAATAAACCCTTCTCGACTCCCTGGCCAATTTCCCGTACATTTCAACAAATTCTGGAAGGTCGGCAGTCTGAGGCCTAGGAGAGAGAGGCCCTTCGTAGACGAGGCAGAATGTATGACTGTTTTCATATGAGTGTCGGTCGTATCGGCTGAAGCGGACCTTGACTGTCACCCGACTCCTTCAGCGCCGTGATGTGGAAAACAAGGCGCGGTTGCATGACCATGCCGTGAATCTCCATCGCCGTCCCGTGGGAGAGGTAGAAGTCAGCCTCGTCATTGTGCTCTTGGGCGACGACCAGCGGGTTGCCTATGTACTCCTGCTGCTTGCCCAGTTCGAAGGGCACCAGGATGAATCAGATGACATCCGCCCCTTCACAGACATTGATCAGTTCGGCCAATGCCAGGATTTGCGGTCGGCGGCCACTGCCTTCCCGGACCACCTTGAGGATCCCCGCCTTCTTCAGTCGCCCCAGCATATTCATCACCATCGGCTTGCTGGGCATCCCGGAACGTTCATCGAAAAGCGAGCTGGTAAAAACCGGTTGATCGAACAAATGATCCAGAAGCGGTACGGCGTATTGGGAGTGGGTCAAGTCGATCATCCTTTCTTTCAGGCGGCCGTACAAGTCGATGATGGCCTGGGCCTTCTTTGCATTTTCCTTCGCCTGTTCGTCCATGGCACGGAGAAAAAAACCGATCCAATGGGCCCAGGAGGCCGGCGTTTTATCGCTCAACGACCGGAGTCCGGCTGCATAGGCGTCCCGGTGAGCTTCCAGGTAGGCGGATATATAAAACACGGGACTGGAAATCAGCCTTCTTTCAAAGAGAAAGAGCGGAACGATCATCCTTCCGAGACGGCCGTTGCCGTCCAGAAAAGGGTGAATCAACTCGAACTGGGCGTGAATGATCGCCAACTGGACCAAGGGATCCGGACGATCGAAATGATAATATTTCTCCCAGCCATACAGATGTTCGATCATCTTTGCGGGATCGGGAGGGACAAATTGCGCCTCCTCGATGGGTGTTCCGGGAATTCCGATCCAGTTTTGTGAGGAGCGGAATTGTCCCCTGGCCTCGAATCTTCCCCGGACACCGTCCAGCAGCACCGCGTGCAGCTCTTTCAGAAGATTCAAGGAAAAGGGACGGACCTTCAGTTCCTCTTCGGCCCGGCGCATGGCGCGCCGATAATTCATGATCTCTTCGATATCCCGGACACGGGATTCCTCGGCAGGCGCCGCCCCGGCTTCGAATTTCAAGACCTCACCCAGGGTGGCCTGCGTGCCTTCGATCTTAGAGGATAACACGGCTTCCCGCGTCGTGAGGGGGGAAAGGAGGACATCGGGATTGGCGAGGCCGTACAGAATCCCGTCATAATAAGCCAGGGAGCGATTTGCCCTGCCGATCAGGGGGATCAGGGCGTCCCACGGGATGTCATCGATCGGAAGCTGTTGCGGTTCAAAGGGCTGCATTTTGCCTCCAACAGATTATACATGAGCCGGCTTGTATATAACGGGATGCGATTTTGATATACACAAATCAATATTGGCTGTCAATATAAACCGTTCCATGTCATGGCCCGGCAAGGGATGGATGGAAAGATAGAATAACCGGGCGAGCCGGCCGACGGACTGCGCGTTCCCGGCGACGCCGGTTACTCCCGGATGATCAGGAACGTCGCCGACAGGCGGAGGACCGGGCGCTCGCGGTCGTCGGTCACCGTACAGTCGGCGATCATGAGCGTGCGGCCCTTCTTGAAGACCCGGGCCTCGGCAACCAGGTCGCCCGCCCGTACCGGCGCCAGGAAATTGCTCTTCAGTTCGATCGTGGTCAGGCCCTCCCGGGGCTTGAGCAGGGTCATGATCGCGTGGGCGGCGGCCTCGTCGGCCATCGCCACGATCATCCCCCCCTGCATGTTGCCCGCACCCTGCAGGTACTCCGGCCGGATCGGCATCCGGAAGCGGGCGTACCCGTCGTCCATCGCCTCGGGCCGCATGTCGAGGAAGGCGAGGAAGGGGTTGAGGTGCAGCTCCCCCGCCTGAAGTCGTTTCAGATAGGTTCCGTAATCGCTCATGCCTCCAACTCCTTCCGGGGATCGTTCCACTCGAAATAACCGAGCAGGTCGGCGGGGATCTGCGCCCGGTCCACCTGGAACACCTCGATGAGGATGTCGTCCGGCGCCGGCACCATGATGTATTTCCAGAACCCGGCATCCGTGATGCCCTTGGTGAAGACCACGCCCTTCGCCTTCATCCGGTTCACGACGGCCTCGACGTCGTCGGTCTGGATCCCGAAATGGTGGATGCTTCCCCGGCCCGAGAATCGGGGGGGCTGATCGTAAAAATGAATGCGGCCGGTCCCGACCCGCATGAAGACGTTTCGCGCCCCGGCCAGCTCCATGTCCAGGACCACCGTGCCCCCGAAGAAGTCCCGGTAGAATTCGATCGTTCGATCGAGATTGGACGCAAAGATGTGCACGTGATGAATGTGGCTGCTCATGGTTCTTCTCCTTGAATCCCCTGCGACAGAAAGGTCACGCGGAACGGCAGGTGGGCGAATTCCCGGGTCTCCCCCTCGACGAACCCCAGCCCCCGGTACCAGTCCTTCAGTTCGGCCTGCTCCGCAATCATGCCGATGTTGACGCGCCGGGCGCCGCGCCGGGCGGCCTCCGAAAGCGCGTACGCGACGAGGACCCGCCCCAAACCGCGCCGGCGCCGCTCGGGAAGCACGGCCAGGCGCTCCAGATAGCCGACCTCGGCGTTGGCCATTTCGAGCGCGACGCAACCGGAAGCGCGCCCCCTGTCCTCCAGCATGTAATAGACGACCCCGCGCGCCATGTCCTTTTCGACCCAGTCCGCCGAACAGTTGGACGGGTGCCGCGGGGCGTTCTCCCGGGTCAGGCCGAAGCGCTCCGCGACGTCGCGAAAGGCGGCCCGGATCGTCTCGGCCAAAATCCCGGCATCGGTTTCTGAACAGGGACGGATCTCGAAATCCATCGTCGCTCCCCGGCCCCCAGGGGGCCCGAACACGGAGACGGCTTGTCTGAAGCGGGAAGTTCGCTTTGCATATCCCGCCTCCGACAAGACTTCAAGCACAAATCGACGGCGGCCGCCAGCCCCCGTCCCGAAAAAATTCGATTGACAAAGTTTTTTTAATGTATAGCTTAGGCCGACCTTGAGAGAGAAACGCGATTTGAACCGCTGACGCAAGGAAAACATTCAAAGGAGCGCATATGCTGGAAGTCACCGAGAAGGCAAACGAAATGATCAAGGATTTCATGAAGAACCGGCAGGGGCCGGCCTCCGTCCGCATCACGATGATGGGCGGCGGGTGATCCGGACCCTCCCTGGGAATGGCTCTGGATGAGCC
>JALNWL010000156.1 GCA_023230905.1 Syntrophales bacterium
GCTGCCGTTCAACGAGCGGCAGTATAACCCGGAGACGCGCCAGTACACGTACGTTCCGACCCGGGGGCCGCTCTTCGGTCGCTCGGACGGCCTCGGGGGCATTCTCGTGGTGCTCCTGTTCGCCTTCATTCTGGGGTACGCGGCGACCCTGGCCGAACCCGCCCTTAACGCCCTGGGGGCCACCGTCGAAGATCTCACCGTCGGCGCGTTCAAAAAGTCCCTGCTCATGCAGACCGTTGCCATCGGAGTGGGAGCGGGACTTGCGATCGGCGTGGCCAAGATCGTCTGGGACCTTCCGCTGATCTGGCTCCTGGCGCCGCCCTATCTTTTGCTCCTGTTCGTCACGGCCTTTTCGACCGAGGAGTTCGTAAACATCGGGTGGGACAGCGCCGGTGTGACCACCGGGCCGATCACCGTGCCGCTGGTGCTCGCGATGGGTCTCGGGATCAGCACCCAGGTCGGGGTGGTCGAGGGATTCGGCATTCTGGCGATGGCCTCCGTCTGTCCCATCCTTTCGGTGCTCGTGGTCGGCCTTTGGGTGACGATGAAGCGCAGGGCCGCGCAGGCGTCCGTGCCGTCGGGAAAAGGAGGGACGACCCCATGATGGAGCGCCGGAAGCAGGTTGCCAAGATTACCGGAATCGTCAACCGAGGGGAGGCGGTAGGCGTCATCGAGGCGCTCGCCGAACACGGAATCGTCGACGCACATCTTGCCGTGGGCCGCTCCGACGTCCTGCACGACAAGAAGTGGCTTTTTGGGGCCTCGGAGCGCACCGTCATCGACGAAGACCCGATCGAAATCCTGACCTTCCTCGTGGACCCCGCCCTGGAGGACGCGGCGCTGAAGCTTGTCCTTCACGCAGGAAGGCTCGGCATTGCGGGACGGGGCATGGCCTTCAGCGAGACCGTCGAACTGCTCTGGGCCCATGAGCTCTGCGCTGAAAACCGGACGGCCGATTTTACGGTGGCGAGCGACATTCCCCTCCTGTCCGATCTGGCGCTCGTGTGCTGCATCGCGCAGCGCGGCGAGGGCGACCGGATGGCCATGATCTCCCTCGACACCGGAACGTGCGTGCCGGCCATCACCTTCGGACAGGGCACCGGCGTCCGCGACAAGATGGGGCTCCTCCGGATCACGATTCCCGCCGAGAAGGAGGTGGTCCACATCGTTACGGACCGGCACGATGCGGAGGGCCTCATGAACCTGATGATCGACGTGGGCGACCTGGACCAGCCCGGCAAGGGCTTCCTGTATTGCGCACCCCTCAACCGGGGCATTGTCAACACGAAAATCAAGCGGGGCGTCACCCGGCACGCCGCCAGCATTGAGCAGATTGTCTCCGTCATCGATGAACTCAAGGGCGGGACCAAATGGAGGCGCCGTTCCGGGACCGCGGAGAGCGAAGACGCGGGGAAGGCCTATCTGCGCGACCTGACCGATCTGACGATGCTCTGCAACGAGGGACGGGGGCCGGAGCTCGTCAAGGCCGCCATGGCCGCGGGAGCCGCGGGGGCGACCATCGGGCGGCAAAGGCATGTCCGTCCCCGGCAGTCCCCCCTGAGCCGCCTGTCCCCCGCTCGCGAGTGCTGCAACATGATCGTCTCCCCGGAGCAGACCCCGGCCATCGGTGAGGCCCTTCGGCAGGCCGGCGCCTTCGATGACGAGACGCACGGCCAGGTGTACGCCCGTCCGGTTCCGAAGGCCTTTACCTATATCGGAAAATCCTGAAAAAGACGTCCGTCGCCGCAGGGGGGCTAGGCCGGCCCCGTTCGTGAAAGGATCGGCTTGAGGAACCGGCCGGTCAGGGACTCCTCGCAGGCGGCCACCTCCTCGGGCGTCCCCTCGGCGACGATCCAACCCCCGCCGGGGCCGCCCTCCGGGCCCAGATCGATGATGTGGTCGGCGGACTTGACGACGTCGAGGTTGTGTTCGATGACGACCACGGTGTTGCCCATGTCGACCAGGCGCATCAGGACGTCCAGGAGCTTCTGGATGTCGGCGAAGTGCAGGCCGATGGTGGGTTCGTCCAGGATGTAGAGGGTGTTGCTGTTGGCCCGCTTGCCCAGCTCGCGGGAGAGCTTGATCCGCTGGGCCTCCCCGCCGGAGAGGGTCGTGGCCGACTGCCCCAGGCGGAGGTAGCCCAGGCCGACGTCGTACAGGAGCTGGAGCCGGGTCCGGATGGACGGGATGTTTTCGAAAAAGCTCAGCGCCTGCAGGACCGTCAAATCCAGGACCTCGGCGATGTTCCTGCCCTTGTAGCGGATGTCCAGGGTGTCCGGGTTGAAGCGCCGGCCGTGGCAGACGTCGCAGGTGACGTAGACGTCGGGCAGGAAGTGCATCTCAATCTTGATCAGGCCGTTGCCCTCGCAGGCCTCGCACCGTCCCCCCTTGACGTTGAAGCTGAACCGCCCCGGCTTGTAGCCCCTCATCCGGGCGTCGGGCAGTCCGGTGAAGAGCTCCCGGATCGGGGAGAAGATCCCGGTATAGGTCACCGGATTGGACCGCGGCGTCCGGCCGATGGGCTGCTGGTTGATCATGATGACCCGCTCGATGCCGCCCAGATCGACGATGCGCCGGATCTTCCCGACCCGGCCCCGCTGCCGGGAGAGCTTGCGCTCCAGGATCTTGTGCAGGGTCCGCATGACCAGCGTGCTCTTTCCCGAGCCGGAGACCCCGGTGACCGCGGTGAACACGCCGACCGGGATGCGGATGTCGATGTCCTTTAGGTTGTGCTCGTACGCCCCCTCGAGGACGATGAACCGGTCCGGCCGGGGGCGGCGGGATGACGGAAGGGGGATCGAAACCCGCCCGGAGAGGTACTGGCCCGTCAGCGAGGGGCCGTAGCGGCACACCTCCGCGGGCGACCCCTGGACGACGACCTCGCCCCCCTCCTGGCCGGCCCCGGGCCCCATGTCGATGATGTGATCGGACGACAGCATCATGTCCGCGTCGTGCTCGACGACGAGCACCGTGTTCCCGAGGTCGCGCAGGCGCTTGAGCGTGTGGATCAGTCGGACGTTGTCGCGTTGGTGCAGACCGACCGTCGGTTCGTCCAGGACGTAGAGGACCCCCACCAGGCCCGAGCCGATCTGCGTCGCCAGACGGATGCGCTGGCCCTCGCCGCCGGAGAGGCTGTCCGCGGACCGCTCCAGGCTCAGGTAGTCCACGCCTACGTCGATCAGAAAGCGCAGGCGCTCCCGGATCTCCTTCAGGATCCGTTCCGCGATGAGCGTTTCCTGGGGCGTCAGGGGAAGGGTGTCGAACCACGCCTGGCACTCCCGGATCGACAGGCGGCAGACGTCGAAGATGTTCCGGCCGGAGACGGTGACGGACAGGCTCTCCTGTTTCAGCCTGGCGCCCCTGCAAGCCGGACATTCGCGCAGGCTGATGTACTTCATGAGCTCCAGACGGACGGCGCTGGACGTGGTCTCCCGGTAGCGCCGGTCCAGCGTGTTGATGATCCCCTCGAAGGCCTTGGTGTAAAAGAACCGCCGCCCGCGCCGGTCCCAGTAGAACTTGATCTTTTCCTTGCCGGAGCCGTACAGGAGCGCCTCGCGGATGTTCGCCGGCAGGCGGTTGAAGGGGGTGTTGATGTCGAACTGGTAGTGCTGGGCCAGGGCGTCCAGCCGCTGGAAGAAGAAGACCGAATTCCGCCCGGCCCAGGGCGCGATGGCGCCTTCCCGGATCGAAAGCGACGGGTCGGGGATGACCAGGACTTCGTCAAAATACATCTTGGACCCCAGCCCTCCGCAGTCCGGGCAGGCTCCGTACGGGGTGTTGAACGAGAACATCCGGGGCGCCAGCTCCGGCAGGCTGATCCCGCAGTCCGGACAGGCATATTTCTCGCTGAACAGGATCTCCTCTCCCCCGACGACTTCCACCCGGACGAGGCCGTCCGTCAGGCCTGCCGCCGTCTCCAGGGAGTCGCGCAGGCGCTTGCGGATCCCCTCCTTGACGACGAGCCGGTCCACGAGACAATCGATATCGTGGCGCTTGTTCTTGTCGAGCACGATCTCGTCGGCGAGTTCCCGCAGTTCGCCGTCCACGCGGACGCGGACGAACCCGTCCTTGAGCAGTTTCTTCAGGTCTTTCTGGAACTCCCCTTTTTTCCCGCGGACGATGGGGGCCAGCAGGTTGACCCGCGTCTTCTCGGGCAGGCCGAGGACGTGGTCGATCATCATGTCGATCGTCTGGGCAAGGATCTCGCGCCCGCACTGATAACAGTGGGGGACGCCGATGCGTGCAAACAGCAGGCGGAGATAATCGTAGATCTCCGTCACCGTGCCGACGGTGGACCGGGGATTGTGGCTCGCCGCACGCTGTTCGATGGCGATGGCGGGCGACAGGCCTTCGATGGACTCCACGTCCGGCTTGTCCATCTGTCCGATGAACTGGCGCGCGTACGTGGACAGGGATTCGACGTAGCGCCGCTGTCCCTCGGCGTAGATCGTGTCGAAGGCGAGCGACGATTTTCCCGAGCCCGAGACGCCCGTGATGACGACGAGCCGGTCCCGCGGGATGTCGAGGCTGACGTTCTTCAGATTGTGCTGGGACGCCCCCTTGATGCGGATCCAGTTCATGGGCGCCACCCATCCGCGGGCGGAGAACCGCCCGGCCGCCTGCCCGCTCTACAGACGGATTTCAATGTGGGACCGTTTGCGCAGCCCTTCGATCCAGTCTCCATACTTCACTTCCAGTTTCTGCTCTTCCAGCCGATCCACGATCTCTTGACGCACAGCCTCGATGGGCTTGACGCCCGCGCCGCGCTTGTCCACCAGCTTCAAGAGGTGCAGCCCCAGGGAGGATTCGATGATCTCGCTGACCTCATCTTGCTTGAGGCGGAAGGCGACCCGATCGACCTCCGGCAGCATCAGCCCCTTCTCGATGAATCCCAGGTCGCCGCCCTGGGCCGCCGCCGGTCCCTGGGAATAGGTGACCGCCATCAGGTCGAAAGGCTCCCCCGCCATGATCCGCTGCCGGATGGTCTCCGCCTGCTCCCGCAGCTTCTTTTTGCCTTCCTCGTCCAGGTTGGGGGAATAGGGGAGCAGGATCTGCTTGATGTGCACGGCCTCTTTCCCTTCGTACACTTCGCGATGCTTCAGGTAGTACTCGCCGATTTCCTCTTCGCTGATGGCGATTTTCGATCGGACGTCGCGCCTCAGGATGCGCATCCGGACCATCTGTTCGCGGATCTCGTTCCGGTACGCCTCCAGGGTCGTTCCTTCCTTGGCGAGGGCCTCCTTCAGGGCGTCCAGCGAAACGTTCTGCCGCCGGGCCATGTCGCGGATCGTTTCCATGACCTCCTCATCCTTGACGACGATCCCCGTTTTCTTCGCCTCCTGTTCGAGCAGAAGCTTGTCGATCATTCTCTTGAGCAGATCCATCCGCGTCTCCTGGAGGAGCCGTTCCTTGTTGGGCCCTTTGTAGGTGTCTTCGATCCGCTTCTCCATGGGTTCGAAGGCGCTGTTCAGTTCATAGGAGGTGATGATCTCGTCGTTGACCACGGCGACGATCCGCTCCACGACGCTGGTTGCGGCCGCCGCGGATGACGCGAACAGGCAAACCAGAAACAGCAGAACGATTTGATGGGCTTTCAAGAGTCTGTCTCCTTTCGTCGAAGAAGGGGCCGCCTGGCCGTTCGAGGCGCCATTCGGCCGGGTCGGTTTTTCACGCATCGGGTTTCCCGGTGCCGAGGGCGTCGATCAGGCGCCGGGCCCCCGCGAGGACCCCGTCCCCCTTGAGGCCGGGAAGCGGAACATACAGGCGGTAATCCGGCGTCAGCCGGATGCCGGGCGGTGTTTCCCGCGCGGCCGCGGGCTTTCTCAGGGATCGGGCGAGCGTTCGCACCGGCTTCTCCCGGGGCGGCGGAAGGTTCATGAGCTTCGCGAGGTCGCTGATCCGGGCCGGATCGACGGGGCTGTCCGGGGAAAAATGAATGAAAAGCTGTTTTTCATCGTATCCCATCTTGCGTCCCTTCAGATCCGTGAGGGCGTTCCGGATCCGGATGACCTCGAGGAGATTGTCCACCTCTCCGGGGATGAATCCGTAACAGTCGAGCAGTTCCGCGCGGATCTCCGCCAGGGTGTCCTCGTCGGCGGCCAGGGAAATCCGCTTGTAGGTGACGAGCCGCTGATGCTCGTCGCTCATGTAATCGGAGGGAATATAGGCCGGCACCCCCAGGTGAATCTCCGGCCGCACGCGCTCCTCGGGCGGGCCCTCCCCCTTGATCTCCCGGATCGTCTTTTCC
>JALNWL010000157.1 GCA_023230905.1 Syntrophales bacterium
CGCGGTTCCGACTGGGACGGCATCATCGACCGAACCGGCATCGGCGAGGGAGATCTGGCCATGCTCGTTCTCAGGACCGCAGACAATCTTCGCCAATTGGCCTCCTTGAACGAAACGCATCCGGAAATGGCCGCCCTGGCGTGGAATGCACGGGAGGCCATCCTGAAGGAACCGGTGCGGTTTACGTAAATTCTGCTTGACATTCCGAGGGATAAACATCTATATAGGCCGACCTTTGACGCAGCCCGTCCTCGGATGGCTCATCCACGTCCCCATCGTCTAGTGGCCTAGGACACCGGCCTTTCACGCCGGTAACCGGGGTTCGACTCCCCGTGGGGACGCCAATCATATTAGCCAGTTAAGGAATTCTTCAACTGGTTTTTTTCTTTGGTGGTACTTTCGGTGGCACTTTCGGTCGGAATTACATCAAGAAGGCTCATCACACCTGCCAAAGTGTGAGTCAAGGTGGGGGTGAGAGGATCGGACATGCTGGATATTGAAACGGCGCGTGTGGTGGGAAAGGGATTGCATCGTGTCTGTTACGCCCATCCACAGGATGAGAATCTTTGCATCAAGGTCCTTCTTCCATTGGAATCCAAGGCACGTTTGATCGAGGCGGTCCGTGAAGTCGGCTACTATCGTTTACTCGAAAGAAGAGGCATTCCCTGGACCATGTTGCCGAAATTCCATGGAGAGGTGCTTACCAGCCGCGGTCCGGGATATGTTTTTGACCTGATCCGCGATTACGACGGCGGCGTATCGCAAACACTCGGCCATTACCTGGCCTCGTCCCTGGAAACGGAAAGGCATGCCGAAGAACTGGCGATGTCCTTCGATCTCCTGAGGGATTATTTGCTGCAGTGGAAGATTATTACCATGACGATCAAGGCCAAAAATATTCTTTACCATAGAATCGGCAAAAATGAGGGAAGGCTGGTCATCGTGGATAATATCGGCAATTCCGATTTTATCCCTATCTGTAATTACGTCGATTTTCTGGCGGAAAGAAAAATCCGCCGTAAATGGCGCCGGTTTAAGGCGGCGTTACGGAAAGAATACCCCAAAAACACGTTCGTGCAGCGGAGATTCAATCCCTAATTTGATCGAGGAATAGATATTGGGACATCCTTTTTCTGCATCGGCGGGTGTGCCACCCACCGTTCTATCCGCTTTTTCCACTTCAGGGCATTCCAGAATTCCGGATGAAACAGCGGGGATTTTCAGCAAGACAATCACCGCTACAGGCCAGGGCTCTACCCCATCATTCCGGCAGATCTTTCGATACTGACTCGCCTCAGAGTCCTTTCAGCGTATTTTCACGGTTTCTCAGGTTTCGAAACACACTGGAGGTTTCATGGATGAACTGGAAAGACTGCGTTCTCATATTACCGCCGCTGATTTCAAGAAAGGGGCAAGGCTGGGTGTCCTTTACACCAAATTGGCTTATAACGATCACACAGGGTCACAGCGGGGAACACCCGGAACTGAATGAATCCAGATAATCACAATAAAACAGGTGGCTTAGACATCTTTTAGTTTCTCATTTCACGCCGGTAACCGGGGTTCGACTCCCCGTGGGGACGTCAATCATAAAACCCATCCGTCAAAGAAGGTTTCCCGGCCCGTTCCTCCTTCCGAGAGACGAATTTCCAGCCTGCAGACATAAAAGGGTGCCTGCCCTGCCCGATTCACCCCCTTCCCTTCCGGGCAACCCTGTCCCGGCCCCCCAGCCTCGTTTTGCCTTGACATCGCGGATCAGGGTGGTATGCATCTTACACCATCGCTGCTCTGGTTCCCTCTGTTCCCACGAGGGGAAAACGGGCACGAACACCGGCAGGCAACCTCCCGCAACTCCGACACCCGCGCAGACGGCAAGGGTGGGGGCGGGGAATGAATCCGCAGGGGTGACTCCATGGCGTTCAGAATGGCTCTGGCGAAGCGGAGGGGGTTTGTCGAGATATTTTCCTGGAAGGACAACCTCGCCACCCGGCTCACCCTCATCGCACTTTTTTTCTTGGGTCTCTATATCAGCGCCCAGTGGGGCCTCTGGGCCTCCGTCGCGTACGTCCTTCTATGGGTGGCATCCTATCTTGTCCTCTTTGCAGGCACGTGCCGACGATGCGCCTATTACGGGAGGTCCTGCCCCATCCCGCTGGAAGGCTCCATCGTCTGCCGCTTATTCCCGAAGAGCGAACAGCCGTTCACGGGGTCTGCCATCTTATACGCCTCGATCGCCTATGTACTCCGGGTCGGACTCCCCGTCGGGATCATCCTTCAGGACCGGCTGGTTTTCGAGGGGATCCTGTTGGGTCTGATCTTCATCCTGTTTTGGGTTTCCAATCTGTTTTGGTCGGGCTGCCCCAACTGCATCAATGACCTGTGCCCGCTGAACCCGGGCCAGGGCAAATAAGCCGATGGCCGCTGATCGAGACCGGATTGCCGAAACCATGACGTGGAGGTTGTATGAGCCAGCAACATGAAACTCTCCTCCAGGATACGCTGAAGAAGGCGCGTCAGCGTATGCACCTCTACACCTGAGCGGAAGCAAGCCTGCAGGGACTGCAGGCCCTCTGGGAATTGCCTGTGGCAGCGTCGTGGGCAACGGCCGGGTACACGGGAGCCATCCTGGCCGGCAAGACAACCTGCGGCACGCTGATCGGCAGCAGCATCGCCATCGGCCTTTACTGCGGCCGTCACGTCGGGGCGCCGCCCGAGGCGCATCCCAAACAGAGAAGCCGTTCCATCGAAGGCGTTAAGCAGCTCTATGCCGATTTCATCAAAACCTTCGGCGCCACCGACTGCCTTGCCCTTTGCTATTGCGATTTCAGCAATCCCGGCGATGTGACCCGCTATATTGAAAACCGGGCCTGGCGGGAATCCTGTGACCGTTTTCTTGATTTCTGCATTCAGAAATGTCTTCAAATGAGCCATGATGGGGTGATTTGATCTGGAGGTGCCGCCCATCCCCGCATCGCCAGGCGCCCTCTTTATGTGCTTGACAGGCCCGTTTCGGCATGTTAGTGAATACGGAAAAGGATTGCCGTTTGCCTATGAACCCCTTATCGAACAGCGAAGACGTCGAGCGTAAAATCCTCCTCATCCTCCGCATTCTCAAGGAATCGCCGGGCCCGATAGGGGCGCGCCTCATTGCGCGCCGCATGCAGGATTTCGGCATCCTCCTGAGCGAGCGAGCCGTCCGGTACCACCTCAAGCTCATGGACGAGCGCGGCCTCACCCGACTTGTCGGGCGACGCGACGGGCGTTTGATCACGGAGATGGGCATCGATGAGGCGGCCGATGCCCGCGTCCGGGACAAGATCGGCCTGGCCATCTCCCGGATCGAATCGCTGGCCTTCCGGACGACGTTCAACCCCCAGACCATGAACGGCGTCCTGCCCGTCAATGTCTCCTTTTTCCCCCGGGACCAGTTCGATACGGCCTTGGCCGCCATGGCGCCGGCCTTCAGGCGCGGCCTCGCGGTCAGCGACCTCGTGGCCGTCGCCGACGAGGGGCAGCGGCTGGGCGAGGTGCGGGTCCCTCCGGACCGCATCGGGTTCGCAACGGTCTGCAGCATCGTCATCAACGGCGTGCTCCTGAAAAACGGCATCCCGATGGACTCCAAGTTCGGGGGCATTCTCCAGGTCAAGAACGGCCGGGCCCTGCGGTTCGTGGAGCTGATCTATTACTCCGGCTCGTCCCTCGATCCTTCGGAGGCTTTCATCCTTGGCCGGATGACCTCCGTAAAGCGGGTCATCGAGACGGGCGAGGGAAAGATCCTGGCCAACTTCCGGGAGATTCCCGCGCTGAGCCGGGGGCTGGCCGAGGAACTCTTCCTGAAACTCAAGCGGGCCGGGATTCGGGGCGACCTGTCACTCGGGGAGATAAGCGAACCCGTGGGCCAGACGCCCGTCGATGTCAACAAGGTCGGGATTATCCTGGTCGGTGGCCTGAACCCCGTCGCCTGCGCCCACGAACTCGGGCTGATGACGGAAAGCCAGGCCATGTCCACCGTGCTGGACTTCAACGATCTCCAGAATTTCTGGACCCTCCTGGACCATCGGAATATCAAATACGACGGATAAGACGGATCGTCCCGGCACTTCGACGATTCGAAAACTTAATTCATTTTTTGAGGAGGAAAATTGTATGGCAGAATTGAATCCCTTTGTAATGGCGCAGAGGCAGTTGGATCAATGTGCCAAAATCCTGAACCTGGACCCCGGCATCCAGGCCATGCTCCGGGTCCCCGTCCGTGAATTGCACGTCTCCCTGCCGGTCCGCATGGACGACGGCGAGGTAAAGGTCTTTCAGGGGTTCCGCGTTCAGTATAACGACGCCAATGGCCCGACAAAGGGCGGCATCCGGTTCCACCCGGACGAAACGATCGACACCGTCAAGGCCCTCGCCGCCTGGATGACCTGGAAATGCTCCCTCGTCGACCTGCCGCTGGGCGGCGGCAAGGGCGGCGTCATCTGCAATCCCAAGGAGATGTCGCAGGGCGAATTGGAACGCCTGAGCCGCGCCTATATCGACCAGGTCTGGCGGATCATCGGCCCGGAAAAGGACATCCCCGCTCCGGATGTGTACACCAATCCCCAGATCATGGCTTGGATGATGGATGAATACTCCAAGCTCTGCGGCAAGAACCAGTTCGGCGTGATCACGGGCAAGCCCCTGGCGCTCGGCGGTTCCGCCGGCCGCGGCGACGCCACCGCCCGGGGTGGTCTGTATACCGTGCGCGAGGCGGCCAAGGTCCTGGGGCTCGACCTCGCCAAGGCGACCATCGCCGTCCAAGGCTACGGCAACGCCGGATATTACGCCGCCTGCCTCGCCCAGTCCCTGTTCGGCTCCAAAATCGTGGCGATCAGCGACTCCAAGGGCGGCATCTGCTGCGATGGCGGATTCGACCCGGTGGCCGTGGGCGAGCATAAGGCCCAGACCTCGAGCGTCTGCAGCTTCCCCGAAACGGATGCCATCTCCAACGAAGCGCTCTTGGAAATGGACGTGGACATCCTCTTCCCCTCCGCCATGGAGAACGTCATCACCGAGACCAACGCCCCCAAGATCAAGGCGAAGATCATCGCCGAGCTGGCCAACGGACCGACGACGCCGGAAGCCGATGAGATCCTCCACAAGAACGGCGTCCATGTCATTCCGGACTTCCTGTGCAACGCCGGAGGCGTGACCGTGTCCTACTTCGAAATGGTCCAGAACTTCTACATGTATTACTGGGACGAGGAGGAGGTGCACAAGCGCCTGGAAAAGAAAATGACCGCCGCGTATCACAAGGTCTATGAGACATCGAAGAAATACAACATCAACATGCGGCAGGCGGCGTACGTCGTCGCGGTCGAGCGCGTGGTGGAGGCCATGAAGCTCCGCGGCTGGGTCTGAAAACCGCCGCCGCTTCGAGAAACCTTCATCTCATCCCAAGGGGGGATAAACCGTCCCCCCTTTTTTCGTGCAGGAAGATCTTTGAGAATCGGGATGCGTCCGGGATCGAGCCGACGACACTCCCGACGCCAGGCGGGTTTTGCGCTTGACGCCCCGGACGGAAACGGTGTAACCCAGACCCATCAACCGGCGGCTCCGCATCACCGGCAACGCATTGCGCCCGACGCTTCGGTCCCGGCCCGTGTCAACGGCCGGAGCACCCAGGGCGGCAACGTCCCGGGACGCGGGCGCCCCGCAAGCGAGGCAACATATGTCCCCAGTCTGTCCAGAATCCCCACTCAGAGCGGGAGACGTCCGTCACGGGTTTCTCGTCCAGCGAATCGAAGCCATCCCGGACCTCTGCGTCACCGCCTGCGAGCTCGTCCACGAGGCCACCGGCGCCCAGGTTGTCCACCTCCAGGCCCACGACCGGGAAAACCTCTTCGCGATCGGTTTCCGGACCCCGCCCCCGGATTCCACGGGGCTCCCCCACATCCTGGAGCATTCTGTCCTCGCCGGCTCCGAGCGCTATCCGGTGAAGGACGCTTTCAACGAACTCCTGCGCGGCACGCTTCAGACGTTTCTCAATGCCTTCACGTATCCGGACAAGACCGTCTATCCGGTCGCCAGCCAGACCCGGCAGGACTTCTACAACCTGGCCCGTGTTTACATCGATCTCACCCTCCGGCCCCGGCTGCGGCGGGAGACCTTCCTGCAGGAGGGGCACCACCTGGAATTCACCGTGCCGGACGACATCGCGAGCGACCTGACCGTCTCGGGGGTGGTCTACAATGAAATGAAGGGGGC
>JALNWL010000158.1 GCA_023230905.1 Syntrophales bacterium
CGAGTTCCCGCTTTTCGGCCTCCGTGATGAGGGCCCGCTGGAGGACGCGCCGGTCGAAGTTGTCCACGTCCCCGGCGATCCAGCGGCTCTTGTTTTCCGGGAAGAGGGGCGCGCCCTTGAGTTTGCTCGTCCGGGAGCCGACGATGAGCTCGTCGTCCCGGATGACGACCGAGATGTTCGCGAGGATGTGTTCCAGGGCTAGGCTCATCCGGGTCAGGGGAGGACGGTCCCAGTGGCGGGACATCGCCTCCGTCAGGTAGCGCGCCCGCTCGATGCAGACCTCCTGCGGGGCGTGGATGATCCGTTCCCGCAGGCGCCCGATGCGCGTCTTCGGGACCTCATAAACGGGGGGGGTCGGTTGGGACATGGGAACCTCCTCAATCGTTAAAGAAATCTTCCTTCATCTCGACGGTCAGGCCGTCGCTGTTGAGCAGCCGGGTTGCCAGCCCCGCGATTTTGGGGAGCTCATAGCCGAAGAAATACCGGAAGGCGTACATCTTCCCCTGATAGAAGTTGGCCTCTTCCGCGGCCGGTCCCTTCGCCAGGGCCGTCCGGGCAACCTGTGCCTGCACGAGCCATTGCCAGGCCACGGCGATGATGCCGAAGCACTCGATGTAAAGCGTGGCATCCGCCAGGAAAAGATCGATCGACCCCTGCATCGCCAGCCCCAGGAGATGATTTGTCACGTTCTTGAGCCGTTCGAGGGCCTCGGCCAACTGACGGCCGTAGGGCTTGAGGCCCTCGTCCGTGTCGGTTGCGGCGATGACCCGGCCGACCTCCTCCAGGAAAAGGGTGAAGGCCCGACCGTTTTTCATCGTGACGTTCCGGGCGAGAAGCAGAAGACCGTGAATCGCGGTTGTGCCTTCGTGGATCGGATGGATCCGTGCGTCGCGGAAATGCTGTTCGAGGGGAAACTCCTCGCAATACCCGTATCCGCCCAGGCATTGCAATCCCTGGCTCGTCGAGAGGATGCCCATTTCCGCGGGATAGGTTTTGGCCACCGGCGTCAACAGGTCCAGAAGCAGCGCCGCGCGCTCCTTCTCCTCTTCCGGGGCGGACAGGTTTAAATCTGCATACTTGCTGCACTGCAGCAGCAAGGCGAGTGATCCTTCGACGACGGACCGCTGGAAGAGGAGCATCCGTTTCACGTCCGCGTGTTCGATGATCGGGATCTGGGGGGACAGGGGATCCCGGTCGGTCGGCCTTCTCCCCTGCGGCCTTGCCTTCGCGTACTCGAGGGCGGCGTAATACGCGGCCGACGCGATCGCGGTGGCGCCGATGCCCACGTGGAGCCGGGCTTCGTTCATCATCTGGAACATGTAGGATAATCCCTTGTGGGGGAGGCCCACCAGCTCGCCGCGGCAGTCGTCATTGTCCCCGAGACTCAACTGGTTGATGGGGGTTCCCCGGTACCCGAGCTTATGGTACGTGGCCGTGACGGTGACGTCGTTCGGGACGAGATTTCCCGCGCCGTCGAGGCGTTTGTTCGGAACGATGAACAACGAAATGCCCTTGACGCCCGCCGGGGCGCCCTTGATCTTGACGAGCATCAGATTGACGATGTTGTCCGCACCGTCATGCTCCGAGGCGGAGATGAAGATCTTCTGCCCTTTGATTCGGTAATCCCCCTCCGCGGTGGGTTCCGCCGTCGTCGTGATGTCGGCGAGCGAACTGCCCGCCTGGGGTTCGGTGAGGGCCATCGTGCCCTGCCATTCGCCGGCGTACAGCCTGGGGACGTAGGTTGCGATCTGCTCCGGCGTGCCGAAAGAGGTGATCAGGTGGGCGGCGCCGGTGCAGGCGCTCGGATAGATGCTTCCCGAATAGTTGGCGGCGCCGAAGATGAAATGGGTGGCCATGACGATGATCATGGGCAGCTGTTGCCCCCCATGTTCGGTGGAGGCCATCGCGGAAATCCAGCCTCCCTCTCCGAACTGTTTGAGGATCTGCCGAACCATCGGGTGGACGTGGACTTTCCCGTCGGCGAACACGGGCGGGTTCCGGTCCATCTCGGTGAAACAGGGCTTCAAGGTGTCCCGGGCCATCCTGACGGCCGTATCCAGAACCATGTCGAGCGTTTCCGGTGAATGATCCGCGTAATAAGGATGCCGGACGAGCGAGGGGGTGTCGAAGACCTCGTTGAGCAGGAACTTCAAATTTCGTTCACTGATAAACTTCTCCGCCATTCCATTGACCTCCGGGTCGTTTGATCAGTCCGTAAAAAGGAGACGGCTATTGGATGTCCATGTGATTCAACAGGATCCTGTCGCGCAGCCCGACCGGCAGAAACCGGTTGAGAAACAGGAAAAAGGTGCTCATGAAGTCCACCTGGTTGTGGAAGTCCGGCCGGTCCTGATGAATGATCTCCGCGATCCTGCGGGCCGCCTGCAGGGGCGTCGGGGCGGTCTTGATCAGTTCGTCGTCGCGGGCGATGAAGCGGCGGGCCCGCTCGCGGTAGGGCGATCCCTCCGGGGGCAGCGTGTGGATCTTGGCGGCGAAGGTCGTCGAGACCTGGGCCGGTTCGATCAGGGCCACGCGGATGCCGAACGGGGCGACCTCGTAGCGGAGCGACATGACCATGCCCTCGATCGCGAATTTGCTGGCCGAATAGATGGATTCGAAGGGGAAAGGCACCTGACCGACCAGCGAGGACATCGCGATGAGTTTACCGCTTCCCTGCCGGCGCATGGCGGGCAGGAAGGCCTGAAAGATAGCGGCGGCCCCGATGACGTTGATCTCCAGGCACCGCCGGGCCGCCTCCAGGTCGATCTCCTCGAAGGGACCGAAGAAGCCGATGCCCACGTTGGACAAGACCGTATCGACGCGCTTGTATTTTGCCAGGACCTCGTCCCGAAAACGGAGAATCCCCGGGCGATCCAGAATGTTCAGGGGAACGAGATAATGCGTTTTCCCCGACGAAGGGGACAGGCCGTCGAGTTCCGTCTGAAGCGAGGCGATCCCCGCCGCATCCATGTCGAAACCGGCGATCGTGTCGCCCGCCACGGCCAGGAGTTTCGCCGCCTCCCGACCCATCCCGTCCGCCAGTCCTGTAATGACGACCACCTGTCCCATGAGTTCCCCTCCTTTTCAAGGTCCGCTGGTTCGTGATGATCGATGACGCCTTGAGAAGGGCGCCACGCCTGTCCTTTCTACCTCCCCACGTCCTTCAGTTGGGCCATCGAGGCCCGGAAGTCGGGGAAGCGGAGACGGTATCCCGTTGCCTTGAGCTTGGTGTTGTCCACGATGTAATCGTCGTACAGGTAGCGCACCGCGTCGTATTCGAGGTCGGGGATCCGCCCCTGGCGGACAGCGAGCCCGCCGTCGATCCGAGCCACGATCTTGAGGAGCCAGAGCGGGAGGCGGAGCGTCGGGGGCTTCGTCCCGAACGTCTCGGCGGCGAGCGTCAGGGCCTCTTCCACGGTCGGGTTCGTGTCCTCGGCGATGTTGTAGGCCTGGCCGATGGCCTCGTCCAGGTGGGAGAGGTGCTCCACGGCGGCCGCCACATCCTCGGCCCGGATGTTGGAGAGGCGCTGACGGCCGTGGCCGGGGATGGCGGCAATGGCCGTGGGGCGCGAAAACGCCTTGCCCGCACCGTCGTTGCAGCGGGGGCCGTAAACGGTGCACGGCCGGGTGATGACGGCGGGGAAGCCCTCGCGGATGCGCGCCCAGACGACATCCTCGCCGTCCCGTTTGCTCCGGCCGTAGTCGTCCTGGGGATCCCGGGGACCGTCCTCGCGGAAGGGGACGCCCCGGTAAGGGCCGTACACGCTCGTCGAGCCGACATGAACGTAGCGTTTCACGCCGGCGTCCTGCGCGAGCTTCGTGAACCGCTCCACGCCGGCGACGTTGGTGGGGTGGAGCCGGGCATAGGGGGTGGAGAAATTGCAGATCGCGCCCAGGTGGAAGACCCGGTCCACGCCGCCGGCGAACAGGGGCGGCAGGGTTTCCGGCCGGGTCAGGTCGGCGGGGACGTACTCGACGCCCAGATGGTCGAAGAAGGACAGATCCGTGCGCGGCCGGGCCGTTGCCCGGACCCGGACGCCCCGCGAGACGAGATATTCAACCAGATGGCTGCCCATGAAACCGGCGGCCCCGGTGACCAGCGTGATTCCCGCAGATGACATCGCTCCCTCCTTTTAAGGTACGAAGTCCCAAGAAAACGCGGTTTGCGCCGCTGCGGGCGCATGTCAAATCCCGATTCAATCCTCCCTGGAACCGAAAACCTGTGTCCTGTCCGCCGCCCCATCCACCGGACCGTCCTCCACCCCGTCCAGGATCTCCTGCCGGGCCCGCTTCAGCCATTGCACGTACAGGCCGTTGAATTCCACGCCGAGTTCGGCGATGAGGCGCACATACGCTCCCCGCTCCTGCCAGCGCGCGACGTGCTGCTCGCGACGCCGGTACTGGTCCTCGTACTGGGCGATCTGCCGGTCGAGGGTGGCGATCGCCTGGCTTTTGCTCCCGAAGCCGAAAAAGATAAACCGCATGAGAAAGGGATCGCGGAGAAACATCCGCGAGTCTTCCGCGCTTTCAAGCCACTGGGCAAAGTTATCGCGACCTTCCGGCGTGACGGCATAAAGCTTCTTGTTGGGCCCTCCCTTTTCGGACGGGCTGACATGGGTGAGGGTGATCAGGCCCTCGCTTTCCAGGGATTTCAGGTTCGGATAGATCTGGCCGTAGTTGATCGTCCACATGTGGCCGAAGTGCCGCTCGATGTGCCGCTTGATCTCGTAGCCGTGCATGGGCCGGTAGTGAAGGAGCCCCAGGATCGCGTAGCGGACGGACATGGATCGCTCCCGACGGTCGAGGTGCCGGGGCGCGAAAGGCCCCGCTCGGATTTCCCCCTGTCCCGCAGACGATCGGCAAACGGGAGCAAGGGGCCAACGCAGTTTGTGGATATATATTAAAATTATATATGTCAAGGATTTTTTGTCTCGACACAAAACTTTTGGAAATCACGAGCTTTTTCCGGATGAGGGGGGAACGTTGCGTTCAAGGGTCAAATGTGATAAGGACCGCTCAGCGTAAAAGGGAGAGGAAGGCACCATGACGAAAATAGATACGTTGATACAACAGGTTATCACCGATGGCCGGACGACCCTGACCGAGGCCGAGTCCAAGACCGTCCTCAAGGCTTACAGGGCGCCCGTCATTGAAGAATGGGTCGTCAAAACCCCGGCGGAGGCGGTTCGGCAGGCGGAGCAGACAGGGTATCCGATTGTTCTCAAGGGATTGGGCGCAAAACTGACCCACAAAACGGAGCGGGGGCTCGTCAAGCTGAACCTCGGAAGCGCGGCGGCGGTCCATCAGGCGGCCTTCGAGATCGAGAAGGGCGCCGGGCCGGACCTCGAAGGCTATCTCGTCCAGCCGCAGGTGACGGGTCGGCGGGAATTCGTGGCCGGTCTTTTCCGGGATGCGCAGTTCGGGCCGGTGGTCATGTTCGGCCTGGGAGGCATCTTCACCGAGGCCCTGGACGATGTCGTCTTTCGTCTGGCCCCCTTCGACGAGGGGATGGCCCTTCAGATGATCACGGAATTGCATGCAAAAAAACTCCTGGAGGCGTTCCGGGGCGAACAGCCGGCGGACCCGGACGCCCTGGCCCGAACGCTGGCGGGCCTGTCCCGTCTGGCCGTGGACCATCCGGAGGTTCGGGAGGTCGATATCAACCCCCTGCTCGTGGGGCCCAACGGCCGGGTGACGGCGGTCGACGCCCTGATCGTCCTGCAGTCGGAGAAAACCGAGGAGCAGACCTTTTCGCCCCCGGTTGCGCCCCAGGACGTGGCAAAGGTGTTCTATCCCCGGTCCATCGCCTTTCTCGGCGCATCGGGGACCATCAGCAAGTGGGGATATCTGATGGCCGTGGCGGTGCTGGCGGGCGGTTACGAGGGGCCGGTGTATCTCGTCAATCCGCGGGGCGGCCGGATCGCTGGCCGGCCGGTGTACCCCTCCCTCGGGGACATTCCGGGTCCCGTGGATCTGGTCGTCGTCACCGTGCCCGCGGAGGCGGTCATCGCGCTTCTGCCTGAACTGAAGGCCAAGTGCGTCAAGAGCATGCTTCTGGTCACCTCCGGGTTTGGAGAAACCGGACCGGAGGGCAAGGAACTGGAACGGAAACTGGTCGCCGCCGCCCATCAGGCCGGGGTGCTGATCCTGGGACCGAACACGATGGGCATCTGCAATCCGCACGCAAAATTCTTCTGCACCGGTATGCACGCCCG
>JALNWL010000159.1 GCA_023230905.1 Syntrophales bacterium
GGACGGCAACGGGGCCATCGGCGGATCGAACGAGAACATCGTTTACATGTTCGATAACAACCGGATTACGCGAAACACCGGCGGCGGCGCCCAGCCCTTTGTCGAAAACGTCCAGGCCTTCACGTTCGCCTACCTGGACGGAACCGGGGCCGTCACGGCCAACGCCGCGGATGTCCGCCGGTTCCGGATCACCGTCACCGGCCGGACGGCCAAGCCCGATCCGGCCTATTCCACCAATGGCGGTTACCGGACGTACACGCTGACGTCCGTCGTGACGGCCAGAAATCTTGCCATCTGAAAGGCAGGGGAGGTCAGCATGGCGCAGCTCATCCAACCCCGCAAGGAAGTGCGGCCGTCCGACGAACGGGGCATGGTCCTCGTCGTCGTCCTGCTCCTGACGGCTGTCCTCGTGCTGCTCGGTTCGACGGCCGTGATCATGAGCACGACGGACATGAAGATCAGCGCGAACTACAAGGCCGGCACCCAGGCCTTTTACGAGGCCGAGGCGGGGGTGGAGCAGGTCATTTATTACCTGCGGAACAATCCGGTCGTCTATCCCACGGCCGGGTCCCCCACGACGGTTACCGTAACCTGTCCGGCTGGCTTCAGCTTCAACCCCACGGTGACGCTCCACTATGTGGCGCCCTACCGGTACCGGTTCCAGATGACCGGCATCGGGACCAACAACACCTCGAAGACGATCGAGGCCCGCATCCGGAAGATTCCCCCGTCCACCACGAGCGCGGACGGCGCGGTCGCCATGTACGGCGGCGGGCCGGCGGTCGACTTCAAGAAAGGCGGGGGCGGGGGCTACGCGGTCGACGGCCATGATTACCCGGTGCCGGCCGATCCGAATTGCAACGGCAGCGCCTGCGACACGACGGCGGACAGTTCGCTGCCGGCCAAGCCGGGCCTCTACACCGTCATGACCCCGACCGTAACGGGAAATGTTTCCGCCCACCTGGGCGGGAGCCCCACGCAGACCCTGGGGCCCAGCCGGGAGACGGAGTACAACAATTTCGTCAACAATGTCCTGACGAACAACCTGTATCAGACCACGCTGGGCACGCGGGACATTCCGGCCATCACGGTCATTCCCAACGGAGCCACGTTAAACGGCACCGGGAACGGTGCGGGCATCATCATCGTCGACAACGGGGGTGAGCTCAACATCGTCGGCAATTTCGAGTTCGAAGGGCTGGTCATCCTGAGGGGGACCGGCCGGGTCTTCGGGAGCGGGACCGGCAATATCTTCGGGAGCATGATCACGATCGGCCACGAGAGCAAGCTGATCGACCTGACCGGCAGCATCAACCTGTTTTACAGTTCTTCGGCCCTGAGCAACCTGCAGAACATCAATTCGATTACCACGCTCCAGCGGACGGCCTGGCGGGATGTCTTCTAAAGGGGCGGATACGGCCCGTCTGCCCAGTTTTACGGTTCCGCCGGCTCTTCCTTCCCGATGCCTTCCCACCAGTCGGCGGGCAGAACGCCGTTGTTGCCTTCCTTCAGTTCATCGGTCAGACGGTACATTTCATCGGAGATCCGGCGGTTTTCCGCCGTGGCCTCCTCCTTGTCGCCAGGATCGTTATTTGCAGTGGCCTTCTTCATCCGCGCGAGCGTTCGGTTCAGGTCCGTCTTGAGCTTGGCCATCCGGTCCTGGTAGGCCTTCACATCGACTTGCTTTGCCGGAGGTTTTGGGAGCGCTGCGCCGCTCTCAACGTTGGCCGGAGACGAGGGGCTTTTTTCGGCCTTCTCCGCGGTATCGGCGGGGGCCCGCGCCGGTGACGGCGCTTCATAGACGACGCCCGAGGTCATGGCGGTTTTTTCGATGTGACGCACCATGTTTTTCTCGACTCCCGCAACACCCTCGCCCACGCAGAACTTCAGCTCCCCACCTTCCTCCCAGCAGTGGGGCGTCCAGATCCGGCCGCCGCTCTCGAGACGGATCAGGCAGGCGGCGTCGGTGACGACGGGGAGGAACAGGACCGAAATGACGACGGACATCCAGAGGAGATATTTTCTCATGGCGGGCCTTCCTTTTTGAATGAGGACTTTACCGGCATCTTAAAGAAAACCCTCCCCGAATGTCAAACCGTTTTTCAACGGTTTATCGGCGCGTTTGCGGACGCGGCGAGAGGCCCCGGAGAAGCGCCCCTGCGTGCAAAAATCCTTGACTTGAAAGGGGCATTCGTATTAGGGTTGCGCCGCCCGTCGGGGGAATCTTCAAGAAGGGGGTATTGCATCATGGCCATGGATCGAAGGTACTGCGCCATCTGCGCCTGGAGAGGGACCTGTCAGAAAAAATTCAGCGTGTCCACGGATGCGACCGGGCAGGTCCACTGCGCCGATTACTCCCGGGACCTTGCCATCAAGGACAAGGATATCGAAGAGGCGGTGAAAAAGGAACGTGAGGGATAGCCCGTCCGCCCTCAGCACCGTAAGACAGCGAGGTGACAAGTAACAGCCGGGATTGGAGGGTTACTTGTCACTTTTTTTTGATCGAAAGGGACGATGTGGGTCGCGGCGGACCCCCTTCGTCAGACCCGGGGTAACCACGGGACCGTGGAGCAAACCGGTAAGAGCTTAAGGATATGAAGAAACGGTTGGAACGGATGGTCGGGGAGGCCCTTGCGGCGTGCATGGAGAAGGGCACGCTCGCGGCGGCGGAACTCCCCGCGGTGGAGATCGAACTCACGAAGGACGCCGCGCACGGCGATTACGCCACGAACGCGGCGATGATGCTGGCCTCGCGCCTGAAGATGAACCCGCGGCGGATCGCCGAGGCCTTGATCGCGGAGCTGGCCGATCCCGGGGGTGTTGTCGCCCGGACGGAAATCGCCGGCCCCGGCTTCATCAATTTCTTCATCCGCGAGGGGTTCTGGGCGACGCTCCTGGAGGCCGTGGAGCGCGAGGGGGCGGGCTACGGCCGGCTCGACTTCGGCGCCGGAAAGCGCGTCCAGGTGGAGTTCGTCAGCGCCAACCCCACGGGCCCCCTGCACATCGGTCACGCCCGGGGGGCGGTGGTGGGCGACGCCGTCGCCGCGGTCCTCGCCGCCTGCGGCTATGCGGTCGAGCGGGAATACTACATCAACGACGCGGGCAACCAGATGCACAACCTGGGCCGGTCGGTCCTCGCCCGCTGCCGGGAGCTGGACGGCGGGGACGCGCCGTTTCCGGAGAACGGCTACCAGGGCGAGTACATCCGGGAACTGGCGCGGGAGGTCCTCGCGCGGGAGGGCCGGCGCTGTCTCGACGAGGCGGAAGGGGAGGCCATCCCCCGCCTGACGGACCATGCCGGCGGGGTCATTCTCGACGGGATCAAGGACGACCTGAAGGCCTTCGGGATCGTCTTCGACCGCTACTTCAGCGAGCGGACCCTCTATGAGAACGACGGCGTGGCCAAGCTTCTGGCGGCGCTCGAGGCCCAGGGCTTCATCTACCGCGAGGACGGCACCCTGTGGTTCAGGACGACGGCCTTCGGTGACGAGAAGGACCGGGTCGTCATCCGCCAGAACGGGGAGCCCACGTACTTCGCCGCCGACATCGCCTACCACAAAAACAAGTTCGAGCGCGGCTTTGACACGGTGATCGACGTCTGGGGCGCGGACCACCACGGCTACATCCCCCGCATGCACGCGGGCGTCCAGGCCCTGGGGTATCCGAAGGAGGCCCTGCGGGTCATCCTCGTCCAGCTCGTCAACCTCCTCAGGGACGGCAAGCCCGTGGCCATGTCCACCCGCTCGGGCGAGTTCGTCACCCTGCGTCAGGTGGTCGACGAGGTCGGACGGGACGCGGCGCGCTACAACTTCCTCATGCGGCGCTCCGACAGCCACCTGGATTTCGACCTCGAGGTGGCGAAACGCCAGTCGAACGACAACCCGGTCTATTACGTCCAGTACGCCCACGCGCGGATCTGCGGCATCCTGAAGACGGCCGCCGAAAAAGGCGTGGCCGTGCCGGCCTACGGACAGGCGGCCCTGGAGCGCCTGACGCTCCCGGAAGAGGCGGCCCTGATCAAGACCCTGATCCGCCTGCCGGAGGTGATCGAAGGGGCGGCGCGGAACCTGGAACCCCACCGCCTGACCTTCTATCTCAACGAGCTGGCGGGCCTGTTTCACAGCTACTACAACAAGAACAAGGTGGTCTCCGAGGACGGGGACCTCACTGGGGCGCGCCTCTTTCTCGTCCGGGCGGTCCAAACCGTGCTGGCGAACGTCCTGGGGCTCCTGGGGGTGTCGGCGCCGGAGCGCATGTAGAGCAGGGCGGGGATTGCGCCCTGTTTTCCATGAAAGGCGGGGCCCCGTGCCTGATTGTTTCCGAACGGCGGTGGCGCATGGTCGCGAAAAACCGGAAGCAATTTGAAGTCAAACTGGGGAAGACGGGGATCTCGCTCCTGGTTTTCGGCATGGCTGCCGGGCTCTTCGCAACCTTCCTCTTCGGGGTGACGGTCGGGAAGAACATCGATACCTATCCCGCGGCCATCACCGGCTATCTTCCTGGCGTCCTGGGGGAATGGCTGGGATGGAAGGCGCCGGCGGCGCCGGTCGTTCTCGGCGAGGCGAAGAAGGAGACCGCCCCCCCGGAAGAGGACGAATTCGATCTGACGTTTTACGATACCCTGAGCAAGAAAAAGGAGGGCGACATCATCCTCCAGCGTCCCGTCGCCCCGAGGCCATCGGCCAAGGACGCACGGTCGGCGCCGTCGGCTTCCCTTCCCGCGGCCCGATTGCCCGCGACTCCCACCGCCAAGGCCCCCGCGACGGCGGGCCAAACGCAGCCGCCGGCCGCGGCGGCCGTTCCCGGTGCGGGCAAACCGGCACCGGCGGGGCCCGCGGAAAAGCCGGTTGCGGGAAAGGAAAAGTTCCTTGTGCAGCTCGTCTCCTACCAGGAGAAGGCCAAGGCGGAGCAGTTGAACAAGAAGGTGGCGGCCCTGGGATACCGGCCCCGCGTGGAGGCGGTCGAGGTGCCCGGTAAGGGAACTTGGTACCGCGTGGTCCTGAGTGGGTTCGACAGCGTCGAGAGTGGGAAAAAGACGGCCGACGCCGTGTCGGCCAAGATCCCCGGCGTCAAGGGCGTCGTCCGCCGGGAAAAATAAGAGACGCGGGTCGCCGTCCCCGGAAGGGCTCTGGAATACCGGGTTCGCCGCCGGGGGCGGGACAACGAGAATTGACGGGGTGGTATGTTCGAGAGTCTTTCGGAAAAACTGGACGGCATCTTCAAGAAGCTCAAGGGCCGCGGACGGCTGGACGAGGAGAACATCCAGTCCGCCCTGAAGGAGATCCGCATGGCCCTGCTCGAAGCGGATGTCAACTTCAAGGTCGTCAAGGATTTCACCGAGGAGGTCCGTGCGCGGGCCGTCGGCCAGGAGGTCGTGGACAGCATCACCCCCGGCCAGCAGGTCGTCAAGATCGTCCACGACCAATTGATCGAGCTCATGGGCGGCGGTACGAGCCAGCTCCGCTTCGGCAACCGGATTCCCGCCCCGATCATGCTCGTCGGCCTCCAGGGCTGCGGCAAGACCACGACGGCCGTGAAGTTGGCGCGCCTGCTCGCCGCGCAGGGCAAGCGCACCTACCTGGTCTCCGCGGACGTGTACCGGCCCGCCGCCATGGAGCAGCTCCGGGTGATGGGCGAGAAGATCGGCGCCGGGATCTTTGCCGCCGGCGAAGAGCGCGACCCGGTGAGAATCTGCGTGCAGGCCGTCGAGGAGGCCCGACGCCAGGGCTACGAGGCGGTCATCGTCGATACGGCGGGGCGCCTCCACATCGACGCCGCGATGATGGACGAACTGAAGCGGATCCGGGAGATCGTCACCCCCTCGGAGATCCTCTTCGTCGCCGACGCCATGACGGGTCAGGAAGCCGTCAACGTCGCGAAGACCTTCGACGAACTGCTCGGCATCGACGGCGTCATCATGACGAAGATGGACGGCGACGCCCGGGGCGGCGCGGCGCTGTCGCTCAAGGCCGTTATCGGCAAGCCCATCAAGTTCGTCGGCGTGGGCGAGAAGATCGACGCCCTCGAGGTCTTCCACCCGGACCGCATGGCCTCGCGCATCCTGGGGATGGGGGACATCGTCACCCTGGTGGAGAAGGCCCAGGCGACGGTGGACGAAAAGGAGGCCCGCGAGCTCGAACGGAAAATCCGCAAAAACGAGTTCACCCTGGAGGACTTCCGCGACCA
>JALNWL010000160.1 GCA_023230905.1 Syntrophales bacterium
TCCGAACGGATGAGTGCAAATCTGACGCGGCTGCCGAACGGTCCCTTCGTGTTCGAGAGCAGTGCTTGGGCGAGCCCTTCGATCATTTCGGGCTCAAGGGGGAGCTGGCGATATGTCCGGCAGGAGATCCGCCGTTCGATTGCCTGGATGAAAGTCATGGCACGCTCCTTTCCGACCCTCCCGTCGCCGGGTCTGAACCCGCTCCTTACCAGATGTTGTCACGAGAAATCCATGACGAAGAAAGGACCTCGCGAAATCGGGGAGACGGGATTGTCCGGCAAGGGCGAGGTGACCTGGGAAGGACCTTCCGGAACAGAAACCGCTTGCAACGGCATTTCCCATGACATACCATCGGCGGGTGCTCGCAGGGGATGCATGTCCCGTGGCGCAGGCTGGGAACGCCGAATCTTCAAAGGGGGAGTCAGGACGCATGCCGGTTTATTTAAAGTTCCTTCTGCTGCTGGCCGCATTCGTGGCTTTTGTCGTTCTGGTCCTCTACCTGGGCGGCCTGAGTGTGCGGCGGGTGTGCTTCAAGATCATTGCCGAGTTGGAGGAGGCCGGGGCCTACAGTGCGGCCAGGGCGATTCCCATTCAGGACGAGCGAAAGAATATCTTCCGCGTGGGCACGGGGAATATCCGACCCAAGGCCCTCAACGTGCTGCTCGGCGATAAAATCGTCGTCAGGACGGGGAACGGCAACTATCATCTGGACAGGGACGCGTTGGCCCGCATGAAGGCGCGTTTAAAAGCCGATCGCTGAACCGGAAGATCCGGCGCGAACCGGATCAAGCCGCCCCCGCCTTAGGCCCTTCCCCGCCGCCAATCGCCGCCAAACCTGAGATTGGTCCGCATTACAGAGGCTTTGTCTTTAAGTTACGCCATATTGATGGTGTGGATCTTCAGCAGAAATTCCTTGAACTGCTCCTTTGTCGTTTCCTTGAGGGATTCCAGCCGCACAAAAATGGCCTTGTTGTAGAATGCATACCCGTTTTCGATTTCTTCCGGATCATCATCGTCGTCAATGAATCGCTTCATAAAATCCCTGGCGGCTTTTCTTGCCTCTTTCTCGTCCTTGGCGGTCGTCAGGTAATGATGTTGCTTACGATCCTCTTCTTCCGTCTCGCTGATCTTGATCCAGTAGTCAGGCATGGCCTCTCTCCCATTATAAAAGTGTGACGCTCATTCACGTGCTCGATACTTTCCCCGAGGACCATTAACAAGGTGGTCCGATCCTCTCGTCCGGCGACCCCGGGGAATGCTTGTCCCCGTCGTTTTACTGCCTGTGCAGCGGCATTTCCAGGGGTTCGGTTCCCGTCGAATCCCCCGTGCGCTTCCTTTGGCGAAGACCATGGGATTCAGGGTCTAAAATCAGTCCTCGCATGCCGTGCATACAGGATCGGGCGGAATAAATCAACCGGAGTCCGTTACCCGGTCCCCCTCCCGCGCACCCGCCGCTGAATGTGCAAAGGCCTGGGTCGGACTCATCCCGCTCGGATCATCGTGATTAAAATCCCGCCTTGGGCCGCGAAAGCCCCCTTTCCGACAGAAATTCCGAAAATCCTCATTGTGATGGACAAAGGTCATGCTGTTTGATACATACCGACATCCGCAAGCGAGGTCTTAGACTTATGAAAGAACCCAATACGATTTTCCAGGACATTTCCGTTCGGCGGCGGGTCATCATCACCATCGGGATCTTCACCGTCCTGACCGTGGTGATCGGGTTGTTCGGTCTGATAGCCGTTGTGGAAACCAACAAGCGCCTTCATCAAAGTGTTTCTGAAGGGCAAATGATGATCAAGACCGTCGATACGGCGCGCCAGGCACAGGTTCACTTCAAAAGGCAGGTCCAGGAATGGAAAAATATCCTTCTGCGCGGCAACGATCAGCACCTCTATGAAGGCCATTTGCGGGCCTTTGATGAGGAGGACCGACGTGTCAAGGAGGAACTGCAATCCCTTTCCAGCATGACCGCCACCCTGGGGCTTGTCGTCCCCGAGATTTCGGAGGCAATCACGGTTCACGAAAAACTGAGTCTTCAGTACCGGGATGCCCTGAAAGACTACAACCGGGCCGACCTCAAAAGCGCGGTGCTCGTTGACCAAAGGGTGCGGGGAATAGATCGTGAACCCACGGATCAAATTGACGGGATCGTTGCCAAGATTGAGATGCAGGCGGACAAACGGTTGACCGCGGTCGAAACGCTTTCAAAGACGCATCTGGAGGTCTACCAAAGTCTGTCCTTTTTCCTGATTTTTCTCGTTCTGGTCGGAGTCTGTTTCGGGATCTTCAACGCCTGGAGCATCCTGAAGGATCTGCCTCCGGAAGAGAACGACCGCAACGCCGAAGGATAAAATCGGTTCCTACAATGAGCGCATCGCTGTCCATCGTTATCTTTGTGATCGTCCTGGCATTGATCTTCGATTTCATCAATGGCTTCCACGATTCCGCCAATTCCATCGCCACCATCGTCTCGACCAAGGTGCTGAAACCGTATCAGGCGGTTGTATGGGCGGCCTTCTTCAATTTCGCGGCGATCTTCTTGTTTGACGCGCAGGTCGCAAAGACCGTGGGAACGGGCATCGTCAATACTTCCATTGTCAACCATACGCTCATCCTTTCCGCATTGTGCGGCGCCATTATCTGGAATCTGATCACCTGGTGGTTCGGTTTGCCGAGCAGTTCCTCGCATGCCCTGATCGGGGGCCTCATCGGCGCGGGCCTTATGAGGGGGGGATTCAATGTCCTCATCTGGCAGGGGATTATCAAAACCGCCAGTTTTATCATCATCTCTCCCCTGATCGGCCTGATCCTGGGACTATTCCTGATGGTGGTCGTTCTGAACCTTTCCCGTCACAGCAACGTCAGCCGGTCGAACCGCATTTTCAAAAAATTGCAGCTGTTCTCCGCGGCGATCTACAGCATCAGCCACGGAATGAATGATGCGCAGAAAACCATGGGTATCATTGCCCTGGTTCTTTACAGCGGGGGTTATCTGGGACCGACCTTTCATATCCCCTTCTGGGTGGTGGTCTCGTGCTACACCATGCTTGCCTTGGGAACCATGTCCGGAGGGTGGCGGATCGTGAAGACGATGGGAACCAAGATTACCAAGCTGCAGCCCATGGGAGGCTTCTGCGCGGAAACGGCGGCGGCGCTGTCCATTATCGGCGCGTCTTTTGCCGGCATCCCCGTCAGTACGACGCATACGATCACCGGCGCCATCATGGGGGTCGGTTCGACGCGGCGTTTGTCCGCCGTTCGCTGGGGCGTGGCCGGTAACATCGTCTGGGCCTGGCTTTTAACGATTCCTGTCTCAGGCGTCTTATCCTCCGGAATCTATTTTTTGTTGGCAACCCTGTTTCCGTAAGCGTAACGCTTGAGGAGATTCCCTGCTATTTCCTGAAGTGAAGTGATTTTAAAGAAGGCTCTGAGGCGCGTACCGCAAATCACGGGGCGCCTCCCTGCAGAGGAAGGCCGCATGAACGGTGACATTGTCATCCGTAACGGAACCCTCGTAGACGGTACGGGCAAAAAGCGCTTCCGGGCGGACATCGCCATCAATAACGGCATCATCAGCGAAATAGGTGACCTGGCCGCCGCTTCGGCAAAAACCGTCATCGATGCGCAAGACAAGATCGTCTGCCCGGGTTTCGTCGACATCCATTCCCACGTAGATTTCTCGGTGGTGGGCCAGGACCATTCCGAAAGGCTCAAGCCGCTGGTCATGCAGGGCGTGACAACCGTGATCGGCGGCAACTGCGGCTATTCGAGTTGCAGCATCCCCGCACGAAACCGGGACATGACGCTGACCTATCTGGAAAACCTCTCGGGTCGATCCCAGAAGGACATCATCACCTGGACCTCCCCCGCGGAGTTCTTTGAGAAACTCGAAGATCAGGGCCTGCTCGTCAACCTGGGCACGCTTGCGGGCCACGGCTCGTTGAGGATAGCCGCCTCGGGCCTGGTGACAAGGCTGCTTCACGAAGACGAGCAAAAAGCCATGGAGGGCTATCTCGAAGAGGCCCTGGGCATGGGCTGCCTGGGACTTTCGACCGGTCTGCAGTATTTTCCCGGCCTGCAGAGCGACACGGCCGAATTGACGGGGCTGGGTGCAATCTTGAAGCGCCGTGGCGGCATTTTCACTTCCCACATGCGCAGCTATTCCCATACGATCGACAAGGCCATCGACGAAGTCAGCGCCGTGGGAATGCGCTGCGACATCCCGGTGCAGATCTCACACCTCTACTGGCAGCCCTATTCCAAGGGGCTGGGATGGATAACCCGATCCGCCGTCAGGCTGGGGTCATACGCCTATAACAGGCTGAACATCCCCATCCCCATAGAAAAAGGCCTGAATGGCATCATCGGATTGATCGACGCCAAGCGCCGCAATGGCGTCGACATCGCCTTCGACCTCGTGCCGACCTCGCAGGGCTTTACAGAGCTGTTTGCATTCCTGCCGCCCTATGTATCTCAGGGCAGCAAGGCTGAGGCCCTGGCCAGGCTTGCGGACGGGGATTTCAGAAAAAGGGTGCTCCATGACATCTTCCATGTGGAACCCGATTGGCCGCACAGTGAAGGCGCCACCTGGTCGTTCAACTATCTGAAGATGACCGGCTGGGAAGGCCTCAGGGTCATGGCCGTCATGAACCCGGACAACACCTGGATGGAAGGGCGGACGTTCGTCGAGATCGGCAAGGCGCTTTCCAAAAAACCTTTCGACGCCCTGTGCGACCTGCTGATCGAGGAGATGGGCCAGGTCATGGTTTTCCATACGCCCCTGGAGCCCGACGACCCATTTGCCTTCCGCTCGATGTGGTCGGGATTCCTGCATCCCGATTCCGTTCCCGCGACGGACACCATCCTGAGGCCCATCGGCAGGCCGTCGCATGTCTTCTATGACTGTTTCCCCCGTTTCATCTCGTTTTTCGCCAAAGAAAAGCGGATGCTGAGCCTCGAAGAAGCGGTGCGCAAGACCACGGCCCGGCCCGCGGAAATCATGAGGCTGAAGAACCGCGGCGTGCTTAAAAAAGGCGCCTGTGCCGACATCACCGTTTTCGATTTTGACAGGCTCGGCACCAGGGCGGATTTTTACAACCCCTGTGTTTACCCGGAAGGGATAGAGCATGTGATCATCAACGGACACAGCGTTTTATATGCCGGCGAGTTTAAAAAGGATGTCCTCGCCGGGGCCGTCATCCGGCGCACGGACTGACATGGACTCGATGCGGAAGGAGCGATCATGAAGAATCTGAAAGGCAGGACGGCGATCATCACCGGGGCGGCGGGCGGTATCGGCACTCAGGTGGCGAGGCTGTTCGACGGCATCGGAATAAACCTTGCGCTGACGGACATCCATGCCGAGGGATTGGAAAAGACCGCCGCCGGCCTGTCGGGAAATGCGCTAAGGATTGTGTGCGACATCACCGACCGTGCGGGGGTTCAAGCCCTTGTCAACGAATCCGCGGGGCGCTTCGGTACGGTGGACATCCTGGTGAACACTGCCGGCATCATCATGCCCGCGCTTTTCGAAGACTGCGCCTATGAAGATATCGAAAAGCAGCTCAGAATCAACTTGATGGGCGCCATCACCTGTTCAAAAGAGGTCATTCCGGTCATGAAGAAATCGGGCGGCGGACACATCGTGACCGTCTCTTCGATGGCCGGCATCGTGCCCGAGACCTATAGCGCGATCTACACAGCCACCAAGTTCGCCTTGAGGGGCTTCAGCCTGACGATCGGCATCGAGCTCAAGAAATACGGCATCGGCGTTTCGGCGATTTTCCCCGATTCGGTTGCGACGCCCATGCTGAAGTACGAGGCCAGCCACGGCGGTTCGCCCCTGACCTTCCTGTCGCAGCCGCAGGCCCCTTCGGTTGTTGCGCGGGCGATCCTGAAAGCCATCATAAAGAACCGGGCCGAGGTGTATGTGCCGGCTTCCACGGGCGTGTTTTCGAAGGCGATTATGTGCTGGCCCTGGGCGGTCACGAAGATATGGCCCGTTCTGGAGCATCTCGGCAGTAAGAACAGGGCCCATGTTGAAAAGACGCTCGGGGAAATCATTCCCTGAAACGCCGTGCGTCGGAGAAACAATAAATTGCGAGATCAGGCAGCGTTGCTTGCATTTTCGGGATTTCCTGCCGGAAGGGATCGAGA
>JALNWL010000161.1 GCA_023230905.1 Syntrophales bacterium
CCCAGCCGATCTCGGAGATGGGCAAAAGCCCCTGGATGCCGCCGATATCGACGAATGCCCCGAATTTCTGGAGGGAAACGACGGTTCCCCGAATGGTCATCCCCTCGGTCAGGGTGTCCTTCAGGGCCTCCTTCCGCTGGCGGTCCTCCTCCTCGAGAATCGACCGGCGCGATACGATGATGTTGCGGCCGCGCGACCCGTATTCCACCACCCGGAAGGTGCGGGTCTTGCCGACGGGGCTTTCCGTCTGGGGCTGGCGCGGCATGCCCATCTGGGAGTGCGGGCAGAACGCCCGGAGCGATCCCCCGATGCGGACCTCGTAGCCGCCCTTGACCTCCTTTTCCACGACGCCTTCGACAGGGATCCCGCTCTTCCAGGCGTCCTCGATGTAGGAACGGGCGGCCTCCCCGCTGCTCACCTTCGTGGTGAACAGCTTCTCGTTGCGCTTGGCCGACAGAAAATAGGCCCGGATCGTATCGCCCTCCTGCACGGTGAGGTTTCCCTCGGCGTCGAGCAGTTCCGACCGGTCCAGATACCCTTCGCTCTTGCCCCCCAAATCGAGGAATATCCATTCCGAGGTGATCTTGACGATCGTCACCTCCACCCGCTCGCCCGGCCGGAGACGGCCGCGATCGGGAGAGGTTTCCGCCAGGAGTTCGGCAAAACTTTTTTCTTCTTCCGGTTCCGTGTTGACCTGCGCTTGTTTCTCTTCGTCCATAACCTTGCTTATCCCATACCCTTTCCGAAATATCGATCTTTCGATCCAGCGAACGCGCCGGGGTGGTCCCGGGCGTTCGAATATCCTCAGTCCATGTGGACGGCCAGCCAGACCGTTTCGCCGGTCGGGTCGGTCCAGGCGACGCGGTGCCGCCGGTCCGCGGGAACCGACCGAAACAGGTTTACCGTCAAGCGCGCCATGCCGCCGGAACCCCCGTTGGAACGTCGACGGGCCGGAGGGTCCGGTCCAGGAGGGCCCGGGTGTCCGTCACCCGCAATTTTCCGAACAGGAAGGCGAACTGCCGCTCCAGCTCCTCCCCGAGGGCCTGACGAACGGCCTCCGGAAGGTCCCAGAGATCCTTCTTGAACGGACCGAAGCCCTTCTTGCGCGTCTTGTAGAAAAACTGCTCGTCCGTATCCGTTTCCTTGCGCTCGGAGGCCAGCTCCGCCTTCAGATAGCCGTAGATGCGGTCCCTGAGCGCGCCGGGAAAGTGCCGGCTGTCGTACAGGATGTTCTGAAATCCCGTGGCCAGGTGGATCTCCGCCGTTCCCACCGCCGGGAAGCGGTCGAACGCCTCGTCCGGCAGGGTGGAGGCGCCGTGCTGAACCGCCCCGGCCAGGCCGTACTCGCGGCGGGCCGCCCGGGAGAGTTCCGCCAGCGTGTCGAAGTCGATCTTGACCTTGGCGACACTGCCGTCCGCCAGGGGAACGCCCCCGTGCGCCGTGCCGGTCTGGACGCTGATCTTGCTGATGCCCGCGAGGTCCGTCCCGGCTTCCCGCAGGACCGCCCGATACCCGTCCATGAAGGCGCGCAGCTCTTCCACGGTGCTGTTCTTTCCCCCCACCTCGCCAATTTCCCCGCCCACCGAGATCGTGATCCCCGCCGGTTCGAGATCCCGGATCACCGTCGTCAGTTCCGCGGCCAGCGTGTAGTTCGTCGCCTGCTGTCGCGCCGGGGTCGCCTGGGACAGATCGACGAGCGTCGAGGTGTCGATGTCGATGTTGTAGAACCCGCCCTCAATGGCCTCCCAGATGAGATCCTTGACGGCGCGGACCTCCGCGGCCGGATCCTGCGCGTATTTTTTCGCGTTGACCTGGAAGTGGTCCCCCTGGAGAAAGAGCGGCCCCCGATAGCCCGTCCGGATGGCGGCGGCGGTGACGGCGGCCGTATACTCCTCCGGCCGCTGCCGTGTGTAGTCGATCTCGGAGCGGGCGATCTCGAAGAGAACGGGTCCGACCTGTCCCGCGAGCGTGGCCCTCAGGACCGCCTGGGCGACATCGAACGTAAGCGCGCGGATGTTGATCGCCGGCACGGTGAAGCCCGAAACCGCTTCGCGCCCCATGGCCTCATACAGGGGCTGGATCGACGACGGGAAGATCCCGAGGGCGGCCCCGGCCCGGCGGATCAGCCATCGGGCGGCCTGCCGGACGACGGTGTCGGTTCCGAAAACGGCGGTATGGACCAGACGGACGATCTCGGCGTCCCGCAGACGTTGCTCGTCCAGAACCCGGACCTCGCCCGCGTCGATCGCCAGACTGTCCCGCACACCCTCCTTCAGGGCGTCCACACGGTCATACCTCATGAACGATAACCTCTGACAGGCGACGCTCCGACGAAAGCCCGGACATCCCGGGTCCGTCTGCCCTTGATCTCCGGCCATTCTCCTGTTGCCTATCGCCCGTTTTTTGCATTCAGATATTCCTTTGCCCGTTCGACCTCGAACCGGCTGCCGATGTAGACGGGCGAGCGCTGCTCCAGATCCTGGACCGGGATGGCGAGAATGTCCGTCGCTCCGTCGGTGGCGGCGCCGCCGGCCTGCTCCATGATGAAGGCCATGGGCTGGAGTTCGAACAGGAGCCTGAGCTTCCCCTTCGGGCTGTTCCGCAGCCCCGGATAGGCGAAGACGCCCCCCCGCTTGATGAGGATCTGGTTGATGTCCGGAACGAAGCCCCCGCTGTAACGCAGCTTGTACCCTTCGGCCTCGAGGGACTCCACGAAGTTCAGGTGCTCCGGAGACCAGTCCTTTCTCAATCCGCCCAGGCTGTAGATCGACCCCTTCTCCTTCAGGCGGATATTTTCCTCCGACAGGACATATTCCCCCTCCCGGTTGAGCACGAACTCATGGGTCCCCTTGCCGGCGGAATAGACCATCGTGATGAGCGGTCCGTAGGTGATGTAGAGGGCGGCGACCATGGACTGCTTGCCGGCGCAGAACATCGACTCGCGGTGGATGCCGATGATCGTGCCGATCGACAGGTTCGTGTCGACGAGCGACGATCCGTCGAGCGGGTCCGCCGTGACGAAGTACTGCTCGTTTCCATGACCGATCGGAACGACGGCGTCCTGTTCCTCCGATGCGTACTCCCGGACGAAGCCGGAAAACTGGAGCTGGTTTTTCAGAATCTCGTCGGAGCTGCGATCCAGGGCGAGCTGGTCCTCGTCGTACATGTTCCGGAAGCCGGCCAGCTTCCGGTTGGATTCGTGAATCTTGGCGGAGATGTACTTGCCCGTGACGGCGATCTGCCAAATCAGCCGCCTCAGTTCCGTCTCCACACCGGCCATCCACATGTGGCGTCTCAGGTCGACGCAGAATTTCGTGTAGTCGGAAAGGCCCTCGCCCATGCCGTGTTTCCTTCGTTTCCGTGCAGACCGCCTTTGGCGGCCTGAATCCACAGGAAAAATGCGGCTGTTTACTAACAGGTTGTGGCCCGTTTGACAAGCAGATTTTACGAATTGCCCCCTTGACAGGCTTGCCCGTTCACGGTACGGCGTAAGCCTGAGATCAGGGGGGAGGCGCGTATGGAGCGAAGTCTTGCAGGGGTGCGGGCCCTGGTGACGGGGGCGGGCGGCGGCATCGGGCGGGCCATTGCGGTCCGGCTCGCGGCCGGAGGATGCCGGATGTCGGTGGCGGACATCCGGACGGACAAGAACGAACAGACCGCCGCCCTGATCCGTCAGGCCGGCGGCGAGGCCCTGGCCCTGACCGTGGACATGGCGAGGCGGGGGGACATCGACCGGATGGTCGCCGAAACGGTGGCCGCCTGGGGCGGTCTCGACTGCCTCGTCAACAACGCCGGCGTCGGCGCGGCCGGGTTCATCGAGCAGGTCGCCGATGGGGACATCGAACACACCTATGCCGTCAACCTGGTCGGTGTCCTGAGGGCCACCCGGGCGGCCGCGCCGCACCTCAAGAAAAGCGGCCGGGGCCGGATCGTCAACATCGCTTCCGTCGAGGGCATCCGAGGTTCGGGGCTTCTGCCCGTTTACAGCTCCACCAAGGCGGGCGTCATCGGCCTGACCCGCGCCAACGCCATCGAACTGGCCCGATTCGGCGTCACCGTAAACGCCCTGTGCCCCGGTCCGATCCAGACGGACATGCTGGCCCCCCTGATCGCCGACCCGAAATACCGGGAAAAGACGATCCGGGGCATCCCCATGCGCCGCCTCGGCGTTCCGGAGGACGTGGCCGGTGTCGTGGCGTTTCTCGCCTCGGACGAGGCCTCGTTCATCACGGGAAACACGATTGTCATCGACGGCGGGATGACGGTCAAGGCCCTGTAACGCGCACCCGCCTTCCGTCGCCTCGATCTCCCGGGCGCGGTGCACAGGGGCCGCTGCCCGCCAGGCCTCAGATGAGGTCCGTCCATCCGAAGCGACGGTCGTCTGCGCGCTGGTTTTCCAGCATGTGCGCTTCGATCCCCCCTCGAACCTCCTCGAATGTCCGCTCATCCATCTCCGAGGCAACGGCCTGGGGACCGTCCCACCGGATCACGATCTTGCTGAAGGGTTTGGGCACCAGGCAGCCGTCCCAACTCTTGAGGATCCACGCCCGGCTCATGGAGATGTAAACGGGGACGACGGGAACGCCGGACTTTCTCGCGAGGGCGATCAGCCCCGGTTTCACCACGCCCCGGGGGCCCTTCGGACCGTCCAGGACGTGCACGGCGAAGGCGTGGTCCCTCAGATCCCCGACCATTGCGGTCAGGGCCTCCTTCCCGTGCAGCGTGGAGGAACCCCGCACGGGTCGAAACTTCATCCGTCGGTAGACGTCGGCAATCAGGTCGCCGTCGCGGCTGGCGCTGATCATGACGGACGGTTCGAATTGGGCGAAACGGTCCGCGTAGCCGACCGAGGCGATGATCCGCTGATGCCAGATGGCTGCAATCGCCTTGTTCCCACTCTTTAGATACCGCACCAACTCGTCTTCGTTGACGGATTCGATCCGGATGGTGAGAAAGTACAGGCGGGCGATGGCGTAGGCGATGCTCAGCAGGTTGTGCCGCAGCGCATACCGGGACAGGATTTTCACGGCCGGGGGAAACCATTTAAACGATCCGGCGCCTTTTGCTTGCTGCCTCGTCGCCTCCATGTCAGCTCCCACTCCGTTTTCATTCCGGGGGGCTTCGGATCCCTCATGCCCCCCCGCCGAGGACCCTGTAGAGGGTGACCCGGCTGGCCAGGCCGGCATGGATCAGGGCGATCAGCCCCTGCTGCGCCGCGTAGAGCGAGCGCTGCGCATCGAGGACGGCCAGAGAGCTGTCCACGCCCCGGTCGTAGCGCGCCTGGGACAAGCGGTAGGTTTCCGCGACCGCCTCGACCAGGGAGCGCTGCGCCGCGATCTGCCGGTTCACCGTGCCCGCCGTGGCCAGGGCGTCCGCCACTTCCCGGAAGGCCGCCTGGATCGCTTTCTCGTACTGGGCCACGGCGATGTCCTTCTCCACTTGGGTGACCGTGTAGGCCGACCATGTGCGGGCGTCGAAGATCGGCATCACGATCTGCGGGGCGAAGCTCCACGCGCCCGAGCCGGATTTGAAGAGGCCGGACAGGTCGGCGCTGGCGGTGCCCAAGGCCGCCGTCAGGGAGATGCGGGGGAAGAAGGCCGCCCGGGCGGCGCCGATGTTGGCATGGGCCGCCTTGAGGCGATGCTCCGCCGCCAGGATGTCCGGGCGGGACAGGAGGGTCTCCGAAGCCAGTCCGGGGGACACCTCCCGGGGCGGACGGACGCCGTCCAGGTCCACAGGCAGGAGCGCCGGCGGGATCGGGGCGCCCACCAGCAGTCCGAGCACGTTCTCGTCCTGTGCGACCCATTGCGTGTAGCGGGCGACGTCCCCCCGGGCGACCTCCACCTGGCTCTGTGCCCGGCGGAGGTCCAGATCGGACACCAGGCCGACGTCGCGCCGTTTCCGGATCAGGGCGTAGGAGGCCTCCTGTGCCTCCAGGGTGGAGGCCACGAGTTTGAGGGTTTCCCGGTCCGCGGCGAGCACCAGGTACGCCTGCGCGACCGTGGCCACGAGCGCGATCTCGGCGCCGCGGCGGGCCTGATTCGTGGCCAGGTATTCTTCGAGCGCCTGGTCCTTCAGGCTGCGGATGCGGCCGAAGAAATCGATCTCCCA
>JALNWL010000162.1 GCA_023230905.1 Syntrophales bacterium
CGAAGCAGGCGTCACGCAAGGGGCCCTCCATTCTCATCTTAACAAGCATTATCCCCATCTTGAACATTCAATGCCCGATGCTCCCCCCATGGCGACCATTGTCGGAAATGTCGTCATTCAGGGGCATGGTCATCTCAGTGTCTCACGCGGGATCAATTCGCAAATGGTCAACGGGATGGAGGTCGTGCTGCCAACCGGCGAGGTTTGCAAACTCGGATCCTGTTCCGTTTCTCCGCATTGGTTCACCCGGGACCCGCTTCCGGACCTGATGGGTTTATTCATCGGCTGGCTCGGGACAACCGGCATCATCACCAAGATCTCTCTCCAGCTTCTTCCAAAACCGAAGTTCCGGGATCTGTTGACCTTCACCTCCAACGAACTCGATCTGCTGCCCGATTTCATATTCGACATCACGCAACTCAACCTTCTAGACAATCTGTTCATCATATCGCAGGAATGGCCTCCATGGGCACAGGGCATCCTTTATGTCCCCATTGTTTCCGCCCAGGATGAGGAGGAATTTGCACTCAAGATCAAACTCCATAAAGAGCTTTTACGCAAATATGAAGGGAAGATCACGCTTGTGGAAGGAAAACACGCCGAACGAATGCGTGAAGCCAGATTGCCTGTGCCTCCGGTTACCCTGGGCGTCATGGCGGCGGATACGAAACAGGGGGGCGGTTTCGAATATACGGGAGGGATCGTGCCGATAGAGAAGGTTCCCGAAGCATCGAGCAGATCGGTGGAGATCGCCCACAAGTATGGACAGCCTTACCTTCTTGGATATCAACTCCTCACAGGCGGACACAGCATGATGTGCGGTCTCGCATATTGTCTGAATCGCGCCGACGATGAGGATGTCGAGAAAGTCAGGAAGGCAATCGATGAAACGAACAGAATGATCTTGGACGTGGGGGGGGTTCTATGGAAGGCTGAAGCACCGGCGCAGCGGTTGATGATGCAGAGGATGGATCCCAACACAATTGAACTCATGAAAAGGGTGCTGAGGGCGCTGGATCCGAACGCGATCATGAACCCTGGAAATTGGAGTGAATAAATGGCACTTGCAGATTACGAAGGCATGATCCACAGATGCTTCAGATGCGGCTATTGCAAATTTACCAGCGATTATTCTTACGTGGGGTTTAATTGCCCCATGTATAACAAGGTCCGTTTAGAAAGTTATTCCCCCGGGGGGCTGATGTGGCTGATCCATGCCGCCCTGGTGAAGGAAAAACTCAAGCCCAGCAAACACCTGTCCGAGATCCTGTATTCCTGCACCCTGTGCCGGAATTGCAGCGAGGAATGCAGATTTCAGTTTCATGAGGACATCGTCCACGTTCTGAAAGCGGCACGGGAGGCCATGGTGGAGAAACAGCTCGTGCCCCCGATGGTCAGCCAGTTCTTGAAAAATGTTTACGACTACGGCAACCCGTATCGGGAGCTGAAGGAGAACAGGGGCCATTGGGCTGAAAATACAGGAATCCGGCAATATGAAAAAGGCGATGAATTTCTGTATTACGTCGGTTGCGTCGGATCATACGACACCGTCAGCCAGAAAGCCGCCCGGGCGTTGGGCCGTGTGCTGTTGAAATCCGGTCTTTCCTTCGGAATCTTGGGGAGCAGGGAGATCTGCGACGGAAATGAAGTGGACATGCTCGGCGAAAAAGGCTTGTTCGAATTCCTGAAGGAGGAAAATACCCGGACATTCAAGGAACTCGGAGTCAAAAAGATCGTCACCCTCTCGCCCCATTCATATCATGCCTTGAAAAATAGCTACTCCGATGAATTTGAGGTATTCCATTACACGCAACTCTTCCGGGATCTGATCAAAAGCGGCGCGTTGGATGTTTCCGGAGGATTCAGGACGAAAGTCACGTACCATGACCCCTGTTTTCTAGGCAGGTACAATCACGAATACGACGCGCCGAGGGAGATTCTGACCGCCATTCCCGGGATCGAGCTGATCGAAATGGAGAGAGCGAAGGAAAACGCTTTTTGCTGCGGTGGCGGTGGCGGCAACTTCTACACGGATATCCTCGGGGGTGGGGAGAGCACCCCGAGCAGGATCAGGGTCATGGAAGCTCGCGAGACGGGAGCAAAGATTCTGGCGGTGTCGTGCCCTGTCTGTATGATGATGCTGGAGGACGCCCTCAAGGCAGAGGGGTTGGAAAACGAGCTGGCCATCAAGGATATCGCCGAGATCATGGACGCAGTATGCGGTGATTCGGGCGCTTAGGGCAGGGGCCTTAACTCAAGAAGGCTTCTCGTCCCGGTAGAAGCGTTCGACATCCTTCAAATAGTCCGCCAGGTGTTTGCGGCTGACAACAAAGATATGCCCGATATTCTTCTCGATGGTCCGGTTGACCGGCCCCTTGGGAAGCCGGATCTTACCGTGATTCACCTGCCCCCAGGTCTCGCTGGCCACGCATGATCCGGCCGGCGCGATGGGATCCCGCGATCCCCGATAATCGAAAATGGCCACGCCCGCCTTCTTCAGGATCTTCATATTCACCGGTTTGCCGTCGAATTTGGGGTTAGCGGAAGGAAGGGCGTATTTCCCTTCGAAAATCTCGTTTCCGAGAAAGATCTTCTGGATCCACTCAATGTGGCAGTGAATGGGGAATTTGGTTCCGCGCGTCAGCCAGAAGAGAAAGGGCGCGGCGTCAAGGATGGCTTCCCTGCTCACGGCACGACCGTAAAAACCCAGGACGACCGTGTATTGAACGCCGGGCTGAATTTCATTCATCCCCGCTTCAATGATTTGCGGCGGGATATTGACCGCACCAAAAAGCTCTTTCATCAGATAAGGATCGTAATCGCGGCGGATCAGCGTTCGAATCGGGCCATGCCCGCTGTCTCCATCGTCAAACTTGACCGGCGAAGCCATTAACGCGATTTTCCGGATATCCATCGGGAGGCCTGCCGCCATCCGCTCCTCGGCCCGCCGGGCGAGATAAGGCAGGATGAGCGTGCCGCCCATGCAGTACCCCATGATATAGATCTCGTTTTGGGGATGACGTTTTTTAATCAGGTCGATGTAGAGATCGGGGATGGTTTTCCCGTAAAAGTCCAACCCCAGTTCGGTTTCTTCCCAACCCGGATTACCGTGGTCGACCAGGTAGATCATGTAGCCTTTTTTGAGGAGCGCTTCGACAACGGATTTGTCGCAAGCCAGATCGAACAGCTCCGGCCGGTTAATGAGCGGGGTGACCATGTAGATGATCTTCCCGTTGGGTTTAATCCCTTGAGGGATCGGATAATAGCGTAACCGGACCCGATGCAATTCGGATCCCTCCACAAATTCATACGCCTGGCAGCCGAGTTCGCCGCCGGTTTTTCTCTCGGAGAATTCTTTGATATCGAATGCATTTTCCGCATGGAGATTTTCCAGCCGCCGATAGTTTTCCCTCAGGTATTCCTCGAACGACGGGATCACGTTTCCATTCGAATCGGTCTGGGCAAAGGGCAGATCGCCCCGGGCAAAGGGTTCTTCCGTGAGGAGGACCAGCAGGCATTTCAAAAGCTCCTTCATCGCCTTGAGGCGCGTCATGCCGATGTTATTGTACTGATGTTCCAGCTGGGAGAACTCTTCCATGTAGTTTATCAGATAGGCTCGGCCCTTTTCGGTCGTGCAGATCATCCGGGCCTTTTCGCGATCGAAGCGGCCATCCTTGATAAAGAAACCGGTCAGCGTGTAGAGCAGGCGGGAGTAGCTTTTGTAGATCCAGCCATTGACATCCGCAATCGCGTCGGGATTTCTGGATGCGCCAACCGCCAGGCGGGCGGAGGCCTTGATGGGCCGGAGCACCGTCTCAAGAAGCGCGCTTTGCCATGAGGCGGCCATGGCCAGGGGGCCGAATGTAAAAATATCCTTGCCGACGGCATTCAGAATTCTTTGATAGCCGAACAGGCTTCTGACTTGATTGCCGATCGCTTTGCTTTTCCAGGGCAGCGCCGTATGAATGCCTTCCACATTATCGGCCGGCGTCACGCCGATGACGTCCAAAAGCTCATCCGGCGTCAGCTTCTGAATGACTGCGTTTTTCTCCTGATCCATGCGTCCCCCTGATAAATATGGATGAAAACGTCCGTTTTGGTAAGGGAACTATAGGGGGGGCTGTTTTTGCTTGTCAAGGGATATTATGCGATCTGCCGCCGCGCAAAGGCACCGAGAAAGATTTCCTGAAAAGTGGAAACATGCCTCCTCGACCCCGCTTTCCGCCACCGCAGAATGCGCTGCCGAGAGACCTTCCCGGTGCCCTTTCTGGTCATTGACAGCACCCCCCCGGATCATGGATAATCGCCGGAAATCCAGCATCAGAAGGTCAGAGATTGCGGGTCGGGGATCTCGATGAATCAGGATCATCGCCAGGCAGCCCGCCACGAAGTCATCAAAAAGAATGCATGCAAACCCGGGCGACGTATAACCGGGGATCTGAGGATCGACGGATGTGCGGACGATTTGTTCTGTTGACGGACTTAAGCGTGATCGTCGATTCATTCGATATCCAGGGTGTCGCCTGTGAATGGCGGTCGGGAAGCGACATCGCCCCGGGCCAGAACATCCTGGCCGTCATCCGCAAGGAGGACCGGAACATCCTCGTGGATTTCCGCTGGGGACTGATCCCGTCGTGGGCCAAGGATCCGGTCATCGGCAGCAGAATGTTCAACGCCCGGGTGGAGACGCTTGCCGAGAAGCCGAGCTTCAAGCAGGCCTTCCGGAAGCGCCGTTGCCTGATCGTGGCCGACGGCTTCTATGAATGGCAAAAATCCGGCCGCACCAAACAACCTTTTTATTTCAGCCTCCGCTCCGAGGAGCCGTTCGGATTCGCCGGTCTCTACGAGACATGGATGGGTCCCGACCGTCAGCAGGTGCATTCCTGCACGATCATCACCACCGAGCCGAATGACCTGATCAGGCCCATCCACGACCGCATGCCGGTCATCCTGCCAAAGGATCGGGAAGCGGACTGGATCGGAGGAAACCCCGATCCCGAGCGACTGAAGTCCATGTTGACGCCGTATCCCTCAGAAGAGATGAAAATGGCGGAGGTGCGGTAAATCACATCAGACAAAGGAGGCAAGCATGAACCAGATCCAGAGAACGGTCTTTATCATGTTAATGGTCGATCTTTGCGGCATCCTCTACCTGCAGCACCTTCTGGCGGACAACTTTGCGATCATGGGCGTCGTCCTCTACATGGTCATTCTGTCCCTGGCCGCCGGATCACTGATGGCGCCGCGCCCCAGTCGCCTGCACCGGATCGTGGGCCTTGCGATCCTGTTTATCGCCGTCGGCGACTTCTTTCTCGTCTTCCTGGGAACCCTGCCCATGTTTACGAAAGATGATCTGTTCGTAAAAGTGTTCGGAATGATCGGCTTCATCTGCGCCTACTCAACCCTTATCTGGCTGTTCACCCGCGGGTTTGCCTTTGGGAAGCCAGACCTGCTGATGCTGCTGCCGGTATTCGTCGTCATCAGCCCGGTCCTGTATGTCCTGCTGCCTCTGATTAAAGGGCCGATGTTCTATTTTGCCATCTTTTTCACCTTCATTGTCAGCTTCATGGCCTGGAATGGTCTGTGCGTCATTCACCGGGGCTTCTACACCCGGAAAGTGGCTGTCCGGTTTGCCATGGCCGGATTCCTGATGCTGCTTTCGGACATGGGGGTGGCGTTCGTCATGTTCTATCCGGGCATGCAGACCAACGTTCCCTGGCTGGAGAACGAGATCTGGATCACGTATGTGCCGGCCTGGACGCTGGTTTTCATCAACCTGCTGGAAGAAAGGCTGGCAAATTAGCCGACACGCCGATCGCTGGAAAATTACGGACTAAGCGGACACTTTTTTCGTGTGGGCGGCTATTGCTTCCACAATGTTCCACGACCTAAGGAGGAGCGCCATCCGCAATATGGTCCGGGCTTGCATTCCGGAGCGCGTGGCAATGACGATCTCAGGTCATAAAACGCGGAACGTATTCGACAGGTACAATATCACATCTCAGGATGATTTGAGGGACGCGGCCAGAAGGCGTCACGAATTCACCGAGAAGCAGGCCGAGCAGTTACATATTAGTTAGTGTCCATCCGGAAACCATAACTGA
>JALNWL010000163.1 GCA_023230905.1 Syntrophales bacterium
CGCTGAGCGGGAAAAGGCCGTGCTGCCGTGTGGATGCCCGTCGACGCACGTCCAGCTCTTCGCATCGCCCGCCGCCTGCGAGGCGGCCAACCGGCCCGCGCAGATCGGGCGGGGGCCGGAGGAGGAGTCGGCGCTGACGCACTGGCCGATCCAGATTCGGCTGATTCCCGCGAACGCCCCCTTCCTGAAAGGGGCTGACCTGCTGGTCTTGGCGGACTGCACGGCCGTCGCCTTTCCAACCCTGCACCGGGACTGGCTGAAGGGGAAGGTGGTGATGATGGGCTGTCCGAAGTTCGACGACGTCGATGCGTACGTGGAAAAGTTCACCGAAATTTTCAAGACCGCCGGCGTCAGGAGCGTCACCACGGCCGTCATGGAGGTGCCCTGCTGCGCGGGGCTGCCCGCGATCGTCCGGAAGGGGATGGAACGGGCGGGCGTGACGATCCCCCTGAACGAGGTCGTGCTGGGGGTCAGGGGAAAGGTTTTGGCGCGCCGGTAGACCGTCGTGCGGCGGGGCGGTCCGCGGGCGCCCGTCGCCGGGAAGGAACCCCCCGAGTCAATCGAGACCGGGAAAGCGCTCCTGAAGACGCCTCGCACGATGATGGAAGGGCGGTGGCTCCGCCGCACTGGGCAATCATCGAAACGGTGGATCGGTCGGCAACGCGCCGCCGAACCCGGCCACATTCAAATTCGCGAGCCCCATAACCCACGGGGGTTATGGGGCTTTTGCCTGTCTGCGACACCGGCGACCGGACCGGTGCGGAAGATGAGGATTGACAAGGCCGGTCGATCCGGTTATGAGACGCTGTCGGGAAAGGAATCCTCCATCCGTGGAATATAACCGTGTTTTCAATGAAATACCCATTGCGGCCGCGGCGCGGCGCCCCCCGGGAGGTCGCCATGTCTAGGCGCAAGACCTTTCGCGGCCTCTGGCGGGACGGCCTCGCCATCCTCGACGGGGGCACGGGAACGGAACTCCAGCGTGTCGGCATGCCCGCGGGGGTCTCTCCGGAGGCGTGGTGCCTCGCGCACCCCGACACCCTGAGCGGGATTCACCGCGCCTATCTCGACGCCGGCGCGGCGATCCTCTACACGTGCACCTTCGGCGGCAGCCGTCCGAAGCTCGCCCCGTACGGGCACACCGACGTCCACGCGATCAACCGGGACCTCGCCCGCCTCGCCCGGCGGGCGGCGGGAAGGCGGGCGCTCGTCGCCGGGGACATCGGCGCGACGGGCCGCTTCGTGGAGCCCTTCGGCGACCTGCCCTTCGACGAGGCGGTGGCCATCTTCAGGGAACAGGCGGCGGGGCTTCTGGAAGGCGGCGTCGACCTCTTCGTCATCGAGACGATGCTCGACATCCAGGAGGCCCGGGCGGCGCTCATCGCGGTGAAGGAGATCTGCCGCCTGCCGGTCATGGTCACCATGACGTACGAGGCGGACGGCCGGACGCTGAACGGCACGGACCCGGTGACCGCCTTGATCACCCTGCAGGCCCTGGGCGCGGACGCCGTGGGGTGCAACTGCTCGACGGGGCCGGAAGCGATGGTCCCCCTGATCGCCGCCATGAAGCCCTACGCGACCGTCCCGCTTATGGCCAAACCGAATGCCGGGATGCCGCGGCTCGTCGGAGATAAGACCCTTTTCGACATGGCACCGGAGGCCTTCGGCGCGGCCGCGCGGGAACTCGCCGCCGCCGGGGCGAACCTCATCGGCGGCTGCTGTGGAACCACCGCGGCCCACATCGCCGCCCTGCGCACCACCCTCGACGGCGTAGCGCCGCAGCCGCCCCGGCGCAGGTCGCTCGCCGCCATCAGCTCCGCCCGCGCCCACCGGATCTTCGCCCCCGGCGATCCCCTCGTCGTCATCGGGGAACGCCTGAACCCCACCGGCAAGAAGGCGCTCCAGCAGGAGCTGCGCGAGGGCAAACTGGCCCTCGTCCGCCGGATGGCCCGGGAGCAGGAGGAGCGCGGCGCGGACCTCCTCGACGTGAACGTGGGCGTTCCCGACATCGACGAGGTCGAAACCATCCGCGCGGTCGTCCGGCTCCTCGCCGCCGCGACGCCGCTCCCGCTGTGCCTCGACTCCGCCCGGGTCGACACGCTCGCCGCCGCGCTCCGGCTCTACCCCGGCCGCGCCCTGATCAACTCCATCTCCGGCGAGTCGGAGAAGATGGCCGAACTCCTGCCGCTCGCCGCCCGCTACGGGGCGATGTTCATCCTCCTGCCGCTCGCCGGCGGCGAGGTCCCCGCCACGGCGGAAAAACGCATACAAATCGTGCGCGACGTCTACCGGGCGGCGCGGCGCCACGGATTCACCAAAGAGGACATCGTCGTGGACGGCCTCGTCATGACCGTCGCCTCCAACCCCCGGGCCGCCGCCGAGACCCTGAAGACCGTCGCCTGGAGCGCGGAGCGGTTCGGCGCCCGAACGGTGCTCGGCCTGTCGAACGTCTCCTTCGGGATGCCCGAGCGGGACCGGCTGAACAGCGCCTTTCTCACCATGGCCCAGGCGGCCGGCCTGACGATGGCCATCGCCAACCCGTCGAGCGACGTGCTGGCCGATGCGCGGCGGGCGGGCGACGTCCTGCTGGGCCGGGACCGGGACGCGGCGGCCTACATCGCCCACGCGACCCAAACCGCGCCGAGCGTGGAGCCTGTTCCACCGGCGGCCGACCCGGGCTCTCCGGAGGAACGGGTGCGGGAGGCCATTCTCGATGGCAACCGGGAGGAGATCGTTGCGAGGGTCGACGCGGCCTTGGCAGCCGGGATCCCCGCCGACCGGCTGGTCGACGACTGCCTGATCCCGGCGATCGTCGAGGTCGGCGACCGGTATGACAAGAAGACCTATTTCCTCCCCCAGCTCATCGCCGCGGCCGAGGCCATGAAGGCGGCGCTCGCGCGCCTCGAACCCCTCCTCAGACGGGAAGGAACCGCCCGGGCGCATCGGGGGACGGTCCTGATGGCCACCGTCGCGGGGGACATCCACGACATCGGGAAGAATATCGTCGTCCTGATGCTGCGGAACCACGGCTTCGACATCGTGGATCTCGGCAAGGACGTGACGGCGGAGGCGATCGTCGCCGCCGCGCAGGAGCACCGGCCGGAGGTGATCGGGCTGTCGGCCCTGATGACAACGACCATGGTCCGAATGAAGGATGTCATCGCCCGGGCCGCGGACGCCGGCTTGGCGGCGAAGTTTATGGTGGGGGGCGCCGTCGTGACGGCCGGGTTCGCCGCCTCGATCGGCGCTTCCTATGCCCGGGATGGCGTGGAGGCCGTTCGCGTGGCGACGGCCCTCGTCGGAGAGGTGCGGTCCGACCAGCCCGTTATGTGACTCCCCAAAGGTCGCGCGGATCTCACCCTTTAAATTTTTCGGGACGCTCAGGCATGGAGAAGAAAAAACAGCAGACCCGTTCACGCATCCTCGATGCCGCCGAGGCCCTCATCCTGGAGAGCAGCATCGAGGAGGTGACGATTGCGAAGATCGCGGAACGGGCCCAGGTGGCTGATTCCCTCGCCTACAAATACTTCAAGGGCAAGAATGACATCATCTTTTCCGTGGTCGCCGAGCGAACCCGCGAGGAAACCGCCCTTTTGCGCGAGCATCTCCAGGGCATCATCGAACCGAAATCCCGGTTGAGCAAGATGATCTGGCACATGCTGAAATACAACGATTCGCATCCCAATCACGTGACGAATCTCCTCTTCCGGTGCCGGTCCAACAAGGATTTTTACCGGTCCGAAGCGTACCGCCTGATGAAGGAATACGAGGCCATCCTCCTCAACATCCTCGAGGAGGGCGCCCGGGAGGGCGTGTTCCGGAGCGACATCGACATGAAACTGATGAAGCACATCATCTTCGGAACGATCGACATCGAAGCCCTCAGCAGCATCGTCACCGGCGAAATCGAGAAGAGCTGCACGGATCTCGACGACATCATGGCCCTGCTCCTCCCCATGCTGACAACGAAGGGCAAGCCCGCCGTGACGAACCGGCAGCAGGCGATCCTGCTCGCGGCGGAGAAGACCTTCGCCCGGCAGGGCTACGCCGACGCCAAGATCGCGGCCATCGCCGAGGAGGCCCAGGTGGCCGAAGGCACGATTTACGAGTACTTTTCGAGCAAGGAAGACCTGCTGTTCGCCCTGTCCGACAGGAACCTGAACGCCTATCTGGAAAGGGTTTCCAACATCTTCAACCCGCAGGCCGGCCCCTCCCCGCCGGAAAAATTATGGCGGCTGATGCGTTCCTTCGGCCTGAGCTTCCTGTCCATTCGGGACTTCATGACGGTCTACTTCATGTATACCCTGTTCAACCGCCGGTACTACGAGACCGCGATCCAGCCGAAACAGAACGAATTCGCCCGGATGATGGGCCAGGTCATCGAGGAGGGCAAACAGGAAGGCACGTTTCGCGCGGACGTGAATCCGCGTGTCTTCTGGTACATGTTTCTGGGGTCCTACACCCACCTCGCCCTCCGCTGGATCATCATCGACCACAAGGAATTCGACAAGTACACGGAGGTCCGTCACCTGATGACGCTGATGATGACGGCCGCCCTCCGGGAACCCCCCAACGTGGAATATCTGGTGCGAATCGAGTTCTGATTCCACCCGCCTCCGGTTCCGACCGGCAAGGCGTTCCTTATGAACCCCATTCACCCCTCGAACCGGTCTCTACCCCGGGTGGGCCCGAATCGGCCGTTCGACGGGCCCTCCCCGGGTCTGACAGTCTAATATACTGTAATAGCAATACAATCAGAACCTCCGCACTTTCCAGGGCCCGACGGATTATTCACAGGCCTTTTTTCTCTTGACATTATGTTTCCCTTAAATTAGGTGAACGGTACTCAATCAAGGCCGGAACTGAACCGGAGATTCTTCCGCAAACACGTTCATTGCACGGGCGATGAATGGAGCATACAAACGAAAGGAGAGTTGGGCATGGTTTTAGGAGATTTTTTCAAGAAGCACAGCCAGGAAATCCCCAATAACGAGGCGCTCGTCTTCAAGGAGCGACGGATCACGTTCAAGCAGTACGACGAGGCGACGGACCGGGTGGCGATGGGTCTCCTGAAGCTGGGCGTCCAGCGAGGCGATCGGATCGCGATCTACGGGCCGCTATGGCCCGAGGTCGTCTTCGCCTACTTCGGCGCGGCCAAGATCGGGGCCATCGGCGTTCCCATGAGCGCCCGGACCACGGCGCCGGAGCTTAAATTCTTCGTCAACGACTCGGAGAGCTCCGTCCTGTTCATGCCCAGCACCTTTATGGGCGGGGATTTCATGGCGAATCTGGACGCCGTCCGGGAGGAGATGCCGACGCTGAAACACGTCGTATGCTTCGATCTGGAAAAAGAAGGCGTCCTCCTCTGGGAGAAGTTCCTGACCGACCCCGACCCGGCGGTGCTGAACAAGGCCAAGGATGCGGTCCAGGAGGACGATTCCGCCCTCTTCATCTACACATCTGGCACGACGGGCGTTCCCAAGGCCGCCCAGTTGACGCACAAGAATTTGATCGCCCTGACGAACGCCCAGATCGAGGCCACCGGATACCATCGCGGGCATATCATCGTCCTGAACCTCCCCTTCAGCCATGTCGGCGGCGCCGTGATGGGGATCATCTGCAACGTGAACGTGGGCAACAAGGTCGTCATGATGGACGCCTTCAATCCCGAGGAAACCCTCCGCCTGGTTTCCGAAGAGAAGGCAACGACGCTGGGGCAGGTACCCGCCATGTACGCCATGGAGCTTTCCCATCCCAACCTGAGCAAGTACGACATCAGCACCCTCAAGCTCCCCATCGTCTCCTCCCAGCCGTGCCCCTCGGAGCTGATCTCGGCCTTCAAGAAGATCGTCGGCGTGATCCCACTCAACGCTTACGGCCTGACGGAAACCACCGCCGCCATCACCTACACCCATCCCAGCCACGGCGAGGAGAAGCTGACCTATTCCGTCGGCAAGCCGGTTCCCTCGATCCAGATGGTGCTCAAGGATGACGACGGCAACATCATGCCCCAGGGCGAGGCGGGCGAGATCTGCGTGAAGGGCCCGGTCGTCATGAAGGGCTACTGGAAGCGCCCCGAAGAGGACGCCAAGGTCTTCGACGC
>JALNWL010000164.1 GCA_023230905.1 Syntrophales bacterium
AAGGCCTCCTGGAAGATCACGAAAGCGCTGTCCGACAGCAGGTCGGTGAGGTCCGTGAGTTCGAGGCCGAAGCGGACATCGGGGGCGTCCTTCCCGTAGCGGTCCATCGCCTCGTGAAAGGACAAGCGGGGAAACGGCCGGTCGAGCTCGATTCCGAGCACGGAGCGGAAGAGATGGATCATCAACCCCTCCATGATCCGGAGGACATCCTCCTCGGAGATGAAGGACAGCTCGCAGTCGATCTGGGTGAACTCGGGTTGGCGATCCGCGCGCAGGTCCTCGTCCCGGAAGCATTTGACGATCTGAAAGTAGCGGTCGAAGCCGGCCACCATCAGGAGCTGCTTGAAGATCTGGGGGGACTGGGGCAGCGCGTAGAAGGCGCCGGGGTTGACGCGACTCGGAACCAGGTAATCGCGGGCCCCTTCGGGTGTGCTCTTCGTGAGAAAAGGCGTTTCTACCTCGATGAAGCCGTTATCGATCAGATAGTCCCGGGTTTCCGACGCGGCCATGCTCCGGAGCAGGAGATTCTTCTGGATGACGGGACGTCTCAGGTCCAGGTAGCGGTATTTCAGGCGGACGTTTTCGGAAATCTCCGCCTCGGAATCGAGGAGAAACGGAGGCGTCTTCGCCTCGTTCAGGATCTGGAGGTCTTGGACCATCACCTCGACGTCTCCGGTTTTGAGGTCGGGGTTTTGCATGCCTTCCGGGCGGGTCCGGACCTGACCCCGGACGGCGATCACGTATTCGCTCCGGATGCGGTGCGCCTCCCGGTGGATGTCCGGACTGATCTCCGGATTGAAGACGATCTGGACAAGTCCTTCGCGGTCGCGAAGATCAACGAAGATGACCCCTCCGTGATCCCGCCGCCGGTGCGTCCATCCCATCAGTACGACGGTACGCCCGTCGTCCGCGGCCGTCAGCGTCCCACAGTAATGGGTCCTTTTGATTTGGGTGATGAATTCAGACAAGTGTTTGACCTTTCTCAAGCAATTTTCTCCGGACGGTCTCGAAAAGGCCGTTCAGGGGAAGGGTTTCCTGAAGACTGCCCCGCATGTCGCGCCACTGCACCTCGCCTGAGGCGAGTTCGCGATCGCCCAGGATCAGGGTGTAAGGGCAGTTCAGCTTGTTAGCGCGCCGCATCTGGCTTTTGAGGCTGCGCCCGGCGTAATCGATCTCCGTGCGCATGCCGACTTTCCGCAGACCGTTGGCGAGATCGAACGCAATACGCCCGGCCTGATCTCCCAAAATGGCGATAAACAGGTGCGGTGCGGGGCTGAGTTGCGCACCGTTCGGCTCGATCAGGGACAGGAGCCGCTCCATGCCGATGGCGAAGCCGATTCCCGGGATGTCAGGGCCGCCGAGTTCGCGTGCGAGACCGTTGTACCGGCCGCCGCCGAGGACGGCATTCTGGGCGCCGAGAGCCCCCGTCGTGACCTCGAAGGCCGTACGCGTATAATAATCGAGACCTCGAACCATTCCAGCGTTGATCAAAGGCGTTATATCCGCAATGCTCAAGTATTCCCTGAATGTCTGGAAATGGGCGTTGCACGGGGAACAAAGGGAGTCGAGGATCTTCGGTGCCGACTGAAGCTGCTCGCGGCAGCCCTCGAGTTTGCAATCGAAGATCCGGAGCGGGTTCGAGTGCATCCTGCGACGGCAGTCCTCGCACAGGGCCGTTTGTTTCCCGGCGAGAAAAGTGATGAGCCGGTCTCGGAACGTAGGGCGGCAGTCCGGACATCCCAGGGAATTGATTTCGAGATGAATGTCCGGCAGGCCGGCGCGGACGAGAAAATGCATGAGCATGACGATCAGCTCCGCGTCCACGCGGGGATCGTCGATCCCGAGAATCTCCGCGTCCAATTGATGAAACTGGCGAAGGCGACCCTTCTGGGGGCGTTCCCGCCGGAACATGGGCCCGATGGTGAAGAGGCGGGCCAGCGGATCGGCGGCGTAGAGGGTGTGCTCGAGATAGGCGCGGAGAATCGACGCGGTCGCTTCCGGCCTCAAGGTCAGGTATTCGTCGCCGCGATCGAGAAACGTGTACATCTCCTTTTCGACGATGTCGGTGGCTTCCCCGATCCCGCGTCGGAAGAGTTCCGTTTTTTCCAGGATGGGAACACGGATCTCCTGAAAGCCGAAATCTGCGAAAACCTCCCGGGCAAGTCGCTCGATGAACTGCCATTTGCCGGTCTCCGGAGGGAGAATGTCCTTGAAGCCGCGAACCGCCTGAATCGTATCCATGATTCTCTCCCGAGGGTCACCTTGGAGGCACCCTTTTGGAACGCGGTTCACTAACACATCGGGTTTGAAAAGGCAATCAAAATCAATGCCGTGAAGGATCTCGACAGGAAAGGGGGGCGTACGTTTCGATGCGGCGTCCGTCGGAGGAGAATTCCACCGCGCCGTCCAGATCCGTGCGATATAGGCGGATCCCTAGGCGGGCATACCGTTCCAGGATATCCGGATGCGGATTTCCGAAGCGATTTTCCCAGCCGCAACTAACGACGGCCCGGTGAGGCCTCACCCCCAGCAGAAAGGCCTCCGTGCTGGAGTGCCTGCCGCCATGGTGGGGGACGAACAGGACATCGCTCGCGAGATTGGTGCGACGGTCCAGGAGCCCCGCCTCGGCGGGTCCGGAAATGTCCGCCGGCAGAAGGAACGCATTCGCCCCATAGGTCAGTTTCATCACGAGGGAGTGGTCGTTCATCTCGTCGTCCCGCGTCCCGGTGGAAGGTGAGATCGAAGTCGGGTTCATGGTGGCGAGGGTAACACCGTTGATCGTGCGGGGGAGCGTTTCGGAGGAAACCCGTCGAAGGGGGATGTTCTTTTCGCGGACGATCCGAAGAAACTCCCGATAAAGAGGCAAGGAAAGATCGGAACCCGGGATATCAGCGACCCAGACCTCGCCTATGGGAAAATGCCGCACGACGAAGAGGAGACCGGCCAGGTGGTCGTGATGCGGGTGCGTGAGGACGCAGATATCGAGGTCATAAACGCGTTCATGCCAGAGATACGGCGCGGTGACAAACTTTCCGACATCGAACCTCTGATCATGGAATCCGCCGCCGTCCACCAGCATCGTCTTGCCGAAGGGGAAGCGCACCAGGGTCGCACTGCCCTGACCGACATCGATCGCGGTAAGGCGCAGGAGATTCGATCGGAGGGGTTGCAGGGTGAGGGAGACGGAAAAGGCCGCCCACACGATCAGCAGGATCACGAGAACGACGGCGCGACGAGACCGGCTGAAAGGGCGCGCGCGGGGCGGGGAAGGGAACGCACGGGATTCCCGCGAGCCGGGAAGGATCGAGGCGGCCAGGACCAGGCAGGCATAGTAGAGGAGGATCTCGACGAGGCTCGGCCTGAACAGGTATACCGAGGCATGCGGAAAGGAGGCACAGAACTCGATCAGGGTAACGGACAGACGGACCAGAAGGGCGTCGACCTTCAAGATCCAGGCGGAGAGGATCGGTGCGATCGGGACCAGAAAGATCAGCGCCGTGCTGAGCGGAATCGAGAGGATCCCCAGGATGGGGGTAGCAAGAAGATTGGCGGGCAGCGTGACGAGGGAGATGCGGTGAAAGTGATAGAGAACCAGGGGAAGGGTCCCCAGCGTTGCGCCCAAGGTTGCGGCGACGAACAGGGCGGCGGCGTACAGCCGAGAATGCATCCAGCGTCGGGCCCGGTCCGCGAGAGCCGACTCCGCGTTTACGGGCGGGGGCGGTTTCGGGATCTGGGAGATCAATCGGGGCGTGAGATAAAGAATGGCGAGGACGGCCGAAAAGGACAACTGAAAGGAGATGTCGTAGAGGGAGGAGGGGCGGATCATCAAAATGATGAAGGCGGCGAGTGCCAGTGCGTTGTACAGATCCCGTTCCTTGTCGAGAAGGATGGCGATCATGAAGACGACGACCATCAGAGTGGCGCGAACCACGGATATCCCGGCGCCGGCGATGAGGGTAAAGATCAGGACGGGAATAATCGCCATCAGGATGGAGGCCTTTCGGGAGTCCACCCGAAGAAGCGCATTCGGAAGGGCTTTCATGGCCATCCGGACGAGAAAGACAAAAACCAGCGCGACGATGCCGATGTTGAAACCGGAAATGGCGAGAATGTGGGTCGTGCCAGTGCGATTGAAGGCCTCGCGGACCCGTTCGGGGATCTCTTCCTGATCCCCGAGAATCAAGGCCTGCATGATCTCGGCTTCGGGCGAGGCGGCATGGGCATAGATGAAGGTTTTCAGGCGGGCGCGAAACGTCTCCAGGGTCGTCTTGAAAAGCTGTCCCTGGTCCCGTCGCATGACGACCAAACCGCTCGAATCGGGGAGGTAGGCCCGCACCCGGACGCCCTGGTCTCTCAGATAACGGACATAATCGAACCCACCCGGATTCCCGAAGTTTCGCGGCGTGCGGACGATCGCCCGGAAACGGACGAGATCCCCGTAGCGGAAACGGCGGTCGGGGACGCCGACGGACAGAAGGATTCGGCCCGCGACAGCTTGCCGGGCCCCAGGCCTGAGGATCGTATGGGCGCAGAGGACAAGATCCATCCCGTCGGGAGAAATCCGTGGGGCGTCACAGATCATCGCTTCAATCGTTTCCTTTTCAGGAGCGGCAGAGTTTGCTATATGGGTAGGCGAATCGGGAAACGCGAGATTCAAATTCGCGTTCAGGAACCCGACGGTGAAAAACGAGACGGTCAGGAGCCCTGGGATGATGGACCGGCCGGCAGGATGGCGGCCGAACGCCAACAGCAATCCCAACAGGGTGATCAGGACGGTCAGGGGAATCGCCGGGGCCAGAACGGGATGATAATGCCCGGCGACGATTCCGGCCGAAAGGGCCAGACAAATCGGAATGAGAGGCCTTTGCATGGGTCACCTGCTGTGCGCTTCACACGGGAGGCCGCTTCCTGTTAGGGATATATCGTGAAATCCCCGGATCTTCAACCCAAAACCGTTTCGGGTGCGCCGTATGGCCGTTGACGAGAGACTGGTGCAGCGCGTCCGGTGGCTCATGTTCTGGCGGCTGTTCATCGTCACCTTCCTGCTCGGGTTCGTCGCGCTGATCGATGTCCGGGACACCACCTTCCTGCCATATATATCCCGGACGTTCCTCTATGCCATCATCATCCTCACCTATCTGCTCACGATTGGCTTTATCCTGCTGCTCAAGCTGACCCGGGCGCCGATTCTCAACGTCTACGTTCAGAGCATGGCCGACGTGCTGCTGATCACCTCCCTGGTTTATATCACGGGAGGTATCCGCAGCGTCCACGCCGCATTTTATCCTCTCGTCATCATCTATTCGGTTCTCTTTCTGATGCGGCGAGGCGGTTTGATTACAGCCTCGGTCTGCAGCCTGCTGTACGGACTGCTCCTCGTTTCCGAACATTTCGGATTTATCGTGCCGCTGTCCCCGAGTGCGTATGCCGACCATGCCTTCACCGCCGGGTACGTCTTTACCCGGATCCTCATCTATTCGGCGTCTTTCTTCATCATCGTCTTCCTTGCCAGTTTCGTGGTGGAGCAGGAAAGGAAGGCGCAAACGCTGCTGGCCGAAACGGAAAGCGCCTTCAATCAGCTCGACATCCTTCATCAGAGCATCATTGATTCCGTGGACGCCGGAATCCTGACGATGGACGTAAACGGTCTCGTCAAATCCTTCAACCGTGGTGCGGAACGGATCACCGGGTTTCTGGCGCGCGAGGTCGTCAACAGACCCCTCGGGCATCTATTTCCCGATTTCGTGGACGTCCTCGCGCGGCACTCGGACCCTGATTCAGGCGCGTCGGAACGGCGGCCGCAGTTCTCCTTCGTGTCGAAGGAGGGGGGAACGCTCCTCATCGGCTGCTCGGTCTCGACACTGAACGATCCGGGAGGACAGCGTATCGGCGATATCCTGATCTTTCAGGATCTAACGGACGTCAGGGCGATGCAGCTCGCCGTTGAGGAGAACAAGCGCCTGGCCCTGGTCGGTGAGATGGC
>JALNWL010000165.1 GCA_023230905.1 Syntrophales bacterium
GAGAACATCGAATTCGAGCGCGCCTACGTGACCTTCAAGAGCGCGATCGGCCTCTGGATGGTCGGTTATCAGCAGTTCATGGCCTTCGGCCCGGATCCGGCCAACAGCAGCACAACCCGCCCGGGGATCAAGTATGTCCTCCCCATCGGCAACCTGATCCTGATCGCCGCGATCGAGAAGGGCAACGAATCGGATGTCGCGGGTGACATCGGACAGTGGCGTGAAGCCGACCAAGACATCTACGACCTGGGCTTCGTCTACAAGCTGGGCAAGATGGGCGACGTCGGTATGATGATCCAGCATGCGCGGGATGAGTCGTTCAAGCCCTTTGGGACCGGGGTTGCTCTGGCCGGTTTGGACAACGGCTTCGAGATGGTGTTCACGGCATTCGACCCGTACGTCCGGCTGAACTTCGGCCCGGTCTTGATCGAGGCCGAGGGGATGTACCTCGACGGCGAACTCAAATGGAACAACAGGGCGAAGATGGGCGCGCCCGCACTTGCTCTGCCTGGTTATATCGGACGAGCGGCAGCGGCGGGGAAAGACGCCGATCTGGAGGAGATCGCCGTCTTCTTTCATGCCAAGGTTGACCTCGCCCCCGTGTACTTCGGTATCTATGCCGGCTACGGCTCGGGCGACGATATCGGCACGGCGGACGAGGTGGAAGGCGGCATGGGCATGGCGTTGAAGGCCGGGAGCGACTTCAAACCCTGCCTGATGATGTTCAACGACGACTACGCCACGCAGTTCGCCGGCACGAACGGTGTGGCCTCGCTCGGCAGCTACCTGGACAACGTCAAGTTCGGCCAGCTCTATGTCGGCGTGAAGCCCACGCCGAAACTGGACGTCCGGGCGAGCTACTCCTACGCGAAAGCGGATGAGGCCACAGTGGCCAACCAGAATACGAAAATTGGGTCCGAAATCGACCTGACCGCGAGCTACAAGATCTACGACAACCTCGAGTACATGCTAGGCGCCGCCTACTTCAAGACGGGCAAGTACTTCAAGTACGGCAACGCGGCGCTCGATGTTGAAGACGACTACATGCTCATGCACAAGCTGACCCTGAAGTTCTAGGGAAGCATGGGGTTGCAACGAAGAATAGACACCTAACCTAACCGCCGCCTTGCCAAGGCGGCCACAGACGAACGCCCCGGCGGCCATCCGGCCCCCGGGGCGTTTTTTTGCATGCAGGCATCCCCTTTCCGGATCGGGCGTCACTCCGCGCCGTTCGAGGCCTCCTTCTCCAGGTAGGCGAAGTCGATCTGGTCGTGCCGGTAGGGGAGCGACTCCCGGATGGGGTCGGGCAGCGCGCCCCACTTCGCCTCGAAGGCCTCGAGGTACGCCCGGCGGCCCTTCCGGAAATCGACGACCTTTCGCTTCAGGCGCTCCGTGTCGGGGAATCGGGCGTGGGCGCTCATCAGGTCCATGTTGGCGCGGTCGCTCTTGATCGGGAAGTGGTAGCCCAGGTGGTCCGGGTCGGAGCCGAAGCGGAGCTGGACCCGCAAGATGTCGCTGTAGACGGCGAGCGACTGGCGGAGCGTGACCTTCTGCTCCGGGTCGCCCAGGGAACCCGTGTTGGCGAGGTAGCAGCGGATGCGGTTGCGCTTCAGGATGTCGTAGAACAAAAGCGCGTGCTCCATCCGGTCGCCCACGACGAAGGGGTCGAGGAAGAAGACCCGCTTGAAGGTCCCCGCCTCCTCGGGGTTCCCGCCCGTGCTCTCGATGGACTCCCCGTAGATGAACTGCATCGTCGCCTGCTCCGGGGTGAGGCGCGAGATGACGTTGGCCAGCGGGTTGCGGGTGAGCATGATGATCGTGTCCACCTTGTCGGCCCGGAGGCCCTTGCTCGCGAGGTCGAGGTAGGCCCGGCGGATGACGGCGCGGCCGTTCCCCGTCTTCCGGATGTCCTTGAAGTCGGGCATGTAGGGGTAGCGGGAGATGGCCACGTTCTCCAGGAAGGCCTCCTGCGCGAGCGCCGCCCGCAGGATCTCCGGCTGGCTCTCGTCGAGCCCCTCCGTCTTGATGTAGAGCCCGCCGGACTCGAAGGCGGTGTAGCTGCCGTCGAGCCCCAGCGTTCCCCCGTCGTCGCCGATCATCTCGGACGTCTCGCGGGGCAGCTTGGCCAGCTTGCGGCACAGGGTCGTCGTCTTGCCCGTCGCGGTCAGGCCGGACACGCCGGTGACCCGCCCCTGCAGCTCGGGCCGCTCCGTCTCCAGGTCGTAGATCCACAGGTGGTCCTTCCGCGCCCCCAGGTGGAGGAAGAGCCCCTGCCGGTCGATGGCCTTGACCCGCCAGCCCTCGAACTGGAAGACCCCCTTCTTGCCCTCCCCCAGGTAGATCGTGTTGCGGCAGATCTTGACCTGCTCGCCGCGCCGATCCCCCATCCAGAGGCGCACGGCGACGTCCTTGTCCTTGAGCTTCTTGAACTTGTTGTACTCGAAGGCCTCGTCGGTGAAGAAGAGGATCGTGTAGGTCGGGTCCTCGACGACGCGGGCGGCCGGGTTGTCCTCGAACAGGAGCTTGAGCCCATAGGCAAGCTGGGCGTAGGGCTCGGGAATCAGGAAGCGGGCCGTGACGCCGTCGCCGCCGTCGCCGATGATCGTGTCGAGGGCGACGATCCGTTCTTGCTTCAGGTACCGGACGGCCGCCTCCGCCAGGGCCTCCTCCTCCGGCCCGAACGGGTGGTCGACGCTGTTTCTCGTGTGGGGGGCCGAGCGGGACATGGGCTCCGAATCGGCCGCGACCGACCCCAGTTGCGTCTGGATGACGCCGTCCTGGCGCAGGGCGATCGCCTTGAGTTCCTGCAGGGACTTCCCCTGGATCAGACGGCCGTCGTCCTTCGCCTCGTTGTAGACCGTCTCCGCCGCTTTTTTGAAGTAATTTTCCATGGTCTTCCTTTTTCTTTATTGTTGCCTCAAAAACATCCCCTCGGTCACCCCGGGGTTGTCGACGGGTGAGCGTTACGGATGGATGCTCCTTCCGGATTCGACACGCTCACCCTGACGGAAAGGCCGGATTTCGATTTTCTGCTGCCCCCAACGCTCCGCTCCAGACGCCGCGGTCACGGGAGGGACCCGCCCCCTGCGCCGGAAGGTACTCCTGGTAATAGCGGTAGAAGGCCGCGATGACGAGCGAGTGCGTGATCCGCCCGTCCCGGATCATCGCGGGGATCTCCGCGAGCGGCCGGAAGAGCACCTCGATGTCCTCCTTCTCGTCCAGTTCCTGCGCGCCGGCCAGCGTGACGCCGAGGGCGAGGAAGGTGTAGCAACTGTTGTTCTGGATGGCCGGGTTGGGGTGGACGTGGCCGAGGTCGATCAACGTCCGGGCCGTGCAGCCCGTCTCCTCGCGGAGCTCGCGCCGGGCGGCCGCCTCCGGCGTGTCCCCCGGTTCGATCAGCCCGCCCGGGATCTCCAGCGTCACCTCGCGCAGGCCGTGGCGGTACTGGCGGATCAGGACGACCTCGCCCGCGTCGGTCAGCGGGATGACGTTCACCCAGGGGGGCGATTCCAGGATGAAGAAATCGTGCTCCTCGCCGGTCCGGGGCGAGCGCGCCCGGTCCGTCCGCAGGCTGAACACGCGGTAGAACTTGTCCCACTTGCACGAAACGACCTTCCAGGGGGCAGGGGGCATATCGAGTTTCTCCCTTTCTCTTCGAAATCACGATATAAGATTAGCACGGGCTTTTCAACCCGATTGTTTGAATGCAGACCCGCCGGGCGCCGCCTGGGCAACCGGGCTCGACCATCGCCCGAGCTTTTGATGCCGCTCGTCGCAGCGGATGTGGTTATTCGTTGACACATCGGATCGCTTGCCTTATATACCGCACTCAAAATCTACCCTTCCCCATTGGAGAAAGCGAGCGCTGACATGGACTTTTTCTTTCATCCGCGGAACGTTGCGGTCATCGGGGCGACACCCAATCCCTTCAAGAGCGGCAACACCATCGTCCGAAATCTGATCGGGACCCACAAGGGCGGCGTTTATCCCGTCAATCCGAAATACGACCGGATCGAGGACCTCGTCTGCTACCCCACCGTGCAAGCGATCCCGGAGGCGGTCGATCTGGCCATCGTCTTCGTCCCGGCCGCGCAGGTCGTGGCGTCCGTGGAGGACTGCGTCGCCAAGGGCGTCCCCGGCGTCATGATCCAGTCGGGCGGCTTCGCCGAGACGGGCGCGCGCGGTCAGACCATCGAGCGGCGTCTGGCGGAGATCGCCCGGGAAACGGGGATCCGTCTCTGGGGGCCGAACTGCATGGGCCTCGTCGATGCCGTCAGCGGCGCCATCTTCTCGTTCATGTACGCCGACGAACTGAGGAACGCCCTGCTCGTGGACAAGCTGTCCCTGATCGTCCAGAGCGGCCTCATCTCGGCGGGGTTCCTGGGCGACATGATGCGGCACCACACGTCCGGGGTGAGCAAGGCCTGCTCCATCGGGAACAAGCTCGACGTGGACGAGTGCGACGTCCTGCCCGTCCTGCTCGACGATCCGAACACGAACGTGGTCGGGCTGTACCTGGAATCGATCGCCGACGGGCGGCGGTTCATCGAGCTCTGCCGGTCGACGGACAAGCCGATCGTCGTCCTGAAGGGCGGCAAGAGCGCCCGCGGGGCCCAGGCGGCCCTGAGCCACACGGCCTCGCTCGCCGGGAACCACCGCGTGATCGAGGGGGTGCTGAAACAGGCCGGCGTCGTCGAGGCGAACGACTTCATGCAGATGATCGACCTCTGCCGGTCGCTGTCGTACTACCCCGAACGTCGGATCGGGCGAGGTCGCGTCGGCATCCTGAGCTACAGCGGGGCGGCGGGGATACTCTCCGCCGACTTCCTGGAGGCGATGGGCCTGGACGTGGCAGACCTGTCGCCGGAAACCCGGACGGCCCTGGAAGCCCTCTTCCCCGACTGGATGCCGGTGAAGAACCCGGTCGACCTCTGGCCGGCCATGGAAAAGAACATGACGAGCGGCATCGACGTAATCGGCGAGGGGCTCGACGCCCTGATCGCGGACCCGAACGTGGACGCCGTCATCGTGACGACCTTCGCCGCGCCGGGCGCCCGGTGGTTCGACCCGGACCGGGCGGGCGCCGCCTCGCACGCCTCGGGCAAGCCCGTGTTCGTCTGGGTCGTCGGCATGCCGGAGAGCATCCTGGAATTCAAGGAGAAGTGCCGCCAAAACCGCATCCCCGTCTTCCAGGAGCTGTACCGCCTGGCCGAATGTCTCGCCGCCGTTTTCGGGCCGCGCGCCACCCCCGCCCCCGGCCCCTCCGGGAAGCCGGCGCCGACCCTGTCGCCGGAGCTGAAGGACGTCCTGGCGGGGACGACGGGCCACCTCGACGAGTTCGACTCCAAGCGTGTCATCGCGGCATACGGCATCCCGACCGTGGACGAGGCCGTGATGACGGCGGCCGGCGACGGCGCCGCGGCCGGGCGGTTCGGCTATCCGGTGGTCATGAAGGGCCTGGTTCCGGAGGGCGTCCACAAGACGGAAATGGGGCTCGTCCGGCTGGGCATCCGCAACCGGTCGGCCGCGGCCCGCACGTACCGGGAGCTTATGCGGGCGATGGCGGGACGGGGAAAGGTCCTCGTGCAGAAGCAGATGGAGGGGAAGATCGAGCTGATCCTGGGGCTGCTGCGCGATCCTCAGTTCGGGCCGTGCGTCATGTTCGGCCTCGGCGGGATCCTGGCGGAGGCGTTCCGCGACACCGCCTTCGCGATGGCGCCCCTGTCGAAGGCGGATGCCCTGGGGCTCATCTCCCGGATCCGGGGTCAGGCCCTTCTGGACGGGTTCCGGGGCATGCCGGCGGTCGATCGCGACGCGCTGGCCGACATCCTCGTCGCCCTGGGCGAAATCGGCCTGGCCCATCCCCGCATCCGCGAGATCGACGTCAACCCGCTGCTCGTCGGCCCCGACGGCATGGCCGCCGTGGACGCGAC
>JALNWL010000166.1 GCA_023230905.1 Syntrophales bacterium
GAGAAACCCGATGTCGCCCGTCCGCGTCACATGGGTCCCGCCGCACAGCTCCGCGCTGACCTCCCCCATCCGGACGACGCGCACCTCCGCCCCGTACTTCTCGTCGAAGACCGCCGTGGCGCCGGATTTCATCGCCTCTTCCCGCGGCAGGAGCTTGGTCACCACCGGGAGATTCCGCCGGATGGTTTCGTTGGCGAGGGCTTCGATGCACGCCAGCTCGTCGTCCTCGATCCGGGAGAAGTGGGTGAAGTCGAAACGCAGGCGTTCCGGATTGACGAGCGATCCGGACTGCTTGACGTGGTCGCCCAGGACCGCCTTCAGGGCGGCGTTCAACACATGGGTGCCCGAATGGTTCGCCTCGGTCGCCCGCCGGTCGCCCGCCTCCACCTTCAGGTGAACGGCATCTCCCACGCGGAGACGCCCGCGTTTGAGCTTGCCGATATGGGTGACGATCCCCTCCACGGGACGCTGGGTGTCCCAAACCTCGAACTGGACGCCGTCACCCGTGACAACTCCCGTGTCGCCCACCTGACCGCCCGTTTCGCCGTAAAAAGGCGTCTCGGCCACGAAGAGTTCGGCGCTGTCGCCCGCCGCGATCTCCTCCACGGGCCGGTCCTTCTTCAGGAGCGCGGTCACCCGGGAGTCGGCCTCCGTCCGGCCCTCATAGCCCACAAAGGTGGTGGCGACGCCCGCCACGGACAGTTGCTGGTAGGCCTCCGCAACGGCCTCCTCACCGCTGCCCTTCCAGGATTCCCGCGCCTTCTCGCGCTGGGCCTCCATGGCCCGTTCGAAACCGTCCATATCCAGGCGAATCCCCTCCTTCCGAACGATGTCCGCCGTCAGGTCGGTGGGAAAGCCGAAGGTGTCGTAGAGCTTGAAAACGATCTCGCCGCCAAGAACCCCCTGGCCGCCCGCCTGGAGACGCGCCACCTCCTCCTGGAGGATTTTGAGCCCCGCGTCCAGGGTATCGCTGAACCGCTGCTCCTCGTTGACCACGACCTTGTCGATATAGGAGCGCTTGTCCGTCAGATCCGGATAGACCCCCTGCATGAGGTCGATCACGACGCCGCACACCTGGTGGAGGAAGGGCTTATCGAACCCGAGCAGTTTCCCGTGGCGGGCGGCCCGCCGCAGGATTCGCCTCAGGACGTAGCCCCGCCCTTCGTTGCTCGGCAGCACGCCGTCACCGACGAGAAACGCGACGGCCCGGCTATGGTCGGCAATGACCCGGATGGAGACGTCCGACTCCGCGCCCGTCCCGTACGCCTTGCCGCTCAGGCGCTCGATGAAGCGGATAATCGGCCGGAAAAGATCGGAATCGTAGTTGCTCTTAACCCCCTGGACAACGGCGGCCAGCCGCTCCAGACCCATGCCCGTGTCGATGTTCGGATTCGGCAGGGGGCTGAGCGTCCCGGCGGCGTCGCGGTCGAACTGGGTGAAGACGAGGTTCCAGATCTCGAGGTGGCGGTCACATTCGCAGTGGATGTCGCATTCCGGTCGGCCGCAGCCCGTCCCCTCGCCCTGGTCGTAGAGGATCTCCGAACAGGGGCCACAGGGACCCGTTTCGCCCATCATCCAAAAATTGCTCTTCTCGCCCATGCGGACGATCCGCTCCGCCGGCACGCCCATCTCGTCGCGCCAGATCGCATAGGCCTCATCGTCGTCCTTGAAAATCGTAATCCACAGCTTGTCCTTCGGCAGGGCCATGACCCCGGTCAGGTACTCCCACCCCCAGGCGATGGCGTCCTTTTTGAAGTAGTCGCCAAAGGAGAAGTTTCCCAGCATCTCGAAGAAGGTGTGGTGCCGGGCCGTTACGCCGACGTTTTCCAGGTCGTTGTGCTTGCCCCCGGCCCGGACGCACTTCTGGGAGCTCGCCGCCCGCTTGTAGCCCCGGTCTTCGAGGCCGAGAAAACAGTTCTTGAACTGGACCATCCCCGCATTGGTAAACAGGAGGGTCGGATCGTCCTTGGGAACGAGCGATGAGCTGGCAACCCGCGCGTGACCTTTCCCCTCGAAATACCTTAGAAAACTCTCCCTGATCTCCGTCCCCGTCATCATGTGAAACAACCGCCTCCTGTACAAAATAGTCTCCGGCCAAAGGTCCGGGGTGAACGCCGAAAGGCTCCGTTCCTCCGAACCTTTCGCCCTCGGCCCTCAGCCTTTCACGCTTCGCCCTTCGCCTGCATTCAACTCCCTCACGATCAGATCCAACGGGAACCCGCGCCCGGCAAGGCTTTGGGCCAGACGCCGCTTTTCCCGGAGCTCCAGCGCCGCGGGATCGCGCCCCCGTAGTTTCCTTTCCAGGCACCGCCGCAGGGCCTCGCCCTCGTCCACGTCCTCACGGATCTCGGACAGCGTCGTCCGGATGAGCTCCGCCGGGATTCCCTTCTCCCGAAGCCCCGCCGCAATCCGGCGATCCCCCCAGAGCCGCCCGCCCGCCCGTCCTTTCGCCCACCCCCGGGCAAAGGCGGCGTCATCGACGTACCCCAGTTCCCGGAGCCGATCCAGCACCCGGGCGATGCCCGCTCCGGAAGCCCCCTTTTCCTTGAGCTTCCGCTGGATCTCCCGCTCGCTGTGGGGGCGTCTGGCCAGCATCCGGAAGGCCCGCTCCAGGGCCTCCTGATCGGAGAGGGTGTCCGCCACGGCGCTACGCCTCCTGCTCCCCCTTTTTGAGTCCGAACTTCTCCCGGACCTCCACCTCGATCCGGGCCATCACCTCGGTGTTCTCCTTCAGGAAGAGCTTTGTATTGTCCCGGCCCTGGCCGATCCGATCCCCCTTGTAGGAATACCAGGCCCCACTCTTCTCCACGATGCCCTGCTCCGCCGCGAGGTCCAGGATGTCTCCCTCCCGGGAGATGCCCTCGCCGAAGATGATGTCGAATTCCGTCTCCCGGAAGGGCGGGGCGACCTTGTTCTTCACGACCTTGACGCGGGTCCGCATCCCGATCACGTCCTGGCCGGATTTGATCGTGCTGACCTTGCGAATGTCCAGGCGCATGGACGCGTAGAACTTGAGCGCGTTGCCGCCGGTGGTCGTCTCTGGGTTCCCGAAGAAAACGCCGATCTTCATCCGGAGCTGGTTGATGAAGATCACGGTCGTCCGCGACTTGCTGATGCTGCCCGTGAGCTTCCGGAGGGCCTGGGACATCAGCCGGGCCTGAAGGCCCATCTGGGCGTCCCCCATCTCCCCCTCGAGCTCCGCCTTCGGCACCAGGGCGGCCACGGAATCGACCACCAGCACGTCCAGGGCGCCGCTCCGCACCAGCGTCTCGGCGATCTCCAGGGCCTGCTCCCCCGTATCGGGCTGGGAGATCAGGAGGTCGTCCGTGTCGACGCCGATCTTCTTGGCGTAACCGACATCCAGGGCGTGCTCGGCGTCGATGAAGGCCGCGAGTCCCCCCTGCTTCTGGGCCTCCGCGACCATGTGCAGGGCGAGCGTCGTCTTCCCGCCCGATTCGGGGCCGAAGATTTCGATCACCCGTCCCCGCGGCACGCCGCCTACGCCCAAGGCCAGATCAAGGCTCAACGATCCGGTGGAAATCGCCGGCACGTCGGCCACTCTTTCACCGCCGCCGAGCCGCATGATGGACCCCTTGCCGAACTGCCGTTCGATCTGGGTAATGGCCAGCTCCACCGCTTTCATCCTCTCCGTATCCGCGACCATAGCCACCTCCTGATAATGATCTTTTCTCTTCAACATTCGTGGGTATGCCTCTTCCTTTTCCCGCTTTTGCTCAAGCGCGATTCTGGTAAATCCTCATTTCTCCGCTCTCCGGGGCGTCGGACCCCCTGAGGCCCGGCGCCCCGGCGGGAGCCGACCCATTCCCGTCCCTCGCCTCGTTTCCGGAAGGGGCGGGTCATCCCCGGAGGGGAAAGGCGGCAAGCCGGGCATACACGGCGCCCTGCGGCGTCAATTCACTCCGGAACAGGACCAGGTGATCGGCCCTGAACAGACCGGCCGTCGCCCTCTCGCCGATCTCGACCGCGCGGGCCAGGCCGACCAGGCCCTTCGGGGTCTTGATCCGCCCCAGGGTCAGGTGCGCCCGGAAAGGCCGCTCCTCCCGCGGAAACCCCAGGACCCCGAACGCCCGTTCGAGCGACGTTTGCAGGACGAGCAGACGCTCCACCTCCCCTGCCATCCCCAGCCAGACCACGCGAGGGCGGTTCAGATCGGGGAAAACACCGACCGTCCGGACCGTCAGATCGAACGGGGCGACCCCGACGGTCCGTGCCGCGACCGCCTCCGAGATCCGGTCCACGGCCGGCGGCGGGATATTCCCGAAGAACTTGAGGGTCAGGTGAATCCCCGCCGGACGGACCCACCGGATCACCCCCCGGACCGTTTTCTTCAGACGTTCCTGGATCGCGGCGATCTCTCCGCGCACGGCCGCCGGGGGCTCGACGGCCAGAAAGGCCCGCAGGGTCGTTTCTCCGCTCATCGCTTCCCCAAGGCCGCCCTTTCCGTCACGCCTGCTGCACCTCACCCGCGAGATAGCGCTTCACCATCATGAGCGCGGACTGCGCGGCGATCATCTTGATCCGGCGGCGGTCCCAGCGGAAGGCAAACCGCCGGCAGACCGTTTCATCGGCGTCCGCCAGGGCGATGTAGACCGTCCCCACGGGCTTCGCCGCCGTTCCGCCCTCCGGTCCGGCGATGCCGGTCACGGCGAGACCCAGATCCGTCCCCGCCTGCCGCCTCACCCCCACGGCCATCCGCCGGGCCGTCTCTTCGCTGACGGCGCCGTGCACCGCGAGGACGGCCTCCGGCACCCCGAGGAGCGCCACCTTGGCGGCGTTGCTGTAGGTCACGAGTCCCCGTTCCAGGTAGGCGGAACTGCCGGGAACATCCGTCAGCCGGTCCGTGACGAGCCCACCCGTGCAGGACTCGGCCACGGCCAGGGTGAGCCCCCGTTCACTGAGCAGGCGCCCCACCACGGCCTCGAGGGCTTCCCCGTCCCGCGAGAAGACATGGCGCCCCAGGCGCCCCGTCACCGCCGCCTCCGCCGCCTGCAGCCGCCGTTCGGCCTCCGCATCGGTCGCCGCCCGCGCCGTCAGGACGATGTGGTTCTCCGGGAAGTGGGGGTAGAAGCCGATCTCGACGCCCATTCCGGTCCAGTCGGCATCGGCCAGGGCCCGATCCACCTCGGCCTCGCCCAGGCCGAAACTCTTGACCGTCCGGGTCGCAACACAGGCCGCCGCCTCGGGAAACGCCCGCCTCAGGAGCGGGACGACCCCCTCGGGCAGCATCCGTGCAACCTCCCGGGGAACGCCCGGAATCACCGCCACCACCTGGTTGCCCTTCTGGAGGGCAAACCCCGCCGCCGTTCCCACGGGGTTGGGGATGACCTCCGCCCCCGCCGGGAAAACGGCCTGCTTGGCGTTGTTGTCCGTCCAGTTCAGACGGTATTTCTCGAAGATCGACTTGATGGTGGCCAGGACCGCCTTATCCGTCAAGAGGGGCAGCGCGAAGATCCGGGCGATCGCGGCGGTCGTGATGTCGTCCGCCGTGGGCCCCAGTCCCCCGGTCACGACGGCGGCGTCGGCCTGCGCCAGGATCAGCCCAAGGGCCTCCCGGATCGCCGCCTCGTCGTCCCCCACGGACAGGATGACGACCACCGGCCACCCCTGGATCTGGAGGGTCCGGGCGATCAGCGAGGCGTTCGTGTCCTGCGTTCGCCCGCTGATCAGCTCGTTGCCGATGGTCAGAATGCCGACCCTCATGTTGAGATATCCCCCGTTTAACCCAGAACGCCCGCCCACACCAGGGCCCGCAGGACGAGATTCGCGTAGACCCCCGCCGCGACGTCGTCCAGCACCACCCCGTAACCGCCGGGAAACCGCCGCTGAATGAGACCGGCCGGAAAGGGCTTCACAATATCGAAGAGCCGGAAAAGCGCAAACCCGGCGGCGATATGCGTCACGGTCGGCGTGA
>JALNWL010000167.1 GCA_023230905.1 Syntrophales bacterium
CGGGGCTCCGGCGAACCGTCACTCAGATCGTCACGACGGCCGTCCAGGAAGATGTCGACGTCATCGGGATCAGCATCCTGTCCGGTGCGCACCTCTCCATTGCGACAAAACTCATTGCGAGGATGGAACAGGAAGGCATCACCGACAAGCGGTTGATGATGGGCGGGTTCATTCCGGAGGAGGACATCCCCCATCTCAAGGCGATGGGGGTTGCCGGCGTTTTCACCCAGGGCGCCGGCTTCGACGAGATCGCGGCTTTCATTCGCGATGCCGTCGCATCGAAGGACAGGTCGTAATCTTCATTCAACCCCGTGTTACCGAAAGGAGGAGCCATGAAGGAGGCCGGCGTCGGCGATTGGGTCACCAAAAGGCACAGGCTTACCCCGGACAAGGTGGCCGTCATCTTCGAGGAACGCGAATGGACCTACCGCGAGCTGAACGAGCGCGTCAATCAGGCGGCGCGGATGCTTTTGGAACTCGGCTTGGTCAAGGGAGCCCGTATCGCCATCCTGGCGAACAACTGCAACCCGTACCTGGAACTGTTGTGGGCCTGCGCCAAGACCGGCGTTGTCTTCGTCCCCCTGAACACCCGTCTGGTAAGCCGGGAACTCGAGTATTTCATCACCCAGTCCTCCCCCGAAGCCCTCTTTTACGGGGGGGAATTCTCGGGGATGGCCAAGGAGCTGAAGTCCTGGCCGGGGACGGGAAGCATCCGGAATTATATCTGCATCGATCCGCCACAGGACACGACCGATGGAGACTACGAATCCTGGATCCGGCGATTCCCCGTCGAGGAACCGCCGGTTGCCGATCCTCCGACGATGGAGGATCCTCAGGTCATCCTGTTTACCTCGGGAACGACGGGCCGGGCCAAGGGGGCCATTCTGCCACACCGGAAAACCCTCTGGAACACGCTCAACAACGAAAACGCCTTTGATTATATCGTCTCCAGCGTCATTTATATTCTCAACCTGCCCATGTTCCATTCCGGGGGGCTGTTTATCGCGACGATGCCGGTCATCCATAAAGGGGGGACCCTGCTCATCCATCGCCATTTCGATCCCGGCATGGTCCTCCGGGATGTGGAGCGATACCGGGTCAGCCTCCTGGGCGGCGTCCCGGCCATGTTCCAGATGATCATCGCGCACCCCGACTTCGACCGCTACGATTTGAGTTCCCTGAAGGGCGTTGCCCTCGGCGCGCAGATCACCCCCAAATCGGTTCTCGAACAGATCCGCGACCGGTTCAAAGTGGAAGCCGTGGGCCAGGTCTTCGGAGCCACGGAAACCTCCGTGTGCATCACCCTGACGCCGGATCGACCGAAGGACCTGGAAAAGGTGGGCTCCATCGGGTTGCCGCTCTTCCACGGCGAGGTCAAGGTCGCGGGAAAAACGGGGGAGCCGGTTCGGCCGGGGTCGGGGGAAATCGGCGAGATCTGCTACCGGGGGCCGATGACCATGCTGGGCTATCTCAACGATCCGGAGAAGACCCGGGAGACCATCGATCCGGAGGGCTGGTTCCATTACGGCGACATGGCGACGGTGGACGAGGACGGCTATATCTTCGTTGTGGACCGGAAGACGGACATGTACATCAGCGGCGGCGAGAACGTCTACCCGAAGGAAGTGGAGAACATCCTCATCGACCACCCCAAGATCATGGCGATCGCCATCATTCCGATGCCGGACGAGAAATGGGGGGAGTGCGGGCTGGCCATCGTGAATCCCTATCCGGGGCAGTCCCTGACGGCCGGGGAAGTCCTCGAATTCGGCGTGGGGAAGGTCGCGAAGTACAAGCTTCCCAAGGAGGTGATCGTCACGGACAAGCCCATCCCCCAAACCGCGACGGGGAAAATCTACAAGTATAAGCTGATCGAACAGTACGTCAAAGGACGTCAGCGTCCTTAAGGAGGTTGACATGGAAGCGACCCGGAAACTCGCGGCGTATGTTGCGGGCACGCAATTCCAGGATCTGCCCGCGGAGGTCGTCCGGGAGGCCAAACTCTGCTTTCTGGACTGGCTTGCCGTGACGCTGGCTGGCGCCCGGGAGGCGGACATCGACAGTCTCGCCCAGGTGGTGGCGCTGGTCGGAGGCGAACCCCAGGCCTCGGTGATCGGCCGCCCGGTGAAGACTTCCATTCTCAATGTCGCCCTGTTGAACGGCATGAGTTCCCACGTCCTGGATTTCGACGACACCAGCGTGGAATTTCTGGGGCATCCCAGCGTCACGCTTTTCCCTGGAATCCTCGCGGCCGCGGAATGGCGGCGCGAAAGCGGGCGCGCCTTTCTTGCCGCCTACGTCCTGGGCTACGAAACCGGCTGCCGCGTCGCCCTCGCGGCCTCCCCCAACCATTACCTGGCCGGCTGGCACGGCACGTCCACCATCGGCCATTTCGCGGCGGCCGCTGGAACGGCGAAACTCCTGGGCCTGGACGCGGATCAACTGATTCACGCCCTGGGGACGGCGGGGACGCAGGCCTCCGGACTCAAGGCCGTCTTCGGAACCTCCTGCAAACCCTTTCATGCCGGGAAGGCCTCCTTCGACGGCCTGCTCGCGGCCCTCCTCGCCCAGCGCGGGTTCACCAGCACGGGGGATATCCTGGAGGGGCAGAAGGGATTCTGGGAGATGTTCTCGAAGGACTGGAAGTCGGAGGATGCCTTGCAGGGACTGGGCGTTCAATGGTACATTCTCAGGAACAACTACAAGTTTCACGCGTCCTGCTACGGGACGCACGCCCCGATCGAGGCGGCCCTGGCGCTGAAAAGGGTCGAAGGAATGGAGGCCCGGCAGATCCGGGCGATGGACATTCACGTTTCGCGGCCCATGCTGGACGTCGCGGGCAAGGAAAGGCCGGAGAGCGGCCTCGAGGCCAAGTTCAGCATTCCCTACAGCGTGGCCAACGCCCTCCTGAACCGGGACACCGGGATGAACGCCTTCACGGAAGAGCGGGTCCACGCGCCGGAAACCGTCGCCCTGCAACAGCGGATCCGCCTGGTTCCCGACGATACGCTCGCCCCCTTCGAAGCGGAGATCCGCCTCGACCTGGAGGGCCGAAGCCTGAGACAGACGTTCAACATGCTCGAGCACGTGATGGACCCGCGGGAAAAGGAAGACAAGATCGTCGGAAAATTCCTCGCCCTGGGGGGATTGGCCTTCGCACCGGACCGCCTGGAGCGGATCGTGGCGCGGGTTCTCGACCTGGAGGCGGAAGAGGACATGGCCGCCTGGATGGCGCTGCTTTCCTGAGGGCGGTGTCCGGAGGGAGGATCCCCGGGATCGATCGGCCGGTGCGTCAAACGCTTATTGACGCCGCCACCGGAATGACGGTAAAAGGGCGTCGTTCAAAACGTTCGAGCGGAGGCGTGATGGGGACGATCGAGAAATTGCATGCACATCTGTTCGCCATCGATCAGCGGTGGCTGGACCATGCCAAGTTCGCCAGCACCTACCTCCTGGTGGGCGACCGGGTGGCCCTCTTCGACACCGGTCCGACCACGGTCATTGAGCACGTCCTCGATGCCGTCCGGGAAATCGGCTATGAGCCGGAGGAGATCGACTGCCTCGTCTTCAGCCATATCCATGTCGACCACGCCGGCGCCGCGGGCAGCCTCTGCCGACGGTACCCCCGCCTCCGGGCCCTGGCGCATGAGCGGGGCGTGCCCCATCTCGCCAACCCGTCCAAACTCGTCGAGAGCATGAGGCGGGTCTTCGGGGAGAACGCCGAGCGGTGGTACGGCGCGGTGGAGCCGGTTCCCGAAGCGCAGCTCGCGCCGCTCGCCGACGGAGACGTCATTGACCTGGGACGGGGGGTGCGGCTCCGGGTTGTTCACACGCCCGGGCACGCGGTGCATCACTTGAGCCTGTTCGAGGAGAAGAGCGGCGCCCTGCTGGCCGGGGAAGCCCTCGGGGTCTATTTTCCGGAGGCGGAAGTCCATTTCCCCAGCACCCCCCCGCCGGAGTTCGACCTGGTTCGGGCCGTTGGAAGCATCGAGAAACTCGCGGCCCTGAATCCGCAGCAGGTCCTCTATGCCCACTTTGGACCCGTCCCGAACGCCGAAACGTCGCTGCGGGCGGCGCGGGAGGTCCTCGTGGACTGGGGGCGGATTGTCCATCATGCCCTGCAGGGGCAGGGCGACATCGCGCACGTGTCCGAAAAGCTCTCGGAGGCGGCCCTGAAACGCATCGCGCACCTGTCCGACCGCCCCGAACTCTACGGCCGGTACAAGTCGCTCGTGGAATATCGTTCCCGATACACGTGCGGTCCGGGCTACGTCCGCTATTTCAAACAGGGCGGGTCGGTCCTCTGAATCGACAGTCAGGAAGGAGAATTTTGGGTGGACGAACAACCGTTGCTTCTGGAGAAGAAAGGCCATGTGGCGACCCTGATCATCAACCGGCCCGACAAAAAGAACTCCCTGACCCCGCTCGTGCTGTTCGCGCTGGCGGACCAGTTCGAGCAGTTGTCCCGGGACGCAGGAATTCGGACCGTCGTCATCCGCGGCTCCGGCGACAAGGCCTTCTCCGCGGGCTACGACCTGTCGGCCATCCCGACCGATCTTTCCCCGGATCTCTTCGACGCGCTGAAAAAGAAGAACCCCCTCGAGGTCGGCTTTGCGGCGATCGAGGCCTATCCCTATCCGGTCATTGCCATGATCGACGGCTTCGCCCTGGGGGCCGGCTGCGAGCTGGCGATCACCTGCGATCTCCGGGTGGCCTCCGACACCTCCCGGATGGGCATTCCACCCTCGCGGCTGGGGGTGATCTACCATCCGGCGGGGGTGCAGAAATTCATCAACGTTCTGGGGCTGGCCAACGCCAAAGAGGCCTTTTTCACGGGGCGCTATTACGACATCCACCGGGCGCAGGCGATGGGCATGGTCCATTATGTGGTTCCGAAAGCCGATCTACCCGCGTTTACGGATCGTCTGGCGGAGGACATCGCCGGCAATGCCCCGCTGGCCCTGAAAGGGCACAAGCATATTTTCAACAAGCTGCTTCACGCCCAGGGGATTCATCCGGGAGACCAGGCCGAGATCGAGCGCCTGATCCAGGAAGCCCTCAACAGTGAAGACCTGAAGGAGGGCACGTTGGCCTTTTTCGAAAGGCGCAAGGCCGAATTCACGGGAAGGTGACGGACGGTTCCCGGATGACGGCCTACGTCGATACGACGATTGGGGGGCAGGCGCCCTCTACGATGTTGCGATCCAGCTCACCCGGTATTCGAGATCCCCGCTTGGGATCCCCGGAGCTTCCACCGTCCAGCCGCCGTCCAGCCCTGTCTCTCTTGCGGACAGCTCGAAATGGCACATCGCGATTCCCATGTCGATGTTCTGTATCCGGATTGGGGCGAAGATCCGGTCATATCCCGGTGTCCGCTTGAGGTAGAGATGATAGGCGCCGCGGTCCCGGATGATCCTCCAGGGCTGCTTGTTGGCCGCCGACGGGGCGATCCGGACGCATTCGAGCGGAGTCGCATAGCGACCCGCCGAATCTTTCGTGAGCGGGGTGACGATGCCTCTCTCGTAAAACAGGTCCTCCCAGGGCTTTCTCCTGTCCGATCCGGCGCCGAACCTGAAGACCCGCTCGCGAAGGGATCTTTGGTCGGACGCGTATCCGACGGGTGAAACCGCCGGCAGGAGCTCCCCCTCCGCAAGATTCATACGCCCGGCGAATCCGGTCCGGTGGAAGGTCCCTCCCAGCCAGCACGTGCCGAGCCCCATGGCCGTCGCCGCCAGGATGGTCTTTTCCATGCAATACCCATAATCTTCCATGGCCCTGGGGTTGTCCAGAACCGCACCCGCGATGAACTGCCGGGCCCCTTTGATGACGCCGTAGGTTCCCGGGGGC
>JALNWL010000168.1 GCA_023230905.1 Syntrophales bacterium
GGTCGTCTGCCAGCCGATATGGCCGTCCACGTCGGCGAAGACGAAGTTGAGCATGATCGTCGTGACGTTCCCAAGCGCCTGCCGGACCTGCCCGACGGACCGCGCCGTGAAGAGCCGCTCCAGCCCGATGGAGGGCCCCATCGTCTCGAAGGGCGACCAGCGGACCGTCACCGCCTTCTCCGCCTTCTCCGCCTTCTCCGCCTCGAGACCGGGAAACAGGCCGCTGATCACGGGACCCCGCCGGGTCAGCCGCACCTGGACCGTTTCCTCCCGAAAGCCGCCCCGGGCCTTCTTGTCGCGGATGCGGATCGTCTCCGGGACGACCTGAAACGGCCGGGAGACGCGCCCCTCCAGGTACCGTCCGGGATCCTTGGGATCGAGGGTTTCGATGAAGAGATCCTGGGCGTCGCCGTAGGCGTTCGTCATGCCGATGGCGATCCGGTCGTTCCGCCCGGCGACGATTCCCGGCACACCGGGGATCGTGACGCCCACTGCGCGGAACTCCGGCGTGAAGAGCCCCGAGGGATACCAGGGCCCCGGCAGGATCCGGGCATCGAGGTGGGGATCGTTGGCCACGATGGGCTTGCCGCTGGCCGACCGCTTCGGGCCCACGGCCCAGTTGTTGCTGCCGGCCGCGAGCGGCCTGACGTCCTTCAGGAAGGCGATGAGCCCCGCGTCCCCGGACAGGATGATCTGCCGCCGCACCTCCTGCGGGGACGGTTTCCGGAAGACGGTGCCGGTCTTCCCGAGGCGCTCGTCGGGATTGATGTTGAGGGGAAAGATCTCCCGGGCCTTCTCCGGGCCGAGGCGCTCGACCAGCATCCGGGCCACGATCTCGCTCTTGAGGTTGGCCGCGGAGTCCCAGCCCATGAGGTAGATGACGGACAGCGAATCCGCGATTTCCCAAGGCTCCGGCCGGATGCCGGCCAGCTTGAATTCGACCGGCAGATCCCGTCCCTGGTGGATGAAGGCGTTGACGCCCTCCAGGTAGCGCCCCAGAAAACGCCGCGTCCGGGCATCGAGGATCGCTTCGTGCCGCCGGGCCTGGCGGACGAATCCGATCGTCCGCATGCGGATATCGAGGTTGCGCGCCTTTTCCCCCACCATCTCGGCGATCCGGCCGGCGGCGAACATCCGGGTGAGCTGCATCTGGAACAGACGGTCCTGGGCCGTCACGAACCCCTGGGCGAAGAGCGCGTCGTCCAGGGTCCGCGCGTAAATGTAGGGGGTGCCGTTCCCGTCACGCACCACCCGGACCGGCGCCTGGAGACCGGACAGACGGATTTCTCCCTCCCGCTGGGCAGGGTTGATGCGCAAACAGATCATCCCGCCGGCGACAACGGCGAGGATCAGGATGACGGCCAGAACGACGCCCGCCTTCAGCCATTTCATGACGCTCCCTCCCTTCTCAAGAACGTTTCAGGTTCTTGCCCTGCGACCTCGATCCCGGTCCTTTCCCGGCCATGCCCCTCCCGGGCGGACACATCCGGGGACAAGACGACATCGGCGGCGCCTTCCCCCGCGAGATACCCCGTGGAAAAGGCGGCCTGAAGGTTATACCCGCCCGTATCGGCATCGATATCCAGAACCTCTCCGCAGAAGAAAAGGCCGGGGACCTTCCGGGAGGCCATCGTGCGGGGATCGACCTCCTCCAGGGCGATCCCCCCAGCCGTCACGATGGCCGACGCCATGGGGAGGGGGGCCTTGACGTTGAAGCGCAGGGACTTGAGCAGGCCCGCCAGCCGGTCCCGTTCGGAAGCGGTGATCTGATGACCCGGCTTGTCGTCGGGAATGCCCGTCAGCGCCAGGAAGGTCGCCACCATCTTCGCCGGCAGGAGCCCCTCCAGATGGCGCCGGAACTGTCGGCGACCGTGCCGGTCGAAATCGCGCTGCAGGCGCTCCCGAAGCCGGGCCGGCGTCAGCGCCGGTTTCAGGTCGATCGAAACGCCGACCGGCCCCGCCACCAGGGCGTCGACCACGGCAAGGCTCATGAGCAGGACGATGGGGCCGCCGATCCCGAAATGGGTGAACATCATCTCGCCCATGCGGCTCTCGATCACCGGCGGTCGCGGCTTGCGGCCGCCGATCCCGCGGCCACATTCATTTTCCGGAATCCGCCCGGGATCGATCCCGTCGGCCGGCCCCCGGAAGGCCGTCAGGCGGACGTTCCGGAGGCTCACCCCCTGCAGGCCGCGGGCGAGCGAAATCTCCCGCACCGCCAAGGGAACCAGGGCCGGACGGAGCGGGACGATGCGGTGTCCCAGCGCCGCGGCCAGGCGATACCCGTCGCCCGTCGAACCCGTCGCCGGCCAGGTCGCCCCGCCGGTCGCGAGAATGACCGCTGCCGCGGGGTAGAGGTCCCGGGAGGTTTGGACGCCAGTCACCCGCGCCGCCTCGGTCCGGATCGCGGTCACCGGCGACCCCGTCCGCAGCCGGACGCCCTGTTCCTTCAGATACGCGCGGAAGGCCGCAAGCACGTCCTCGGCGCGATCGGAGACGGGGAAGATCCGCCCGCCCCGCTCCGTCTTGGTCTCGACACCATAGCGTTCGAGAAAGGCCAGCAGGTCCTCGCGGAAAAACCGGCGGAAGGCGGCATGGAGAAACGGACCCCCCGGTCCGTACATCCCCATGAAGCCGTCGAGCTCCCGGGCGTTGGTCAGGTTGCAGCGCGTCTTGCCGCTCACGAGGAGCTTCTTGCCGGGGTGTTCCGTCTTCTCGCAGAGGAGCACCTCGGCCCCCCGCTCCGCCGCCCGGCCGGCCGCCATCATGCCGGCCGCTCCGGCCCCGATCACGACGATCCGGCGCTCGCCGCCGCCATGCGGAAACGTTGCCCGGCACGGACCCTGTTCGGCTTTGCGCGCGTTTGTCATGGCGATCTGAGTTTCCTCGCGGACATCCCGGGAACCGGTAAGACGGGCAGGAACGTTCGCCGGTTTGTCCGGACGCTTCCCCAACCCCGGTATTCATGGATAGCAGAAACGGGGCCGGATGACAATCGGAGATCTTCGAAAACCGGGCGCCCGCCCCCCGGACCCTAACTCCCGGAGCCGCGAGGACATTTTGACATCCCGCCCCCGCCCTGATATAGAGGCGGTTAGGATCGCTGGGGACGCCCCGCCGTCCGCGAGGCATCATCACGGATGCACCCTCAAGAAGGAACTTTTGCACCACCGCCTGTTTTGTCATTTCGACCGAAGGGAGAAATCTTTAAGAAACCGCCATCCTGAAGATTTCTCGTCGCTCACGCTCCTCGAAATGACATGATGCAAAAGTCTCCGTGAAGATGTCTCGTCATCCGCGCTCCCCGAAATAACATGAAGCAAAAATCTCAAGAAAGGATTAACCATGCCGACCCTGATTCTGCTCCGTCACGGCGAAAGTCTCTGGAACCGGGAAAACCGCTTCACCGGCTGGACGGACGTCGATCTGTCCGAAACCGGCAAGAACGAGGCCCTGGAAGCGGGACGCCTCCTGAAACGCGAGGGCTACCTCTTCGATCTGGCCTTCACGTCCGTCCTGAAGCGGGCCATCCGCACCCTGAACATCGTCCTTGAGGAGATGGACCTGGAGTGGATCCCGGTCGTGAAGTCCTGGCGCCTGAACGAGCGCCACTACGGTGCGCTCCAGGGCCTCAACAAGGCCGAAACCGCCGTCCGGTACGGCGAGGCGCAGGTCAAGCTCTGGCGTCGCAGCTACGAAGTTCCCCCACCGGACCTGACCCCGGAGGACGCGCGCTATCCCGGCCACGAACTCAAGTACCGGGACCTGACCGCCGCGGAACTCCCCCTCACCGAATCCCTGAAAGACACAGCCGCACGGGTGATGCCCTTTTGGCACGATGAAATCGCCCCGGCCATCCGCCAAGGTAAAAGGGTGCTCATCGCCGCCCACGGCAACAGCATGCGGGCCCTCGTCATGTATCTCGACCGCATATCGGAGACGGAGATCGTCGGCTTGAACATCCCCACGGGCATCCCCCTCGTCTACGAACTGGACGAGGCGCTGCAGCCGCTCCGCCACGCTTACCTGGGCGATCCGGACAAGGTCCAGGCCGCCGCCCGCGCCGTCGCCGATCAGGGAAAGATGCGATGAGGGCCGGGCGGGGGCGCTCGTGCTCGCCGTTTGGCGGTTCTCCGGCGGTCCCTACGGAAAGCTGAGACCGAGCGCGGAAGCGTCGGCGGCCTATGAAGCCTTCCAGGTCCAGCCCGACCTGACGTACTACATCAGCGGCTCCGACGTCCATCCCAACGCCCTGATGGGCATAGACGCCTCCTGGACGCTCGCGTCCGATCTCTGGAAAAAGAGGGATCTCACCCCCGAAGGCCTGAAGGAACTCGTCCGGGGCATGCAGGCCAAAGCGCTGGAACGTCTCGCCCCCCTCCAGGGTTTCGACATCCTAGATCACCGGGACCGGCAAATCGGCACGTGGTTCTCCCTGCCCGGCCCGCATGTGTCCATCCGGATCCGGGAGGAAAACCGGGTGGAGATCTCCACGCCCCCCCTGAATACCTACCACATGGATGAATGAGGCCCACCCGATGGCATTCCGCCCGGAGATTCCGGGACATGGAAGCATCGAAAACGGCCCTTGCGCGCACCCCTTCCCCGTCCCCGTGGGTTCGCCTTTCCCGTTGACATAACCGATGATTTCCATTACAATTCAAACGATCTGGTAGAGGAGAGGATTGTTTTTGCCCGTAGGGCCGCGGCCCGAAAATGAAGTCAACCTTTTTATATTACGACTGATTTCGGGATGCACAGGTGTTTTTTTACGGTTCACGGCGGCGAGGACAGGGTTTCGCTTTAATGGATCATATATGCCGGACATAGAGGCTTCCGGTTTTTTATGCTGATTATCGACCCTGCAGAGGAAAACCGCTTCCGATTGACCCGGGTCGCGAACGTCGACCGGGCGAAGGGCAAAATCACCTGGCCCGACGGCCGCCGTTATGAAGGCGAGATTTTGCAAGGACATCTGCGGGGTCTCGGCGCCATGACCTGGCCGGACGGGAGCAGTTACAAGGGAGAGTGGGAAAACGATCTGCCGCACGGGCGGGGTGTTTTCACCTGGCCCGACGGCCGCAAAGTTCAGGGGGAATGGGAAGCGGGAAAAACCAGGGAAGACGAACGTCAGCACCGAGCGAGGGAGTCGCAACCGAAGGCGGAAGAGGAAACCCAACGGAAAGCAGAAGGAGAGGCCCGGCAAAAAGTCGAGGCGGAAGCCCGCCGCAAGGCCGAAGAAGAGGCCGGTTTGAAGGCGGAAGAGGAAGCCCGGCAACGGGCCGAGGCGGAGGCACAGCGCCAGAGAGAGAAGGAAGCCCGACTGCACGCCGAGGAGGAGACACGCCGTAAGGCCGAAACGGTAGCGGCGGTTCCGGCGACCGGGACGGTCGATGAGGAGGCCGACTTGGGCGACGAGGACGAGGAGCAGAGGCGGATCGAGGAGGAAATCCGGCAAAAGACGGAGGAACTCGCGCGGAAGAAAGCCGAGGCGGCAGCCCGGCGCAAGGAGGCGGAGGCCAGAAAGAAGGCCGAAGAGGAAGCCCGGCGTAAGGCCGAAGAAGAAGCCCGCCGCAAGGCCGAAGAAGAAACCCGCCGTAAGGCCGAAGAGGAAGCCCGCCGCAAGGCCGAAGAAGAAGCCCGCCGCAAGAC
>JALNWL010000169.1 GCA_023230905.1 Syntrophales bacterium
CCGCTCGTTGAACGGCAGCGGCAGGAGCCGATCCTTTTCCTTCAGATAAAAGAAACGGCTCTCCTCCCCCTTTTGCGTCAGGGCGGTCTGCACGACCCCCGGGTCGAAGTCGTGGATCGTCTTCGTCTGGTCGGTCAACTCGACGGCCTTGAAGGCGGAGGGGATCTTCCCACCGACCTGGCCCCCGAGCTTCGCCAGCCCCAGCTCGATGCCGATGTTGAACAGCCCCATCCCGATGACGGCAAACACAAGCCCCAGGAGGATTTCATCGGCCCGCGGCAGCTTCTCCCGAAGCACAAGGGTCAGCACGAGAATGAAAAACAGCGACAGCGGGATAATGGCCTGGGCCGCGGCGCGCGTGTTGCGCGCCAGGAGGTCGAACACATCGAGACGCTCCGGGAGGGCGGAGGCGGAGGCGGCGTACCGGGTGGACGCCTCGATGTCCCCGAACACCGCGACCTGCTGCTCCCTTGTTCCTTGGGATGCCGCCCATTTCTTCAGGGCATCCGCTTCGGGGCCGAAGACCCGCTCCCGCACCTTCGCCTCGGCGGACGCCTCCCTGAGAAAAGCGAGCATCCCGTCCCGATCCCCCCCGAAGAACGCCAACTGATTCTCCGGGGCGGCGTTCAGGAACGCATAGCCGGCCATTTCATCCGGATGGCTGAAGAGGGCCTGTGTCGCCTGGCGATTTTCGAGCTTGAAAAAATCGGCCTCGCTCATGGGCTGGGGAACCGAGCCCACAAAGAGGGTTCCCAGGGACATCACGGTCAGAATCGGGAAAAGCGAGGCGAGCGTCACCACGCCGAAGCCCGCCGATCCCGATCCCGCGCTTCCCACAACGCGGCAGACCCCGATGCCCAGGGCCAACACCAGGGGCACGGTGACCGGACCGGTGGTCACCCCGCCGCAATCCCACGCGAGACCGGTGAGAAACATCATGTTCTTGTCGAAATAGGCCCAGACGGAGAAGACGACCAGCACGGGGATGAGCAGATAGATGAAGGGCTTGAGGGACCAGTTGTACAGAAACCTCAGCATGCCCGCGACCACGGCGATGCCGACCCCGATGCCCACGGCGTAAATCAGGAAGTCCGGGTATCGATTCAGCAGCAGGAAAAGCAGCGGTGCGTCCCAGGCCTTGACCGAGGCGCCGGCGGCCTTGAGGACCCCGATGGCGGGCTCCGCAAAGGTGGCGCCGACGCCGAGAATGAACGAGAAAACCAGGATGACCGGAAGGACGGACTTTTGCGGGAGCTTGAGGCCGATGACTTCGCCCAGGGGCATGAGCCCCAGGACCAGGCCCTCCATGAAGAACGTGAGGCCGACGATGACGAGCGCCAGGCCGGCGGCAATGACGGTGGCCCTGGCCACGGGGATCCCCAGGATCAGGGTCTGAAACAGGACCAGGTAGACGATGATGAGGGCGACGGCCTTGATCTGCGCCATCAGCCGGCTTTTGACGTACGGCGCCAGCATGCCGACGGCCTGTCTGAAACCGACCCGGATCCTTCCGCCCGCCTGCTGTCGAACCGTCATGCGCCCTCCCCCGCTGCTTCCGTCCGCCGGGACATTCAGACGCTTCCCCGGCTGCTTCAAAGGTTTTTCCCCTCATCCGGCCCATCGCGAACGGGCGCGCGGGGTTCTCGGGCAGAAGATCGAGACCCCGTTCCGTTCGCCGCCGAGCCGCCTGCACATCCGGGATTTCTCCAAAAATAGGCGTTCTTTCGTTCAGTTAGGCAAAACAACCTAACGGATTCCGACCGCCTTGTCAAGCGCCGCGGGGGGCCGGTGCCGGGGCCGTTCCCGCGGGAGTCCGCATCCCCGGAGGTTGGGCAGGACAATCCCGGCGATGATGAGCCCCATCCCCGCGATTTGGACGAAAACGATGTTCTCCCCCAGGACGAGCCAGGCCATGACCACGGTCGCGACCGGCTCGAAGGTCGAGAAGATGGACATCCGGGCGCTGCCGAGCTCGCGGATGGCAAGGAACTGGAAGGTCACGCCCAGGGCCGTGGGGACGAGGCCGATCGCGAGCGCGAGGAGCAGCTGGCGCGGCGCCAGGTGCACGATGTCGAGCGGATTGTTGACGAAAAGAAACGGAACCGCCGTGAACAGGATCACATAGAAGGTGACTGTCAGGAACTCTTCCCCCTTGAGGAAGATCTGGGACAGGATGAGATACACCGAAAAGGTCAAGGTGGTCCCCATCGCGAACAGCAGTCCGGTCACGTTCAGGGCCTTGAGGAAGGCGTCATAGAAGACTAGGGCGCATCCCCCCATCAGAAGCGCCAGGGAAAGGCCGATCGTCCGGTCCGCCTTCATCCGGAAAACGGCGAGAGACAGGAGCGTGACGATGACGGGGTAGAGGTAGAGGATCAGGGCGTTCGTCGACGCGGGGATGTAATTGAGGGCCTTGAAGAAGCAGGTGCTCTGCCAACCGTGGAGGACCACCCCGAGGAAGGCGGTCTTGGCCAGGGTGGCCGGACGGATCCTGAGCAGGCGGGGATGGCGGATCAGGAGGTAAAGGCCGAAGACCAGGGTCGCCGTCAGAAAGCGGTACTGCAGGAGCGCCATGTCCTTCAGGCCGGTCTGGTAGGCCAGCTTGATCAAGATGGCCAGCATGCCGAGGCAGAACGCGGAAACGAGCGAATAGATCAGGCCCTTGAGCATGCCTCTCTTCCGGTATGGGCGATGGGGGGGCGTGCGGCGTTTCCCGGGATGGGCGGATCCGGGCTCCGGGAAGGCCACGTCCCGCGCCGCCGTTTATAGGCAATTCCCGCCGGTTTGTAAAGGGATCATTGGGGCCCCCGCCCGGCCTTTTTTTCTTTGACAAATCCGGGGCGCAATTTTAGATTCAACCGTAGAATCCGTTGACACCCGGAAGAGGGGGAGAGGCCATGGGAGAGATCACCGAGAAGGACCGGGCGATGGCCCGGCGCTGCGTCGAGTGCCCGGTCTGCCGCCGGGCGCGGCGCTGGCAGGCGGGTGTGGCGTTCTGGCTCGTGAATAACGTCGAGGAGGGACTCTGCCCGTTCTGCCGGGCCTACGAGAAGGTCTACGGGCGCAAGGCTCATGAGCCGGCACCCTGAGAATGCACGGGACAATCCGGGAATGGGTCCGACGGAAGGGGTAGAGACGATGCTCAAGCACGTGGTGCTCATGAAGTTCAAGACCGGGGTCGGCGAAACCGATGTGGCCGATCTCGAACGCGGGCTGGCGGGGCTGCCCGCCGTGATCCCGGAGATCCGGGGCTACGACTTCGGCCGGGACCGCCGGCCGGAGCGAACGTTCGATTTTGCGCTCGTCTCCACGTTCGACGACGAGACCGCCCTGGAGCGCTACAAGCCCCACCCGCGCCACCAGGAGGTCCTGGCCAGGGTCAAGGCCCTGTGCGACGAGCTCCGGGTGATCGATTTCACGTATTGATCCGCTCCGGGGTGGGCAGGAAAGAGGCGGGGCCGTCCGTCCGCTGTTTCGCCGGCGGGCCTCAAACGTAAAGGACGTTTTTGCGGATGTAGTGGCGAACGGCGTCCGGGACAAGGTAGTGGATGGATTGGCCCGCACGGACCCGGGCGCGGATCCGCGAGGCCGCGATGTCGAGGAAGGTGACCTCCCGGAAATAGATGAACTGGCCGGTGGGTCCCCGATAGCCCCGGCACGCCTCGTCGTAGACGAAGCGGGCGGTGAAGTCCGCGGGTAGGATGCCGTCGAGCCCCCGGTTTTCATAGCCGGGGCGTGTCATGACGACGAAATGGCACAGGACGAGGAGGTTCTCCCAGTCCTTCCACGTCCGGATGGCGTGGAAGGCGTCCTGGCCGACGATAAAATACAGTTCCAGGTCCTTCAGGTACTTGCCGAGGAAGGACTCGACCGTCTCCACCGAAAACGATACCCCCCCCCGCTCGTGCTCAATGTCCGAAAACGAAAAGGACGGATTGTCCTCGATGGCAAGCTCGACCATCTGCTCGCGGTGGTAGAAGGAAGTGATGTCGGCCTCCAGTTTATGCGGGGGGCGCGACGCGGGGACGAAGATGATGCGGTTCAGGTCGAACATCTCCCGGATCTCCTCGGCGCACCTCAGATGGCCGAAATGGATCGGGTCGTACGTGCCGCCCAGGAGTCCCCATTTCATGTTCTCACCTGTCCGTTTCCGTAGATGATGAATTTGGTCGTCGTCAGTTCTTCCAGCCCCATGGGCCCGAAGGCGTGCAGTTTGGTGGTGCTGATGCCGATCTCCGCCCCAAGTCCCAGCTCGAAGCCGTCGCTGAAGCGGGTCGAGGCGTTGACGAGAACCGTGGAGGAGTTGACCTCGTTCAGGAACCGCTGCGCCCGCGTGTAGTTCTCCGTCAGGATGGACTCCGTGTGGAGTGAGCCGTAGCGGCGGATGTGGGCGATGGCCTCGTCCAGGTCGGCCACCACGCGGATCGAGAGGATCAGATCCAGGTATTCCCGGGACCAGTCGTCCTCCGTGGCCGGCGCCAGATCGGGCAGGAGAGCGCGCGCCTGGGGGCAGCCCTTGAGCGCCACGCCTGCTTCCCGTAATCGCTCCGCCACGACGGGCAGGAAGGCGGGCGCAACCGCCGCATGGATCAGGAGCGTCTCCATGGCGTTGCAGACACCGGGGCGCTGCGTTTTTGCATTCAGGCAGATCGGAACCGCCCGGTCGAGATCGGCATCCGCGTCGACGAAGATGTGGCAGACGCCCTTGTAGTGCTTGATCACCGGGATCCTCGACTGACTCACCACGGCGCGGATCAGGTCTTCCCCACCCCGCGGGATGATCAGATCAATCCATTCGTCGAGCTGAAGCATCTCATGGACGGCCTCGCGGTCGGTGAGCGGAATCGCCTGGATGGCGGCTGTCGGGAGACCGTGGTCGCGAAGGACGCCCGTCAGGCAGGCGGCAATGGCCAAGTTGGAATGGATGGCCTCCGATCCGCCCCGCAGGATGACGGCGTTCCCCGACTTCAGACACAGCGCCGCGGCGTCGGCGGTGACGTTCGGTCGCGATTCGTAGATGATCCCGATGACGCCGAGGGGGATGCGCATCCGGCCGACCAGGAGCCCGTTGGGCCGCCGCCACATGCCGGTGACCTTGCCCACCGGATCGGTGAGGGCCGCCACTTCGCGGAGACCCTGGGCGATCCCCGCAAGTGTCTGCTCCTTCAGGGTCAGGCGGTCGATCATGGCCGCGGGCAGGCCTTTCTCGCGAGCCGCTTCGAGATCCCGGGCGTTCTCCGCGATCAGGTGCGCCTGCCGGGCCAGCAGCGCGTCGGCCATCGCGAGGAGAGCCGCATTCTTCCGGTCGGTGGGGACATGGGCCAGGCTGTCGGCGGCCTGCCTAGCCTCTCGGGCGATTCGAACGATCTGGTCGTGGAGATTCATGAACGGGTCCTTTGTGCGAGATTCGCGGCGTGATCCCGACGCGGAGATCCGGTCTCAAATCGCTCCCGTCGGGCGGCGGACCCACTCTACAAAACACCCTTTCACGTGTCAAGGCCAATTGCGGCCGCGGACGCAAAGGCGACGCTTGCCAAGTTCCGGCAGGTCTGTTAAGGTCGCGGCCGATCGGGACGGCGGAAACGAGGGGGAGGACAAAATTGCGATGGATTTTCTGCGGATTAAGGCGGGACCGAGGGCG
>JALNWL010000170.1 GCA_023230905.1 Syntrophales bacterium
AATCTTGCCTACGGGGAGGGTTACACGGTCATTGCCGGCGTCGACGAAGCCGGACGTGGACCCCTGGCCGGCCCGGTCGTAGCCGCCGCCGTTGTCCTTCCCCGCGATTACCATCACCCCGACATCAATGATTCCAAGCAACTCTCCCCCGCCCGGCGGTCGGTGCTCTACGACGTCATCCGGTCGGCGGCCGTGGCCGTCGGCCTGGGGGTCGTCGAGCCGGACGTCATCGACGCCCTGAACATCCTCCAGGCCACGCGTCTGGCCATGCGCGAGGCGGTCCTCGACCTGGACTGCGCCGTCGATTTTATCCTCGTGGACGGCAACTGCCCCATCCGGATCGACACGCCCCAGAAGACCATCGTCAAGGGCGACGCCCTCAGCATCTCCATCGCGGCGGCCTCCATCGTCGCCAAGGTTTCCCGGGACCGGATCATGGAGATCTACCACCGCCAGTACCCGCAGTACAACTTTCTCAAGAACAAGGGCTACGGCACGGCCGAGCACCGCCGGGCCATCGCCGCCTTCGGCCTGTCCAAGATCCACCGCAAATCCTTTCACTTGAAGGAGAGGGAGGCGGGCAAAACGACCAAACAAACCGTGCTTCCGTGGTGAGGCACGACAGACTGTTTTGTGATTTCGACGGTTCCTTTGTCATTTCGGACGTGCCTTTTTCATTTCGACCGAAGGGAGAAATCTTTAAGATTTCTCGTCGCTGGCGCTCCTTGAAATGACATGATGCAATCATTCTACAGGAAATGGTCAACACCAAAGGCATCGTGGTAGCTTTGCAGCAAAGGAGGAAGGGGGCGGAATGGTCAGGGGTGATCCGGAAAGCCCGTCGGAGGGTCGGCCGAAGGACCGGCTGGAGGAACAGCCAAGGGGTCGTCCAAAGGACCGGCCGGAGGGAAGGCTGAAGGACCGGCGGCGCATCGATACGGGGAAGGGGGGCGAGACGATCGCCGCGGCCTACCTCGAGCGGATGGGCTATGTCGTCCTGGAGCGGAACTACCGCTGTGTCTTCGGAGAGATCGACATCGTCGCCCGAGACGGGGCCGCGATCTGTTTCGTCGAGGTGAAAAGCCGCCGTTCGGCGCGCTACGGAGACCCGCAACTGGCCGTCACCCGAAGGAAACAGGAAAAGATGATCCGGACGGCCCGGCACTACCTGGCCGGCCGCGGCCTGGAGGACCGGCCCGCCCGCTTCGACGTCGCGGCCATCCGCCTGTCGCCGGACGGCGCCGGCACGGTAGAGCTGATCCGGAACGCCTTCGAACTCAAGCCCTGAAAGAAAACGGCGCCTGATGGCTCAGGCGCCGTCGTTGTCCCCGGATAATTCCCCACGCCGCCGGGCGCACAGCCGGGGCAGGTCTTTAAAATCCGCCTTTGATCACACCCCCATCGTCGCCCCGGAATCGGGGTGACGGCGCTTACCCGCGGCTCAGGCGTCGCCGCCGTCCGCCTCCTTTTTCCGGCCTTCCTTGTCCGCGCCGTAGTAGCGGCTGCGCATCTTCTTGCGCGTCCGCGTCTTCTTCTTCCGCTCGCCGTCCTCGCCGTAGTAGTAATAGTAGTACTGGTAATAGTAGTAGCTGTCGCGGCCCATGTCCACGCCGTTCAGGACCGCGCCCAGGATGTGGGCGTTGACCTGCCGGAGCTGTTCGACGGCGTTCCGGACGAGTTCGCGGTGGGCCACGCCCGCCCGCACGATCAGGACGACGCCGTCGACGACCTTGGAGAGGATGACGGCATCCGTCACCGCCGTGATGGGCGGCGTATCGATGATGATCCGGTCGTAGCGCCCGCGCAGGACCTCGATGAGATCCGCCATCCGCTGCGAACTCAGGACCTCCGACGGATTGGGCGGAATCGGCCCGGAGGGGATAACGTCAAGATTGGGGATGTCCGTGTGGATGACGATGTTGTCCAGCTCGTCGTTGCCGACCAGCAGGTTCGACATCCCGCGGTCCCTTGACAGGGAGAAGATCTTGTGGACGCGCGGCCGACGCATGTCGCAGTCGAGGATAACGACGCGGTTGCCGGCCTGGGCCATGGTGATCGCGATGTTGGCGGAGGTGATCGTCTTCCCTTCGCGCGGCCCCGAGCTCGAAATGATCAGGACCTGCGGCGCCTGCTCCGCGGACGAGAAGAGGATGCTCGTTCGGATGCCCCGATAGGCCTCGCTGGCCGTCGATTTGGGCGAGAGGTGCGAGATGAGGTCGTCCGCCGGATTTCTCTCGCCGTTGACGGCGCCGCCCTCGGCGGCGGCAATGGCGGGAACGGGCCCCAGATACGGCAGCTTCAGGACGTTCTTGATGTCGTCGGGGACCTTGATCGTGTTGTCCAGGTATTCGAGGAAGAACGCGAGCCCCACGCCGAGGGCGAGCCCCACGATCAGCCCCAGGAGCAGGTTCTGGGCCTTCTTGGGCTTGACGGGCGACTTGGGGATCTCCGCCAGATCCACGATACGGATGTTCCCGGTCTTGATGTCCTCGGTGATGGAGGTCTCCTTGAAGCGCTTGACGAGGATGTCGTACATCTCCCGGCTGCTTTCCGCCTGGCGCTTCAGCACGTTGTAGTCGATCGCCTTCACGTTCATGGCGAGGCTCTCGCCCTTCTGCTGGTTCAGGGCGTTCTTCAGGGAATGCTCCTTGGCCAGGGCGACCTTGTATTCGTTGTAGAGGGAGTCGACGATCCGGCCGATCTCGTTGGCCTTGCGCGATTGCAGGGAGTTGAGCTCCTCCTGGAGGGCCAGGATCTGGGGGTGGCGCGCGCCGTACTTCTTCGATAGCTCGGACATCCGTTTCTGGATCTCCACCTCCTGCTTCTTGATGTCGCGGATGAGCTCGTCCCGGATGACGTCCGGCACGGAGTCGAGCTTCTCCGGGCTGTGGCGGATGTCCGCCGCCTGTCGGTAGCGGGTTTCCGCCTCCACGCGGCGGGAGGTGGCCTCGACGACCTGCTTGTTGATCTCGGCGAGCTTCTGGGCGGTGATCGTCTCCACGTCCGTGGAGAAGTCCGTCACGATCCCCTTCTGCTCCTTGTAGCGCAGGAGGGCCTGTTCCGCCTCCTCCACCTTTTTCCGCTCGGTGACGATCTGGCCTTCGAGCCAGGCCACGGCGTCCTGGGTGGCCCGCAGTTTGGTCTCCAGGTTGTTGTCGATGTAGGACTTGGCCAGGGTATTGGCGATTTTCGCCGACATGAACGGGCTTTTGGCCTCGAAGCCGATATCCACCAGGCGGCTGTTGCGGATCGGCGTGACCTTGATCCGGCTGATGAAGGCATCCACGATGGCGGAGTCGGATTTCTCCTGCTGCTCATCCGTCTTGAAGAGCGAACGAATATAGCCGATCGTGTTCGGGACGAAGTACACGATGTCGTAGAACAGGCCTTCCTTCGGTTTCGGGACGAACTCCTCGTGCCGGTCGAGCTTGAGCCGCCGCACGACCTCCCGGGCGACGGTGCGGGACTCGATGATCTTGTACTGGGTCTGGTAGTAGTCCAGGCCCGAGGAGTCCACCGTCATGACCTCCTGCATGGAGACGACCTTGGGGTTTTCCTTTTCGATGATGACCCGGGCCGTTCCCATGTAGATGGGCGTGGCGGTGAAGGTGAAGATCAGCACGGAGACGAAGACGACGGCGAACACCGTCGCGATCGTCCAGCGGTGCTTCAGCACGACGCGCAGGTAGTCCTGCGGGTTGACGTCTTTCATTTCAAGCTGCATCAGAAGAAGCTCTCCGGTACGACAATCAGGTCGTTGGGTTTGATGGGGACGGACTGGATCATCTTGCCGCCCTTCGTGATGGCGTCGACGTTCACCTGGTAGATCTTCTCGGCGCCGCCCTCGATCCGGACGATCCGGGTCTTGCCGCTCGCGGCGATCGGCGTGAAGCCGCCCGCCATGCTGATCGCCTCGACGATCGTCATGTCCTTCTTGCTGAAGGCGTACTGGCCGGGGGACTTGACCTCGCCCATGATGTAGAAGTAGTCCGCCTTCGGGATGTAGAGCACGTCGAGATCGGCGAGGAGGATGTTCGAGATCTGGTCCCGTCCTTTAAGAAGGCCGGGCAGGTCGATCGTGACGACGATCTTCTGCTCCTGAGGCGTGCCGGGGTTCTGGGTCCGGATGATCATCGCCTCCTGCTTTTCGCCTTCCGCGACCTCGATGCCGCCGGCGCGCGAGATCCCGTCGAGCACGCGGTCATGGGCCTGGAGGCTGAGTTGTCCCGGGTTCTTTACGGCTCCCAGGACGGAGTACTTGCGGCTCTCGTACTTGGTGACGATGACCGAGACATGCGCGTTGTGGAGAAACTGGCCTTCGGCGAGCTTGGTCGCGATGAGTTTCTCGATCTCCGACGGGGTCAGGTCCGCCACGCGAACGCGGTCGATCAGGGGGAAGGTGATGAAGCCGTCGGCGGAGACCGGGATGCCTTCTCGGGAAAGATCCTTCTCCTCATAGACGAGGATGTTGAGGATGTCGTACCCCCCCACCTTGTAGTCCAGCTGGCTGCGCACGTCGGGATGTCGGGCGAGGTACTCCGAGACGGTGAAGCTGGGCGTCTTCTGCAGAAGATCGCTCAGTTCGTCTCCCGTCTTGCCGGTCGAAAGGCTTTTCTTCAGTTTCTCCAGTTCGGCGCGGTCTTCCTGTTTGAGCCCCTTGAGGGGGTCGTCGCTGACCTGGGTCACCTTGACGACGTCGCCCGCCCCCGCGCAGGCGACGAGGAGGAGAACCAGTCCCCACGGGAGCAGGCGCCGGAAGGCGCTTCTCGCTTTTGTTGCCATCGTTCTCGTTTCGTCCGCCTCATAAAAAAGTTGCAGGGCGTCACTGGGGCCCGCCCTGCAAATGGGTTCAACGTTCAGACGTCAATGCCCACGTTCGCCGTGGATCAAAGGTTCCATTCGGCCCGTGAATCAGGTCCCCGACGGGCTCGCCGCCTCGACGGTCGACGTCGTCGACGTGGAGGTCGTGGTCTGGATCGTCGTCGGGATGGTTGTCGGTCCCTCCGCGGCCGGTTCCTCCGTTGCCGGCTCCTCTGTAGTCGGTTCCACCGTTGTCGGCTCCGGAGCGGCGATCGTCGTCGTGACGCCCAGATCTTCCGCGGCCTCCTCCGCGGCCGCCGCTTCTGCTTCCGCGCGGGCCGCATCCCGGGCGGCCTGTTCGGCCGCCGCCGCCGCCGCCGCCGCCGTCGCCGCGGCCTCAGCTCTGGCTGCCGCGGCCGCTGCCTGTTCTGCAGCCCTGGCCGCCGCCGCCGCCGCCCTATCCGCGTCCTTAAAGGCTTCCTCCGACAAGCCCGTGGCCGCTGCCTTGTCCCTTTGCGCCTTGGCGGCGCTGATGGCCGCGTTGGCCGCCGATGACGCTGCCTGCGCTTCGCTGGACGATTTCGACGTCTGGGCAAGGAGGGCTGCACTGGTCTTCGTGGCGTCGTTGGCGGCCTGGTTGACCTTGGCGGCTGCCGCGGCCGCCGCCTCGACCTGTTTCTGTGCCGCCGCCAACTCGTCTGCCGCGGATTTCGCCGCCGCTTGCGCCATTGCCGACAGTTCCGGTGGTGCCGTCTGTGCCGCGGCCTGTGCTTCCGACGCGACGTTTTTGTTCTTCTCCAGGTTTACCGCGGCGGC
>JALNWL010000171.1 GCA_023230905.1 Syntrophales bacterium
GCGATCTGGACGATCATGACCCGTGGCTTGCGCGGCGAGACCTACAACATCGGCGGGGCCCAGGAGATGGAGAACATCGCGATTGTCCGGATGATCTGCGACATCCTGGACGAGCTGCTCCCCACGCCGGACGGGCAGTCGCGGCGGCGCCTCATCACCTACGTGGCGGACCGCCCGGGCCACGACCGCCGCTACGCCATCGATTTCGGCAAATTACATGCGGCGCTTAAGTGGTCGCCGCGGGAGTCCTTCGCGACGGGCTTGCGCAAGACCGTGGCGTGGTACCTCGACCACCCCGCCTGGATCGACCGCATCCGGAGCGGCGAGTACCAGAACTGGATCTTCGAACAGTACGGTTCCTGACGTCCTCGAAAATTCAGGCCCATCCGGTCCCGGCAGCGGAAGACGATCCCGTTGACGGGGCTGCCGTTCTGTGTTACGCATGAAACCGCCGAGCGGCAGCGCTTCGCGCCGCTCGCGTCTTCAGGCCGTTCTCTCCCCGAATGTTTCCCCGTCCCGGCCGGGATCACCCCCCCCCTCGACGGGGCCGTCGCCCAACCCGGGTTAGTCATGACCCTTTTCGAACAAGGAGCGTCTTATGGGATTGATCTATGAAAAAGAAGGTCCGATCGCCAAGGTGGGGATGGACCGTCCCCAGGAGAAGAATGCCCTGGATCCGCAGATCATGCTCGATCTCCACCGGGCCTGGCAGGACATCAGCGCCGACGACACGCTGCGCGTCGCCATCCTCTACTCCAACCTGCCCGACATCTTCTGCGCCGGTATGGATCTGAAGACGGCCATTCCCGTGCTGACCCGGGCGAGGGAACCGGAGACGGAGGCGGAGCGCTGGCTCGCGCAGGTGGGGCCGCATGTGGGCGAGTCCATGCTCAAGCCGAACATCGTCACGAAGCCCGTCATCGCCGCGATCAACGGTTACTGCCTGACCGGCGGGTTCGAGATGGTCATGGGGGCGGATCTCCGCGTGGCCTCCGAGGATGCGATCTTTCAGATGCGCGAGGCCAGCTTGGGCATCATGCCGACGGGCGGCTCCAACGCCTACCTGCCCCGGATGCTGACCCCGTGCCGGGGGCTCGAGATCCTGCTTACGGCCAACAATTTCAGCGCGAAGACGATGTACGAGTGGGGGTTCCTCAACCGCCTCGTGGCGAAGCGGGAGGACCTGATGGGCGCTGCCATGGAGCTGGCGACCCGGATTGCCGGCAACGGTCCGCTCGCGATCCAGGGGATCATCCGCTGCTATCGCGAAAGCCGGGATCTGTCCTGGGCCGACGCCTTCAAGAAGGAGCTCGAAATCGGCGTGCCCGTGTTCGGCAGCCAGGATGCCCGGGAGGGGATCAAGGCGCAGCGGGAAAAGCGCAAGCCGAATTTCCCCGGGAAATATTAATTCATTGCGCGGGGGAGGGGCGATCCCCTCCAACCGACCGCACATCTCCGGGTTCCCTCCATGCTGAAGGACATCCTTACCCTCTGCGCCGGCTTCACCCTGCTCTTGTTCGGCATGATGAAGCTGAGTGCCGGCGTGCAGCAGTTCTTCACGAACCGCATCCGTCGCCTGATCCGCTACGCGGTGAAACATCGCGTCTCCGGCCTGCTGACGGGGATCGGAACGACGGTTCTTTTCCAAAGCAGCTCGGCGTCTACGGTGCTCACGATCGGCATGGTCAGCGCCGGGCTCGTGACCTTCTCCCAGTCCCTTGCCGTCATTCTGGGCGCCGACATCGGCACCACGCTCACGGTCCAGCTCATCATCTGGAAGTTCACGGACTTTTCGCCGGTCTTCATCGTCCTGGGCGGCACGATGTGGCTCTTCAGCCGCGAGGGGCGAAAGGACGCCGGCGAGGCCATCTTCTATTTCGGACTCATTTTCTTCGGGCTCAACCTGGCCTCCCAGGCGACGGCCCCCTTGAGAGACAGCGCCGCCGTCGTGGCCTTCTTCCGTCAGGCGCAGAACCCGTTGATCGGCGTCCTGGTCGGCGCCGTCTTCACGGCCATCGTCCACGCCTCGGCCATCCCCATCGGCATGCTCGTCATCCTGGGGCAGCAGGATCTGATCAGTCTGCAGAACGCGCTGCCCATCGTGTTCGGCGCCAACCTGGGTTCGACGGCTACGGCCCTCATCTCCAGCGCCGCGACGAATGTCGCCGGGAAACGGAGCGCCCTGGCCCACTTCATCTTCAAGGCGACGGGCGTGATCATCGCCCTCGCGTTTCTGCGGGCCTTCACGGGCCTGCTGGAATCCTTCCCGTTCGGCATCGCCCAGCAGATCGCCCTGGGCCATTTCTTCTTCAACGCCCTGATCGTCGTGTGCTTCATCTTCATCCTCCAACCGTTTGCGCGCCTCATGGAGCGCCTGATTCCCGGGCGGGACGAGCTTCTCCCCGTGTGGCCCGAATACCTGCGCGAGGCGGATCTGGCCCGGCCCGGCATTGCCCTGGGGGGCGTCGCGCGGGAACTGGGGCGCGAGATGGCCTTGAGCCGCAGGATGTTCTCCCTTCTGCTGGAGTTGCGGCAGGGGTATCGCGAGGGAATCCGGAACAACATCGTTTATCTGGAGATGATGGTCAACAACCTGCGGGCGGAGATCGTGGCCTACCTGCGGCGGGTATCCGCGCATGAGCTGAATTCGGACCTCTCCAAGCGGCTCTTCGCCTATACCGCCCAGGCCGACGACCTGGAACGACTTTGCAATCACCTCCTGCCCCTGGCGGATCTCATTCGGATCAAGCGCCGGCAGCGGATCGATTTTTCTGCACGGGCCATGGAAGAACTGGCCGAGATCGAGGCGATGGTGGGCGCCAATCTGCTGGACGCCGAAATTCTGATGGCGAACGGCGCGGCCGGAGAGAAGGAGCGGCTCCTTCAAATCGCCCAACGGGAAGAACGCATCGACGAAGCCGTGAAACAGGCCCGGGAGGCCCATCTCGTGCGCTTCCATCAGGGGGTCTGCCAGGCCGAGGCCGGTCCGATCTTTCTCGAGATGCTCATCCACCTGGAGCGCATCTCCGACCACTGTCAGAACATTGCCGACGATGCGGCGGGCCTGGCGGGGTCGGGATGACAGCCCGACCCTATTCCCTGGATGTTTGCCGTGTGAGAACAGCGCACCCTTGAACGTCTCGTTAAGATTTCAGATCAGAGGGCGAAATCTCCGCGCCTGCGCCAAGACGAATGAAATGATCGCCATATTCGTGGGCGAAAAGTCTTCTGGCCCGCTCTCCGCTGCAGTGGGATGCCGCCGCGTAGCGGACCCCCAGGGATCTGAACTGGCCGATGATCTCCAGGATATCTTCTTCGCCGTCGTCGAGCAGATGAAACCCGCCCATAACCAGAGCCAGGTCTTCTTCCGAAAAGATTGCCTTCGCGGTTTGCGCAATCCTGACAATCCCCGGATGCGCGCAGCCGGTGATCACCACGACGCCTGCCGGCGTTTGGACCAGCGCCGCCTGCTCCCGCACGGGGCCGTCGAGTTCACCCGTCGTATAAAAACCGGGGGAAATTTCCTGCGTTTTGTCTATTTCCATCACGCTGACACCATAGCGTTTCATGTCCGCCTTAAAATGAGGGGAGAAGGACCGAGGTACCAGAACCCGGAGATTGCGGTTGATGTCCAGAATGGAATAGATGCCGCCGGTGTGGTCCCAGTGCTGATGTGAAATCATCAATAAATCGATCGCCGCGGGATCGAGGCCCAGTCGTGCCATGTTTTTCGAAAGAACCATCCCGTCACTGCCTGTGTCGAATAGAATGACTTTTCCGCCATGCCGGATGAGGCACGAAAATCCCCAGCAGGCCTCCAGATCTTCCCGGGTTGTGTAGTTGTCGCAGACAACGGTGACGAGCGGCCAGGTGTCTTCGGAGGAGGGCTTCATGACGTTTGTGTCCTTTCTCCGGGAATCATCAGCTTTTTGATGTCGGCAAAAAGCTCCTGGATGAACGGGTTGTCCGGCAGTTCTTTTTGCAGCCGGACGACCAGGTTACGGGAAACCGCCATCCGCCGGGATGGAACGAAATTGAAGTCGTAAAACCAGGTGGCCAGCATCAGCAGAAAATCCGAAACAGTGCCCAGGCGGTTTGTGGAGAGGATCCTGTTTTTTCGAAATTCCTCCACGACGGAGGGCGTCAGCTCCCGGTCAGTCCGGATCTGGGGCAGCATGCCGGGAAGATCGCGAAATCCGTCGCGGCTGACGGACCGCAAAACTAGGTCCATGATGTCCAGCTTGTCCGCGTCCCGGATGATGTTCAGCAGTTTCCGGATATTTGCCGGAAGGTCGGCAGGCAAATCACTCGTCTTCCGGTTGTGGTATTCGACGGCGCAGGAAACGCGTTTCCACTCGTCTTCATCGAACAGCGCTTGCGCGCCTTCGGCCTCCAGCGTCATCCGCCCGGCCAGCCCATGGTCCACCGTGTCGGCGTCCCTGAAGGAGCCGTATCGGCTGTATTGCGGAAACCTTCCGATGTCGTGAAGCAGGCCGCAGATTTCCGCGAGCAGAATTTCCGCCTCATCCGGCTTCAGGCTGCCGGCGATCAGGCGGGCGTTTTCGGCGACGCGCCGGCTGTGGAGAAGCTTGAGCTCCAGCGCGGCGGGCAGCAAACCTTCCGCGTCGCGGTAGCGCGACGTATATCGCTCGAACCATTCGATTGCCGGGCGGGTCTTGGGGGTCATGGCATGCCTGTCTGTCCAAGGGAGAAAAAGATCATTTTTTCTTGCCGACGACGTAGTTCCGCAGGGCCTTGTGAAACGTGCTGGCGGCCAACAGGGCGCAATGCTCCGAATCTTCGGGCATGCCGCCCAGGTGCTCCAAAATGGAGCTCTGGTTGATTCTCAGGCAATCCCGGACGGCTTTCCCCCTGGCCATCACCGTGGCGGCCGTGCCCGCGGCATGGGACGGCAGGCAACCGTCCGTCGTATAGGCAATGTCATCGATTTTATCGTTTCTGATCCTGAGAAATACTTCCATCGTATCGCCGCAGGGGCCTTTGATTTTGGCATAACCGTCGGGCTTTTCCAGGGTGCCGTAATTTTGCGGGTGGGTTCCGTAATCCACCACCTTTTCGGAAAGCCCCCCCGTGATCTTTTCCATGAGAAAATCGATCATTTCTTTCTTGATTTGTTCGTCATTCTTTTCATCTGCCATTTTTCAATTCACTCATCATTCGATCCTCTTCCCGGGAACGGGAACGAAGAAAATCCTTCCGATCTCGCATTGCCCGCAAGGATTACGCGTGCATGCACCGACTTTTCCCCCGCGGTTCCTATCACAAAGCACTCGCTTTAGCCATATGTATCGACCGAGGCGATCACGTTGGCAGGGAATCAACAGGGCCCCTATTTTCAATTGCAAAAGCTGTTTTTTCAATCACATGTTACACGACGCGTCCCAGGCGGTTTCCCCCGCAATCGATAAACCGAAAAAAGATTGACATAAAAGGCGGATTGCACTATAGAGGGCGGCCGCGATGGGGGATCGTTCAATGGTAGGACAACGGACTCTGACTCCGTGAATCGTGGTTCGAATCCACGTCTCCCAGCCAGAAACACTGGGCTTCCCGAGGGAAGCCCTTTTTTTGGGTCTCCACGC
>JALNWL010000172.1 GCA_023230905.1 Syntrophales bacterium
CGCAATCTGGGGCAGCTGGTGGATGCACAGTCGCTGGTGGTGACGCGCCACGTCCCGGAGGCGTTCTCCTACAACCTCCGCCGTCGCGCCGCCGATCCCGCTGTCCACCTCGTCGAAGACGATCGTCGCCACCGAGCCGGTCCGGGCCAGCACCTTCTTCAGGGCTAGGATGATCCGGGACAGCTCGCCCCCGGAGGCGATCCGGTGAAGGGGCTTCAGCTCCTCCCCGACATTCGTGGACAGAAAAAACTCCGCATCATCCATTCCCCTTGCGTTCAGGGTCGGCCCCGCCACCCCTTCCCCCGAACCGCGGAAAGCGACGCTGAACCGTACATCCGGCATGCGCAGCGTCCGGAGTTCCGTCTCCACCGCACGCTCCAGGACAGCCGCCGCCGCCTTCCGCTGCCCCGACAGGATTTCGGCTTCTCCGAACAAGCGGGCACGGGCCGCCTCCAGGTCGGCCTCCGCGGCATCGAGGTCTTCGTCGATATGGGCCCGGCCCGTCAGCTCGGTCCGCATGGCCTCCGCGCCGTCCAGAACCACAGCCAGCGAGCCGCCGTATTTCCGCTTCAGGCGCGCCAGCACCTCGAGGCGCTCGTCGACGGTCACCGCCCGCTCAGGCTCGACGGGAAGGCGCCGCGAGTACTCCCGTAGGGTGAGGGCCCAGTCCTCCGCCTGATAGTAGATCGCCTCCACGTCCTTTTCGTTCAGGGCAAGACTTGCATCCAGCCGCGCAATCTCACGGACGTCCGTCAGGACCTGCCGGAGTTCCGCCAGGACCGACCCCTCCCGGCCGTAGAGCGTGTCGTAGGCCCGCCGCGCGCTCTCCTGCAGTTTCTGCACGTTTGCGAGAACCTTCTTTTCCGCGAGCAGGCGCTCGTCCTCCCCGACTGTCGTCGCGGCCGCCTCGATTTCCTGGAGCTGGTAGCGGAGCAGGTCTTCCCGCTCGTGCCCCTCGCGCTTCCGCTCGGACAGCTCCCGCACCCGCGCTTTCAGGCCCTCGTATTCGCCGAACAGGCGTTCGTACAAGCGGCGCGCGGGGCCAAGCCCACCGAAGTCGTCCAGGATATCCAGGTGGTTTTCCGCCTGGAGCAGGAGCTGATGTTCGTGCTGGCCGCAGATGTTGATCAGGGCTTCGCTCAGCCGCGCCATCATGCCGAGGGTGGCCGGGCTGCCGTTCACGTACACCCGGTTCTTCCCGGATCGGCTGACCACCCGCCTCAGGAGCAGGCCGTCTTCCCCCTCCAGCCCCATGTCCGCAAGCGTCTCCCGCAGCCGGTCCGTCTCGTCCGTCTGGAACAGCGCCTCCACCACGGCGTTTTCCTCGGAGGTGCGGATGATGTCCGGCGAGGCCCGCTCCCCGAGGAGCAGACCGACGGCGCCGATCAGGATGGACTTTCCGGCGCCGGTCTCTCCGGAGATGACGTTGAGCCCGGGCCCGAAGCCGCAGTGCAGCTCGTCGATGATGGCGAAGTTCTTGATCCTGAGTTCAACGAGCATCTCCACCTCCACTCCCCGCCGGGGGGTCGATCACGGGAGGTTCGGCCTTGCCGGTAACCCGCCTCAGGGCCGCCCCTTCTCGATGCCTGCGGGGAGGGTTCCCCACCCCAGCTTCGTCCGCAGGATCGCCTGGTAGTCGCGATGGGGAGACGCCACCAGATGGGTGACAAAGGGGGATTTGCGGATGGCGACGGTATCGCCGTTCTTCACCGTATAGGAGACCTGCCCGTCGAGGGTGACGGTAGCCCCCTCCTCCCGGGTCCATAGGATGATCTCGACCGTGGCATCCTCCGGCAGGATGATCGGGCGGTTTGTCAGGGTATGGGGGCAGATGGGGTTCAGGATGATCAGGGCCTGCTCGGGGAACACGATCGGCCCGCCCCCGGAAAGGGAATAGGCGGTGGAGCCGGTCGGGGTGGAGATGATCAGCCCGTCCGCTTTGAAGGTGGTCAGGTAGCAGTCGTTGACGATCGTCTCCATCTCCACCATTCGGGAGAAATTGCCGCGATGGATGACCACGTCGTTGAACAGCGTCCGCTCCTTGACCGGCTGCCGTTCCCGGCTGATGGAGGCGTCGAGCATCATCCGCCGCTCGATGCGGCAGTCCCCCCGGAGGATCATCTCCATGGCGCCGATCATCTCGCTCAGGTTGATCTCCGTCAGGTAGCCGAACCCGCCCATGTTGATCCCGACGATGGGGATATCGACCTCCCGGGCGGTCCGCGCCGTCCGCAGCAGTGTCCCGTCGCCGCCGAAGACGACGATCATGTCCACTGTATGCACGAGCTTGTTCCGGTCTAGGCCGCGTTCCTCGCCGCTTTTGCGGGCCAGGGCGTCCTCGAAGAAGACCGCCACGCCCCGCTCGACGAGCCAGCGCTTCAGGATGAGCGCGTATTCCGGAGATTTTTCCTTTTCGACATTGGCGATGACGCCGATTTTTTTGATGTTCATCACGGACCCCGCGGGAAAGCTGCGTGTTGACCTATCACAAAAATAAAACGCTGTCCACGACGGAATTGGTTTATGATCCCAAATGGTTAGTCCGGGTCGATCCATCAACGCCCGGTCAGAGATCCGCTTGACAACAGGCGAGATATTGCGCTACGGTGCGCCACTTGGAGGACATCATGGGCTTGCTGTCGGGAACCTGGACCTTTTCTCGCCATCGCGTTGTGGGCGATCTGCCGCCGAAGTTTCCGGCGTTCATTAACGAACGGATCCGGCGCTACTCCTTTGCCGAACTGGAACGGTCCACCGCGGAGCAGACCCTGGGATGGACGTCGGCCGAGGACGTCCTCGACACGGCCTTTTCGTATGCAAAATACGCTGTGGGGGATTTCCTCGTCTTCGCCCTCCGGATCGACCGAAAGACCGTCCCCCCGTCCCTGCTCCGGATCCGGGCCCTGGCAGCCCAGAACGCCCGGCTGACGGAAACGGGCCGCAAGCGCCTCTCCCGCGAAGAAAACGAGGCGATCCGGGAACGGGTCCGCCTGGAGATCCTGCACGCCGCCCTGCCCGTCCCCGCCCTGTTCGAGGTCTGCTGGTCCGTCTCCGACAAAACCCTCTATTTCAGTTCGCTCGCCCCCAGGATCATGCAGGACTTCCAGGATCTCTTCAAGGAATCCTTTTCGCTGACGCCCTGCCCCCTCCTCCCGTGGGAGGCGGAATTCCTGGACGCGGACACGGCCGAACGGCTGGCCTCATGGACCCGGAAGCGCGGCGCCGACGCCGCGGACGACGGCCTCGCGTCCGATCCCTCCCTCCTCGGGCGCGAATTCCTCACCTGGCTCTGGTTCAAGAGCGAGGAGCGAAACGGCAGGATCACCCTGCCGGACACGGGCGACGTGGAGTTGCACTTCCAGCGGCGTCTCGTCCTCGAATCCGGCGAGGGCGAATACTTCTCCTCCGTCACCTGCCAGGGCCTCAACGCCGACCTCAAGGAGGGGAAGGAGGCCCTGCGCCAGGGGAAGAAGATCCGCGAGGCGCGGCTGAAACTCATGCGGGACGACCTGACGTGGGAGTTCACTTTTAAGGCCGACGCCTTCGCTTTTCAGACGATGAAGCTCCCCGCCACCTTCACTGAAGCCGGGGAGGCGGAGGACACCGAGGAGGGACGCACGCTGGAACGGATCTACCTGATCCGGACGGGCGTCGATTTGATGGACCAACTCTGGGCCGACTTCTTCCGCTCGCGCCTCTCGCCCCGGTGGGCAACTGAAGAAATGCCGCGCCTGAAAACCTGGATCGGACGATGAAACGGTGGGTCCCCGACCCCCATCCGCCTGAAGCCTCCGGCCGAATGCAGCGTCTCCTTGCGCTGCGGCGGGACACGACCGGGACCGGGAACCTGCGCCTGTCGGTCTCCGGCCCCCTCGACCGGGACGCCTTCACGGACTTTCACGCCGAATGGCTGGCCCTCCTGCCGGATATCGAGGCCGCTCACCCGGAGCGAATCGCGATCGACCTCGCCCCGGTCTCGACCGCGGATAGCGTGGGGGCCCTGCTTTTGATGCAGATGGAGACGGACCTCGGACAGCGTTCGATCGCCGCTGATTTCCTTCATGCGTCCGGCGACATCGAAGCGATGTTCTCGCTGCTGCGCGAACAGGCCGCCCCGTCCCGCATGGGCCCGGTCCAGACGCACGCGGGAAACCCGCTGGTCCGCGTCGGCGACGCCGGCGTCCGCGCCCTTCAGGAATTCGTCGTCCTCATGACCTTTTTCGGCGAGATGATCGCGGCCCTCGCCGACGCCGTCCGCCATCCCCGCTCCGTCCGCTGGGGCGACGTCCTTGGCTCCGTCCAGCGTGCGGGACTGGAGGGCCTGCCGATCGTCGGCCTCATCAGTTTCCTGCTGGGCCTCATCATCGCCTTCATGTCGTCGCTGCAGCTCAAGCCCCTCGGGGCCGGCGTCTATGTGGCCGCGCTCGTCGGCATCTCGGTCGTCAAGGAACTGGGGCCCATCATGACCGCGATCGTCGTGGCCGGGCGCTCCGGCTCGGCCTTCGCCGCCGAGATCGGCACCATGAAGGTCAACGAGGAGGTGGACGCCCTCGTCATCATGGGCTTCGACCCGATGAAATTCATCGCCCTGCCGAAGATCCTGGCCGCCGTGATCGTGCTGCCGCTCCTGACCCTCTACGCGGACCTCTTCGCCATCCTCGGGGGCCTCGTCGTGGGCGTGCTGGGGCTCGACCTGACCGCGCAGACCTACATCCACCAGACCCTGCAGGGCATTCGGGTGACGGACATCTCGACGAGCCTGCTGAAGGCCGTCGTCTTCGCCGTCCTCATCGCCGGCATCTCGTGCCAGCGCGGGTTCCTCGTGACCGGGGCCGCGGAGGCCGTCGGGCGTCAGACCACGTCCGCCGTCGTCTCCTCGCTGTTCCTCGTCATCATCGCCGATTCCGTGTTCGCGATCGCGCTGCACTATATCCGTTGACCCGGCCCGCGGGCCGTGGAGGAATGATGAAACCGGACATTCCGGCCATTGCCGTGGAAAATCTCACCGCCCGCTACGGCGAGCGGACGATCCTCGAGGGGGTGACCTGCGCGGTCCGGCCCGGCGAGGTCTTCCTCATCATCGGAGGCAGCGGCTGCGGGAAATCGACCCTGCTCAAGTACATGATCGGCCTGTATACGCCGGCCGTCGGGCGGGTGTGCGTCCACGGGATCGATCTCAGCACCCTGGACGAGGAGGCGCTCCTCGGCATGCGCAAGGGGATGGGCGTTCTGTTCCAGTCCGGGGCCCTCATCGGCTCCATGACGCTCTTCGAGAACGTCGCCCTTCCTTTGAGCGAGCACACCCGCCTGCCGGACGAGACGATCGCCCGGATCGTCCGGATGAAGCTGGCCCTGGTGGATCTGGCCGGCTACGAGAACCTCTATCCGGCCGAGCTGTCCGGCGGGATGAAGAAGCGGGCGGGGCTGGCCCGCGCCATGGCCCTCGACCCGAAAATTCTTTTTTTCGACGAGCCTTCGTCGGGGCTGGACCCCGTCTCGTCCGCCGAACTCGAAGCCACGATCACCCGGATCAACAGGGGGACGGGCACCAC
>JALNWL010000173.1 GCA_023230905.1 Syntrophales bacterium
ACTCCGTAGGCACCAAATCAGCAGACAAATCATAATAAAATCAATAAAAAATGGCGGAAGTGCATGGGAACCGAACCCACCCGGGACGGTTTTAGCGCCCCACACCGGATTTGAAGTCCGGGAGGCCCACCAGTGACCTTGGCACTTCCTTGATGTTCGTTCTCAATCCTTCAGATATTCGGGCTCCGCCATCCCTTCCAGGGAACCGTCGATGAGCTGGACGGTGACCTCTTCACCCGCCCGCGCGTGCGTTACCGCCTCCGGAATAACGATCAGGCCGTTGGCCAGCACCATCGATTTCAGGATTCCGGAGCCCTGTTCTCCCGTGGTGGAGGCATGGTACCGCCCGTCCCTGAATTCGACCCGCGCGCGCAGGAAGTTTCTCGCCCCTGCGTGCTTCTGGACGTCTTCGTCCAGGCACGCCTGAATGATCCGGCGGAAGAGGTTCCGGCGTCCCATCATCTTGAGCAGGGCCGGACGGACGAACTGCTCGAAGGAGACCATGGACGAGACGGGGTTGCCGGGCAGGCCGAACAGCGGAACGCCGCCGAGAGTCCCGAAAGCAAGCGGCTTGCCCGGCCGCATGGCGACCTGCCAGAACTGCATCCGGTTGCCCACCTCTTTCATGATCTCCTTGACGAGATCGTAGTCGCCCACGGAGACGCCCCCCGAAGACAGGATGATGTCCGCGCGCAGGGCGGCGTTGAACTTCGCGATCAGGTCCTCGCGGGTGTCCCTCGCGATGCCGATCTGCAGCGGCACCGCCCCGCAGTCCAGGACCTGGGCCGCAAGCGAATAGCTGTTGCTGCTGACGATCTTCCCCTCCGTCAGGAAGGCTTCGTCGACATCCACGAGTTCGTTGCCGGTCGCCAGAACCGCCACGGTGGGCCGCTGATGAACGTCGATGACGGCGCGGCCGACGGAGGCCAGCATGCCGATCCGGGCCGGCGTCAGGACATCCCCCTTCCGGACGATGCGCTCCCCGGGCCGGACATCCTCCCCGGCGCGACGGATGTCCAGGCCGGCCGAGGCCGCGGCGAAGATCCGAACCCGGCTCCCGTCCTTCTCGGTCTCCTCCATCTTCATGACGGCGTCGGCGCCATCCGGGATGGGGGCGCCGGTCATGATCCGTGCCGCGGTTCCGGCGACGACGGTCTTCTCCGGGACTTTCCCGGCCGGGATGTCCTCCACGACCTCGAGGATCACCGGGGATTCCCGCGTGGCCCCGAGCGTGTCCTCCCACCGGAGGGCGTAGCCGTCCATGGCGGAGTTGTCCCGGGGCGGGATGGCGCGGCGGGCATCGACATCCTCCGCGGCCACCCGGCCGAGGGCGGCGAGCAAGCTCACCCTTTCCGACCCCAGGGGGCTGATGGCGGACAGAATCTGTTCCAGGGCCTGTTGAACAGAGATCATCGGTTTCGATCCTTGGTTTGGTGGCTGAACGCTAACGTAAATCCGCACGCTTGTCAATATCGGGATGCCCGGCCCCCTCCGGATTTGTCCTTGAAGTAATTATGTTTCTGTTGTAGCAAATGAGGCTATTTATCCGGGGAATGCGTGCATCTTTGTCCCGCCCCCGGGAAAGGACGAACCGGTCATGACGGACATACAGGCATGGCAGAGGAAGGTACGCCGGCTGCTGAGGGAGCGGCGGGCGATTCTCCTCGCCCACTACTATCAGCGGGACGAGATCCAGGAGATTGCCGATCTCCGGGGCGACTCCCTGGCCCTCAGCATCGAGGCGGCCCGGACGGACGCCCCGGTCATCGTCTTTGCCGGGGTGCATTTCATGGCCGAGAGCGCGGCCATCATCTCCCCGGAGCGCACCGTGCTCCTCCCCCGCCCGGACGCCGGCTGCGCCTTGGCGGACTGGATCACGGCGGCCCAATTGCAAAAGGTCCGGGAAGCCGACCCCGATCTGCTCGTCGTCACCTACATCAACTCTTCGGCCGCGGTCAAGGCCCTGAGCGACATCTGCTGCACCTCGGCCAACGCGGTCCGCGTGGTGAACTCCCTGCCGGAGGGGCGGAAAATCCTGATGGCACCGGACGGCAACCTCGCCCGTTATGCGGCCCGCCATACGACGCGGGACATCATCCCCTGGAACGGGCATTGTCCCGTGCACCATGACATCACCGTGGACGAAGTCCGGCGCGCCAAGGTGGCCTGGCCTGGGGCGCCTTTCGCCGCACATCCCGAGTGCAATCCCGCCGTCCTCGACGAGGCGGATTTCGTCGGCAGCACGGCGGGGATCCTCCGTTTCGCCCGGGAAACCGATGCGCAAACGGTCCTGATCGGCACGGAACGGGGAATCTTCCACACGTTGCGCGAAGAAAGCCCGGGAAAGCGGTTCGTTCCGGTCTCCGAAAGGCTTCTGTGTGAAACCATGAAATACACGACCCTGCCGGATATCGTCGCGTCCCTGGAGACGATGTCGCCCGTGATTTCCGTTCCGGAAGCCGTCCGGGTTCCGGCAAAGCGCGCGCTGGACCACATGCTGGCCCTTGGATGAGGAGAGGCCGGAGGTGAGCCGACTGGTGCGCACGATCATAGCAGACAGACACGCCTTGCGCGATGCCGCCCTGGCCGGGCTGGTGGACCGGGTCGCCCGCGGGGCGTCCGGCCTCCGGGTTCAGGGGGTGTCGGGAAGCGCCCGGGCCCTCCTGGCCGCGGTCCTTTTCCGGCGCCTCGGCAAACCCCTGGCGGTGGTCACCCCGACGGAGGGCGAGGCGCGCGGCCTGCACCGGGACATGGCCTTTTTCCTCGGGGAAGACGACGCGCTTCTCTATCCCGAAGGCGAAACCGTGGCAACGGACATCCTAACCGCCCAGAGCGAGTCCGAGCGGGACCGGATCCACGTCCTCGACCGTCTCCTCGACGGCGCGCCGGTGTCGGTCGTCGCCTCCCTGCCGTCGATGCTGAGGAGGGTTCTCCCGCGGGACGTCCTGCGCGCCAGCCGGATCGCCCTCTCGATGGGGGATGCGGCGGACCGGGACGACCTGGCGCGGCGGCTTCTCGCCGGGGGCTACGAGCGGGTAACGCTGGTGGCGGAGGCCGGGGAGTTCAGCCTGCGCGGACATATCCTGGACGTCTTTCCCCCCGGCGCCCACCACCCGGTTCGTCTGGAGTTCGTGGGGGACGAGATCGAGTCCCTCCGCGCCTTCGACGCCGCCTCGCAGCGCTCGATCGGGGAAATCCTGTCCTGCACGCTTATCCCGGCACGCGAGGCGATCCTGACGGAGGAACGGATCGGGCGGGCGATCCGCAATGTCCGACGCCGCGCCCAGACGCTGGAACTGCCCCGCCCGGTATGGGAATCCCTTTCGGACGCCATCGCCGAAGGACGCACCGCGCAGCTTCCCGCCCGGCTGCTGCCCCTGTTCTACGAGAACCTCCCCGGGACGGAAGACCCGACGGCCGCGGAGGGTCTGGGCACGCTCTTCGACTACCTGCCGGCCGAGGCGCTGTTCGTTCTCGACAATCCCGCCGCCCTCCGTCAGTCCCAGGAGGAATTCGCCAACGAGTTGGACGGGCTGATCCTGAAGGCGGAGCGGGAGGAGCGGTTCTTTCTGGAACGGGAGCAGACGCACCTGTCCGGCCCGGACGGATGGGCGGCGATTCAAGCCCGGCCACATTTGTTGGTCGGCGGGCTGACGCTGACCGCCGGCGATGCGAAACCCGCCGAGGGGGGAACGACGGCGGAAACGGCCGTCACGCTGTCCACGGATCGGGAGACCACCCGGCTCGAAGGCGGGCGGGTGTCCGTCGCGGAAGAGGGCCTCCTGAAACCTCTGGCCGAGCGCATCCGGCAATGGATCGCGTCCGGATACCGGGTCCTCTTCGTCTGCGCGGGACCGGAAAGCCGGGACCGGATCGGTCACCTTCTGGCCCAGTACGACCTTCCCGCGACGCGGGAGGAGGCGTTTTCCCTGGAGGACACCGTCAGCCAGCGCGGCCGAGGGCGCCTGGGGCTGGTGGAGGGTCGCCTGACCGGCGGATTCCATTGGCCGGGCCTGAAGCTCGCCGTGGTCAGCGAGGAGGAAATCTTCGGCCGGAAGCATTCCCGCCGCCGGCCCCGGCCGGTGCGGGAGGGATATTTTCTCAAGTCGTTCGGCGAGCTCAACGAGGGGGACCCCGTGGTGCACACGGATCACGGCATCGGCGTCTACCGCGGGCTCACGAGGCTCGCCGTGGGAAATATCGAGAACGATTTTCTCCTGATCGAGTACCAGGAGGGGGACAGGCTCTACCTGCCCGTGGATCGTCTCGATCGGATCCAGCGCTATATCGGCTCCGACGGGAACGATCCCCGGCTCGACCGTCTGGGCGGCCAGTCCTGGGAGACCCTGAAGTCCCGGGTGAAGAAATCCATCCGGGAGGTGGCCGAGGAACTGGTTTCCATCTACGCCGCCCGCGAGGTCATGGAACGGGAGAACTTCTCCCCGCCCGACCGGTCGTACGAGGAATTCGCCTCCGCCTTCCCCTTCACGGAAACCCCGGATCAGGTCCGGGCGATCGAGGATGTCCATCTCGACATGAACGCCCCCAAGCCCATGGATCGCCTCATCTGCGGCGACGCCGGCTTCGGGAAGACCGAGGTGGCCCTGCGGGCCTCCTTCCGGGCGGTCATGGACGGCCGCCAAGTGGCCGTGCTCGTCCCCACGACGATCCTGGCCGAGCAGCACTATCAGACGTTTCTGGAGCGGTTTCGGGATTATCCCGTCCAGGTGGCCTGCCTGAACCGCTTCCGCTCCCGGGTCCAGCAGGCTGAGATCGTGGCGGGGATCCATCGGGGAACCGTGGACATCGTCATCGGCACCCATCGCCTCCTGCAGAAGGATGTTGCATTCAAAAACCTGGGGCTGGTCATCATCGACGAGGAGCAGCGATTCGGCGTCCTCCACAAGGAAAAACTCAAGAAGCTGCGGACCCTGGTGGATGTGCTGACCCTGACGGCGACCCCGATTCCCCGGACGCTGCACCTGTCCCTGGTCGGCATCCGGGACCTGTCGATCATCAACTCGCCGCCGGAGGACCGGCAGCCGATCAAGACCTACCTCGCCGAGTTCGACGAGGACATGATTCAGAAGGCCATCCGTCAGGAACTGCTCCGCGGCGGACAGGTGTTCTTCCTCCACGACCGGGTCCGCTCGCTCAACACGATGGCGCGCCTCGTGGAGAAGCTCGTCCCCGAGGCCCGGGTGGAGGTGGTGCACGGCCAGATGAAAAGCACGGACATCGAACGCATCATGGCCGCCTTCGTCCGCCGGGACTTCGACGTCCTGGTCTGCACGACGATCATCGGCGCCGGACTGGACATCCCCACGGCCAACACGATGATCATCAACCGCGCGGACCGCTTCGGCCTGGCACAGCTCTACCAAATCCGCGGCCGGGTCGGCCGCGCCCGGGACGAGGCCTATGCCTACCTCTTCGTGCCCCGGGGCGCCCTGCTCTCACCCGAGGCCCGGCGGCGTCTGGAGGTGATCCTCGAATTCACCGAACCCGGCAGCGGGTTCCGCATCGCCGCGGGGGAC
>JALNWL010000174.1 GCA_023230905.1 Syntrophales bacterium
CCCAGGCAGGCCGTCCCCAAACCGCCGCTGATTCGGGGGGGAAACTCCCAGCCGAACATCAGGATGCGCATGCGTCCTCCGCTTTCTCGCCCTCGCGGAACCCGTCGACATACCGGAGTGCTTCGAAACTATTGCAGGATGTGTCCCTTCTGTCAATAGGGAAAGGGTCTGTCTGCCGCCGCCCGCGTTTCCGACAGGGCCGTCCGGGAAAAAGGTTTTACAAGGTCCCCGGATTCGCATATGATTCCAGCCGGACGTGTCTCCACACCGGGGACGGGGACAGGGATGCCATACGGAAGGGAAACGCCATGAAACTGTTTGCCATCAGCGACATTCACGGGGCGACGAAGCCCATCGAAGCGGCAGCGGCGCTTATCCGCGCGGCCGACGGGGTCGTTGTCTCCGGGGACATCACCCGCGGCAAAACGCGGTCGGAAGCGGAGGAGGTCGTCGCTTGCATTGAGCAGTATTCCACCCGCATCCTCGCCGTTCACGGCAACTGGGACCGGCCGGAGGTGATGACCTTCCTCGAGGACAAAGGCTACAGCCTGCACGGGACGGGACGGACGCTTGACGGAACCGGCTTTTTCGGTCTGGGCGGGTCATCCCCGACGCCGATTCACACGGCGACGGAATACACGGAAAAAGACATCGACGGTTTGCTCCGAGTCGGATACCAGACGGTCCATGAAGCGGCCCGCACGGTTCTGGTTTCCCATGTTCCTCCCCGGGGCGTCAGGGACCGGTCGTTCCTCGGCCTCCGGGGCGGCAGCCACAGCCTGAAGCGCTTCCTGGAAACGCACCCGGTCTCCCTGTGCCTGTGCGGGCACATCCACGAGGCCGCCGGGATCGAACGCTTCCGGGACACGCTCGTGGCCAACGCGGGCAGCTTCAAGCGGGGGCATTACCTCACCGTCGAGCTTGGCCCCACGATCACGGTGACCGCCGGACGGGTTGCCCACTGATCCCGGTGCGGTGGGGTAGCGGATCCACCGCAACCGGGCAAGGAATCCTCTCCTGTCGAACGAGGCTTCAGCGGCAGCCGCGCCGACCCGCGGCGTCCTCCAGTTCGGCCAGGGCCTGAAGCCGGGAAGCGATCCGGATGAAGGCATCGGCGGCCCGATCGATCTGCTCCGCCGTATTCGTGCGGCCGAGGCTGAACCGGACGGTGCCCAGGGCCTCCCCCACGGAGAGATTCAGGGCCGTCAGAACGTGGGAGAGGGTCGGCGACTCCGACGTGCACGCCGAACCGGCCGACACGGCGAACCCCTGCTTGTCCATCTCCCGCACCAGGACCTCCCCCGTCACGCCGTCGACGGAAACGCTCAGGATGTTGGGCAGGCGCAACTCCGGGTGCCCGTTGAAGCGCAGTTCCGGAAGGGCCCGCCGGATCGCCCCCTCCAATCGATCCCGCAAGGACGCAAGCAGGACGCCCTGTTCGGCGAGGTCCCGCCGGGCGATCTCGCAGGCCCTGCCCATTCCCACGATGCCGGGAACGTTTTCCGTACCGCTCCGGAGCCCCCCCTCCTGGTGGCCGCCGAACTGCCGGGGTGCCAGGCGCGTCCCCCGGCGGACATACAGGGCGCCCACGCCCTTCGGCCCGTAAATCTTGTGGGAGGCCAGCGACAGAAGGTCCACGCCAAGCGCCTCGACCGCCACGGGGATCTTCCCCGCGGTCTGGACCGCATCGGTGTGGAAGGGAACGCCCCTCTCCCGCGCAACGCGCGCCGCCTCGGCGATGGGTTCGATCGCGCCGATTTCGTTGTTGCCATGCATGATGCTGACGAGAAAGGTCTCGTCGCGGATGGCCTCCCGCACGGCCTCGGGATCGATCCGTCCCAGGGGATCGACCGCCAGGACAGTCAGTTTGCACCCCGCTTCCACCAGGGATTTGCACGCATTCAGCACGGCGGGGTTTTCGATGGCGGTGGTGACGAGGTGATTCCGGGCGGGCGGGCGGGCGGCGGCGGCGCCGAGGACGGCCAGGTTGTCCGCCTCCGTCCCGCCGCCGGTGAAGACGATCTCTTCCGGCGCCGCTCCGATCAGCTCCGCCACCTGAGACCGCGCGGTTTCCAAGGCCTCCCGTGCGTCGCGCCCGCAGGCGTGGATGCTCGAGGGGTTGCCGAAACGGCCGCCGAAGTACCGCATCATGGCGGCCATTACCTCCGGATCCGTCGGCGTCGTGGCGGCGTGGTCCAGGTAAACGGTGTCCATGGTTCCGATCTCTCTCCTTCCGGACGGCAGGATTCGCCGTCCATACCCCCCTGAACCGGCGTTTGTCAACTCCAATCAGGGGGAGTGGAAAAAGTCCTCACCCGAACACCGGCCGCCTCCCGGGAAAATCACCCGAAAGGCGGCCAGCCCCCGCCACCCGTCGATCAAACCGGGGCAAAATGCTCGAGGTCGAGTATGTGGCCGATCCGTTCCTCCTGCCAAACGGCCTTGAGCTGCATCCCGTTGTGGACGATCCCGCGCACCTTGTCCAGATCCGCCAAGTCGATTCCGCCCAACAGATGGAGAAAATCCACGTCCGTTCCATCCAGCCGGATCAAGGCGCCGATGAACGGGGGTTCCGTCGGCATCCCGAAATACCGGTAATTGATGTAGCTCCAGGCGGTCAGCTTCCCCGTCTGGGCCACCTCCACCCAAGCGTTTGTATCCACGAAACAGCGCGGGCAGAAACTCCGGGCCGGCACCAGGATCCGACCGCATTTCTCGCACTTCGTCCCGTAAATCTTCTTTTCCCTCATGCCCTCGAAAAACCGCGTCCATACCGGTCCGTAGGACAGTTCGTAAGGAAGCCGAATCTCCGTCTTCAGCGTCTTGTATTCCTTGGCCATCTCAATCTCCTCCCTCGATCTTTTGAACGCTCACAGTTCCGAACCCACGATCATCACGCCATTGAATTGGTCGACACCCCCCATCGCGTGACTCAAGGCCAGTTTTGCACCGGCAATCTGGTGATCCCCCGCGCGTCCCATGACCTGGAGGGCCGCCTCCGCCACCCGGACCAGCCCGGTCGCCCCGATCGGGTTCGTGCACAGCGTCCCCCCGGAGGGGTCGCACGGCAGCTCTCCCGTCCGATCGAACACCCCTTTGAGCACCAGGTCCGGGGACTGCCCCAGGTCGCAGAAGCCGAAACATTCGTAGAAGAGCATCTCCTGGAAGGTGAAGGGGTTGTACACCTCCGCCACGTCCAGTTCCTTCCGGGGATTTTTGATCCCCGCCTGATCGTACGCCTGCTTTGCGGCGCCGACCGCGCTCTGCCAGACGCCCTTGTCCGAATCGCCGAAGAAGTACTCCTCGCCCCGATAGCCCACGCCCTTCACCCATGCGACGGGCCGGCCGAGCTGCTTCGCCTTCTCTTCGGACATGAAGATCACCGCGCAGGCCCCGTCCGAGGTCGGACAGACGTCAAGGAGTCGTACCGGGTAGGTGATGAGCCGCGCGTTCTTAACGTCGTCCATCGTCACATGGATCTTCATGTGGGCATAGGGATTCGCGAACGCCGCCTCGTGATGCTCCACCGAGATGTGCGCCGCCGCCTCGCGAATCTTCTCCTGCGGAATGCCGTACCGCTCCGCCCACATCTGAGACTGCATCGAAAAGACGCCCGGCGCCCCCGCGATGAAAAAGCGCTGATAAAACGGTTCGACCACCGTCGTCATGGTCGCCTGCGCGTCCCCCTCGTTCATCTTCTCGTGGCCGACCGCCAGCACGCAATCCGCCATTCCGGACGATATCCAATAATACGCCGTATGGGCAATCGAAACGCCCGTCGATCCACATGTCTCCGTCTTCAGGATCGGCTTGCCGACCGCCTGCATCGCATCCGCAAAGTAAAAATGCGTCAGCGCGATCCCCTCCATCATCGACGGCATCGTCCCCGAGACCACCCCGTCGATGTCCCGCGGACTCAACCCCGTGTCCTCGAAGACCCGAACCACCGCCTCGCGGACCAGATCGGGATAGCTGATCTCCATCCGCTTGCCGTGGTGCGTCTGTCCAACCCCTACGATTCCGACCGCTCTTCCCATCGCTCTTCCCTCCTAACGTCCGATGATCGCAACGGCATGACACTGACCCGCGAAGCCGTGCGTCCCATGCGCCAACGCCGTTTTCACCGACTTCGGAACCTGATGCTCGCCCGCTTCGCCGCGGAGCTGCAACGTCGCCTCGATCAGCCGCTGAAGCCCCCGGGAGACATACGGGTTGTTCGCCAGAACGCCTCCGGACGGATTGATCGGCAGGGACCCGCCGATCTGCGTTGCGCCGCTTTCCAGGAACTTGCCGCCCTCACCGGCGCCGCAGAAACCCAGATCTTCGCTCCACAACAGTTCCTGAAACGCATAGGGCTCGCAAATCTCGGCCACGTCAATGCCTTCCTTCGGATTCTTGATCCCCGCCATGTCGTAGGCACGTTTCGCCGCCCTCGTCAGTTCCCCGCGCAGCAGATCCCGGTCCCCCAGGGTATACGTATCAAGGGAACTTCCGTAGCCCTTGAACCAGACCGGCTTGTCCGTCAGTTTCCTGGCCTTCGCTTCGCCCGCCAGGAGCATCGCGAGCATCCCCTCGGACTTCGGCGCCGCCTGCAGCTCTGTCAGCGGATCCGCCAAGGTGGGGGATCGCAGGATGTCCGACACCGTGTATTTGCCCTTCCGGTGCGCGTAGGGGTTTTTCAGGGCATTGCCCAGGTTTTTCGCCGCCACGGCGGCGCACTGTTCCCGGGTCACCCCGTAGCGCTCCATGTAAAGGTTCATCTGAAGCGCCGCCGCCACCGTCTCCGTCAATCCCACGTCGCGCTGGTAAAAGGGGTCCGCGAACATCAGCGTGCAGGCATCGTTCGGCGGATTCTCGCTTCCCTTGCACAGACTGATCACCAGCGCCGTTTCATATTGGCCCGTCATGATCCGCATCACCGCGTACATGAAGGCAAATAACGATTCTCCGTCCTGACGTGACGCGTTCTTCAAAAACGCCCCCGTCGTATCCCAGTAATACGCGTTCGCACAGGAAATCCCCCCGTGAAAGATGTCGGAGGAGGCCGACACCACCGTGTCGACGTCCTCCCTGCCCAGGCCCGCCTTGTCCAGGCATTCCCGGGCCGCCCGGTAGGCCTGGTCGTAGAAATTATCCTTCGACTCGGCTCCGGGGCTTTGCGCCACCGATACGATTGCGACCCTGTCCCCCATAACCTCACTCCTTTCGTTAAGATTGACGATTTCGTGAAAAAGTTGCGGCGTGTTAAAGACGGCGATCCAAGGCTATTGTGAAACGGTCAGTGACAACGACATAAGCCGGGCGAAAGCCCGATAGGGTATGGTTTCGACGGTATACACGGCCGGCAGGAAGTCAGGCCGCACGATGAAACACCGAGTGGCGCTCTTTATAGCACAAAATGGGCGGGGATTTCAAAAAAATTTCCCCCTTCCCGCCTTTCACGCTTCCTGAATCGTAATGCCCAGTTTCAGAAACGCCTCCGAGGCGCTTGACCATCCCGCGTATGGCACCCACCGGTCGA
>JALNWL010000175.1 GCA_023230905.1 Syntrophales bacterium
ATCCCCAGGCCGCCGGCCTCGGACACGGCGGCCACCATCTTCGGAACGCTGATCCAACTCATGCCGGACAAAACAATGGGATATCGTATCCCGAACAGTTCGGTAATGCGTGTCTTCATGGAATGACTCTCCTGTGATCCTGCGGACTCGCCCGCGGTTATTTGCGTTTGAAGACGGGGAAGCGCTTCTCCACGAAGGCGGCGGCTCCTTCCTTGAGGTCCTCGGTCATGAACAGGTCCCCCACGAATCCGGCCTCGAACACCAGGCCGTCGTCGAGGGACATTTCCACGCCCTCATTGATGGCCCGTTTTCCGGCCTCCACGGCCAGGGGGGCATTGCCCAAAATCGTACCGGCCAGCTTTTTCGCCTCCGCCAGAACGTCCGCCACCGGCACGACCTTCTCCACGAGTCCCATCTGGCAGGCGTCCTGGGCGCTGAAGAAGTCCCCGCTCAGGACCATCAGCTTGGCCTTCCCCTTGCCCAGGAGTCGGGCCAGGCGCTGCGTCCCGCCCGCACCGGGAATCAGGCCGAGCTTGACTTCCGGAACGCCGATGATGACGTTGTCCCCGGCAATCCGGATATCGCAGGCCGCCGCCAACTCGCAGCCGCCCCCCAGGGCCAGGCCGTTGATGGCGGCGATGACGACCAGCCGTGAACGCTCGATCTTCGTGAAGACGTTCTGCATTTCGCGAGCGCCGTTGAAAACGAAGTCCCGTCTTCCCAGGAGGTCCTTGAATCCTTTGATATCCGCTCCCGCGACGAACGCCCGGGTTCCGCCGCCGATGATGATGGCCACGCCGATCCCCGTGCGGGTTTCCAGCTCGTCGAACACCGCGCCGAGCTCCTCGACGACCGGAACACTCAGGGCGTTCATCTTCGGATTGTCGATGGTCACCACCGCCAGACGATCCTCCACGACATAGTTCACAAATTTTCTTTCCACGGTTTGACTCCTCCTTTAAGTTTTTTCAGGAATCCATAGAATCCCCGAAAGTAGCTCCGATGAATCGAGGTGAAACGCACCCCGAGGGTTTATCGCGGCTTTCCACCGCCATCTTTTTCTAAGGTGTACCGTTGCTGTTTTCTGGAAGGATAGGCTCCCATAGCACAGGCCGGCCGGGGAATTCAACCGGATACCGCCGTTCCTTGCGTCTTTTCTTGCCCCGTCTTGCGGGAACGGGCCTTTTTCGCGGCGAGGTCGATGAAGGTGTTGCTCATGGCCGCAAACGCCTCGGGATCGACGTCGAGCAGCGGCCGGTCGAGCACGGCCTGCGTGGCGGGCGCGATCGCCCCTTCCCGGACCACCTCTCCGCCCGCCTGCCGACAGGCGTCGAAGAACCACTGATAATTCGGCAGCATCGACGGCACCGAGAAGAGTTCGCCCATCCCCTTGAGGATCATACCGGCGATCGTCACCTGCGTCCCGCCCCCGATAGCCCAGGCGAACCGCCGGAACACCCCCTCCATCGGCTCGAAGAGTTCCCTCTCGGGAAAGCCGGCGTTGGAGATGACGACCCAACGCCATTTCCGCTCGGGAAAGCGCGGGGGATGCACCACAACGCCGTCGACGACCTTCACCTCGAGCGTCCCCAGGATCATCATCCGATCGAGCAGCGTCTTGAGATAGGCGCTCACCGTAAAGACGTAGAGGGGCGACGCGAACACGAGGACATCGGACGCCAGCATCTTCTCGAGGACCCAAGTCATGTCGTCCCGGATGGCGCACCGGCCGGGGGTCAGCATGTGGCAGGCGTAGCATCCCTGGCATTCCCGGATCTTCAGTTCCTTGAGGTAGAGGGTCTCGGTCACCGCTCCGGCCGCGGCGGCGCCCTCCAGGAACGGCTGGAGGATTTTTTCCGTATTCCCGCGCCGGTCGCGGGGGCTGCCGTTGAAGGCCAGGACCCGCATGCCTTCGGTCGTCATCAGAACCCCTCCATGCGGGCAACGATGTCCTTCATCACCTCGTCCGCCCCGCCGGCGATGCTCATCACCCGCGTGTCCCGGAAATGCCGGGAAATGAGCGTCTCGTTCATGAACCCCATGCCGCCGAACATCTGCAGACACCCAGAAGCAACCTTGTTCAGCAGCTGCGCCGCGAGCAGTTTCCCCATGGAGATCTCCCGCGTGGCGTCGAGCCCCGCCGTCTTCATCCGCACGACGTGATAGGTCAGATGCCTCAGGCTCTCGATCTCGGCGAGCCACTCCACCAGCCGATGGCGCAGCACCTGCTTCGTGCTAAGTGGCTTCCCGAACACGATCCGCTGCTTGATGTAGGTCACCGTCATGTCGATGATGTCCCGGCAGGCGATGTACGTGATGGGTAGGATCGTGAAGCGTTCGTGCTGAAACTGCTGCATTTGGTAGATGAACCCCTCCCGCTCATTGCCGATCAGGTTCACCGCCGGCACGCGGACGTTGTCGAAGAACAGCTCCGCCGTGTCGCTGCTCCGCAGGCCGACCTTGTCGAGCTTTTTGCTCACGCTGAACCCGTGCAGGTCCGTGGGCACGACGAACAGGCCGTAGGAATGGTGCCCGGGGTCGTTCGACGTCCGGGCCAGGAGCGTCAGGAAATCGGCCTGGCAGCCGTTCGTGATGAACGTCTTCGACCCGTTGATCACGTAGGCGTCCCCGTCCCGGACGGCCCGGGTCGACAATGCGGCGACATCGGACCCGGCACCCGGCTCCGTCACCGCGATCGCCGCCACCTTCTCGCCCGCGATGGCCGGCTTCAGGTACCTCTCCTTGAGGAAATCGCTCCCGAACATGTCGATCGCCGGGGTGGCCATGTTCGTCTGCACCATGATTGCCACCGGGAGGCCCCAGCCCCAGACGTGGCCCAACTCCTCGATGAAGACGGTCTCGAACCAGTAGTCCAGGCCCTGGCCGCCCCACCGGGGGTCGTAGCGGATCCCCAGGAACCCCAGGTCCCCCATTTTACGGAACAGCTCGTGCAGCGGCACGCCCTCCGCCTCCCACGCCTCCATGTTCGGGTTGATCTCCCGATCCACGAAGCGCTTCACCGAGGCGCGGAACGCCTCGTGTGTCTCATTGAAATACATGTTTCCCCTCCACGATCACCTTTTTGCCGTTCGCTTGCACTCCCCGCCACCCCGCTGATCCGTTCAGGCCTTACCGCGGGACTTCAGGTACAGTTCCACGACAGTCTTCAATTCCTCCCGCTGCGTCATGATCGACTGATGGGCCGCCTCCCACTCCATCGTCGTCTGAAGCGACATTTCGAAACTTGTGTCCAGGGCCTCCTTGATCAGGGCCATCACCTCGAGCGACTTTCCCGCCAGCCTCTGCGCCAGTGCGTCGACCGCGGCATCCAGCTCGGCATCGGGCACGGCCTTGTAGATGAGGCCCATGTCGGCGGCCGCACGGCCGCTCAGCATGTCGCCGAGATAAAGCAGTTCCCGGGCCTTCGCCAGACCCACGAGCCGCGGCAGGAAATAATTCCCCCCGGCATCGACGATGATCCCGATGTTCGAGAAGTTTTCGCAAATCCGCGCGTCCTCGGCGGCAATGACAAAATCCGCGGCGAGGGCAAGGTTCGCCCCGCCTCCGATGGCCACCCCCCGCACCTTGGCGATAACCGGCTGAGGGATGCCCCGCATGGCCATGATCAACGCCTTGAGCGTCCGCATCCCATCCAGCCAGACGGAGGGAGACAAGGCCGCCTTGAAGAGCGCATAATCGGCCCCGGAGGAAAAATCCCGTCCTGCCCCTTCCAGGACGACGCAATGGATCTCCTTGTCACGTCCCACCGCCAGGAAGGCATCCCGCAACTCCTCCACGAATTCCAGCGTCCAGGCATTCTTGATGTAGGGCCGGTTGATCGTCAGGGTGCAGATCCGGTCCTGCTTGCCGATCAAAACGGTGGATTCCTTCATCTCATCCTCCTTTTCACGTTAAAGACCCATGAGGCGGCCGACGATGTCCTTCATGATCTCCGTCGTCCCCCCGGCGATGGTGACGGCCCGCAGGTCCGCATATAGGCGGGCCACCTCGTATTCGGCCATATACCCGTACCCGCCGAACAGTTGGGTGGCGTCGTAGGCGACCCGGTTGACCATTTCGGCCGAGGCGTATTTGAGCATGGAAATTTCCTTGGTCACGTCCTCGCCCTTCGCGTATTGAACGGCGCATTGATAGCTCAGGGCGCGGTTAAGTTCGATCGCCGTGGCCATTTCCGCCAGTTTGTGGCGCACCGCCTGGAACTTCGCGATCGGCTTGCCGAAGGCCACCCGCTGTTTCGCGTGGTCCATCGTCAACTCCAGGATGTGCTGGGCAAACGACACGGCGAGGATGGTGGCGACCAGGCGTTCGAGCTGGAAATTTTTCATGATGGCGTAGAAGGCCTGTCCCTCGGCGCCGAGGAGGTGCTCCACGGGCACTTCCACCTGGTCGAAGAAGATCTCCGCCGTATCCGAGGCATGGCCGCCGATCTTCTCCAGCTTCCGTGCGGTCACCCCTTTCATGCCTTTCTCGACGACGATCAGCGAGATGCCCTTGTGCGGCGGAACCGCCTTCGTGTCGGTCTTTACGGCGGTGACCAGGATGTCTCCGTAATACCCGTTGGTGATAAAGGTCTTCTGGCCCTCGATCACGTAATGATCGCCCTTGCGCTCCGCCCGCGTGGCGATTCCCGCCACGTCGGAGCCCGCGCCGGGCTCCGACACGGCGATGGCGCAGACCTTCTCGCCGGCGGTGCAGGGCTTGAGCCACCGCAGCTTCTGTTCGTGCGTGCCCAAGAGGTCGATGTAGGTCGTGGACATGTCGTTGTGCGCGCAAACCGCCACGCCGAACCCTCCCGCGGAACACCGGGCCATCTCCTCGGACATGACCACCCGGAAGAGATCGTCCGCGCCGACACCGCCATAGGCGGGGTCATAGCAGAATCCCAGGAATCCAAGCTGCCCCATTTCCTGCCAGATCTGCCGCGGGATCTGCCGATTCCGTTCCCACTCGGCGGCATGGGGGGTGACCCTGTCCGCCAAAAATCTCCGGAGTTGCACCCGAAACTGCTCATGCTCTTCGTTGAAGACATCGTACTTCATGCTGATCGTTCCTCCTTATTCCCTTTCGTTTCCGGCAACCGCTTCAGACCTTTCGGGTCCTTCCCTTCCAGAAGGGCGCACGGAGTTCGTGTTTCAGAACCTTGCCCACGGCGCTCCGCGGCAGCGCCTCGACAAAATCGACCCCCTTCGGCTTCTTGTAGCTGGCGATATGCTGCCGGCAATGCTCGATCACCTGCGCTTCCGTCAACTCCGCGCCCGGCCTCTTGACGACGATGGCGCGGACCGCCTCGCCCCAGGCGTCGTCCGGAATGCCGATGACGGCCACTTCCTGGACTCCGTCCAGTTTGAGGATCGCCTCCTCCACTTCCCGGGGATAGATGTTTTCCCCGCCGGAAA
>JALNWL010000176.1 GCA_023230905.1 Syntrophales bacterium
GCGCCGCCAGCGCCGCCGGCGTCGGGATGCCCCGGACGGGGTAGATGTCCATCAGTTCGTAGAAACGCGACTTCATGGCCTCGAGATCCACCTGGGACCCTTCCGCCTCGCCGTCCTTCCCCGGTTCCAGCATGCGGGGCGTCAGGGCGTCGTCCGCCGCCGTCAGGCCGTAGCGGTAATTGATCAGGCGCTTGAGGAAAAACACCCGTCGCCCGGCCGCCAGCATATCTTCCGCCTCCCAGTTATAGCCCGCCACCGTGTTGAACAGGGCAAGCCAGTCGGGAATCGTCACCTCCGCGTCGGCAAACTGGCAGAAGCAGGCGCTGTTTTCGATCGCCCCCAGGGCGACCGACGTCACCGCCGCCTCGGCCTTGTTCTCGCTGGTTTTCGGCTCCAGGATAAAATCGAAGCCGATCTCGGGATAGTAGCGGGCGCCCATCTCCACAAAGAGCATCGGGTCCGCCACGTGGCACGCCCCGCGCGGACTGACCGCGTAGGTCAGGGCCATCCCGTGGCCCCCGCCCCGGGGATCGTGCATCGGCGCCTCCAGTCCCTTGCTGTGGACCGTATAGTCCAGGCCCCTACCGATCTTCTTCGCCGCCGCGACGCTGCCGTCCGCGAGCAGGTCTCCCAGCTTCCCCTCGCGCCGGGCGATCATCGGCAGAATCCGGTTGACCACCGTGTCCATGTCGCCCCAGTTCAGGGCGATCCCGCCCGTATCCTCCAGCGTCAGGTCCCCCCGCTCGAAGGCCTCCATCGCCCACGCGATCGTGCCGCCCGCCGAGATGGAATCCATCCCGAGGTCGTTGCAGACCCGGCCGGCCTTGCACGCCGCGGCCAGATCGATCGACCCGATCAGCGTCCCGAAGGCCACGATCGTCTCGTACTCCGGACCCGGCCCGTCGGGAACGGCGAACGGCCCGTCCTTGACCTCCACGTAGCGCTTGCAGGCGATGCCGCAGTAGGCGCATGCGCCGCGCCGCGTGAGATAAGTGTCCGTTAGGGTGCTGCCGGTGAGCGCATCGGCCGCCTCTTCCCAGAAGTTGGACGTCCAGTTCTTCACCGGAACGTCGCCGCTGTACACCCCGCCCATCAGGTTCGCCGCCGTCCCGTTTTCGTGCAGGACCTCCGAGGCCAGGGCCTGCTTGATCCGGACGTTCAGGTCCTTGCGAAGGGCCTCGAAGGCCTCCGGATCGGCCAGCGTCATCTCCTTCTTCGTCGCCTTGACGACGATGGCCTTCAGGTTCTTCGCCCCCATGACGGCGCCGAAGCCGGCCCGGCCGGTCGCGTGGTGCCCGTCGTTCAGGATCATCGTGTAGCGGACGCCGCACTCCGCCGCCGGTCCGACGACCAGGGTCCGGTAGTCCTTCCCGTACTTCGCTTTCAGCGCCTGCGTGACCTCCTCCGTCCCCTTCCCCCAGTACGCCCCGGCGTCCTCGATGGTGACCTTGTCGTCCACGATCAGGAGCAGGGACGGCCGAGCCGCCTTCCCGGTGAGGATCAGGCCGTCGAAGCCGGCATAGCGCAGCTCCGGCGCAAAATACCCGCCGCAGGAGGAGTCCCCCCAGTGGCCCGTCAGCGGCGAACAGCCCGCGACGCTGTTCCGGCTCGCCCCGGACAGGCGCAGCCCCGCGAACGGCCCGTTCATGAACAGGAGCATCGCCTCCGGGGACAGGGGGTCGGCAGCGAAGTTTCCGCGCTCCCAGAAGAGCTTCGCCGCCAGTCCGCTGCCACCGATGTATTTCCGGTAGTCTTCCCCCGGCAGGGTCTCCACCGTCGCCTGACCGGCCGTGAGGTCCACGCTGACAATCTTGCCCGTATTGCCATTCATAGGCCACCCCTCATCCTTCTCCGGACGCCGAGGCATCCGTCCAGCTTCCTCTGAACATCCCCGTGGCGCCGGGGCCGAAGGCCCGTCGCGACGCGCCCGAGCCCCGATCTGCCGTCCCGGACCGCAACGCCCACGGTGCCCCGGCGAAGGGCCGGAAACCGCCCTCTCCCCCCGGCCCTTCGCCTTCGGCCTTTAGCCCATGCCGAACGCCCCTGACCGTTATTTGATGATCTTGTCTTCCCAGCCCAGGTCCTTCAGGACCGTCATGTAAATCGCGGCGACCTTCTTCAGCTTGGGGGCGAGCTTGAGGAGCCCCGTCGCCGAACCCTTGACCCGGATCTTCTTGCGCGTGATGGCCATGACCGGGTTGAGCTTGTCGGACCAGGACCGGTGGGCGTCGTCGGCCGACAGGCTCATGATCAGGTCCGGTTCGCCGTCGGGCTTGCCGGCGCCGTTCTTCAGCGCCCCGCCGCGTGTATCCACCCAGAAGGAGCAGTTGGGGCCGCTCTCCGTGTAGTCGAACCAGATGAGCTGGTTGACCTTCTTCAGGCCTTCGGACAGTTCGGGGTCTTTCGCCGACGCATCGAAGAGCGCCAGGAACGCCTTGATCGGTTCCGATTCGTCTTTCCAGAATTCCATTTTCTTTCCTCCATTTTTTAGATTTAAAGGGCTTTCATATACAGGTCCAGGATATCATCCTCTTCACAATAACGGGGGTTGTAGGGGATCTGGCTGTCGCCCGAGGCCAACTCCATCAGGGGCTTCAGGGATTCCCGGTCCGTCGGAACGCCCAGATCCTTGAGCGTCTGCGTCAGGCCGACCTCCTTCAAGAGGTCTTTCACCGCCTGGACGGCCAGGCGGCCGGCGGCCTCGGGCTCCATCCCGTCCACGGGGATGCCCATGGCGTCGGCCACCATCATGAACCGTTCGGGCCGCTCCGAAACATTGAAATCCATGACATGGGGCAGCAGAATCCCGTTGGCGAGCCCGTGGGGAATGCCGCACTGTCCCCCCAGGGCATGGGCCAGGGCATGAACGGCGCCCGTCATGCTGTTGGAGAAACCCATCCCGGCGATGCAGCTCGCAAGCAGCATGTAGCCCCGGGCGTCGACGTTGTCCGGCTCCTTGACCGCGATCGGGAGATACTTGAAAATCAGGCGGATGGCATGGAGACACAGGGCGTCGCTGATCGGTTCGGCGGAGGTCGAGGTGGCGCCCTCGACGGCGTGCGTGAGGGCATCCATGCCCGTGAAGGCCGTGATCTTTGCGGGCAGCTTGACCATGAGTTCCGGGTCCAGCATGGCCAGGTCGCAGTTGCAGTAGGGATGGGCGACCGAGATCTTGGCCTTCGCCTCGACGTCCAAGACGACCATGGCGATCGTGACTTCGCTGCCCGTTCCCGCGGTTGTCGGGAAGGCGATGTGCGGCGGCAGGGGCTTCGCCCCCTCATAAAGGGCGACCTGCGCCGCCAGGGGGCCGAAGTCCTCCTCGCCGCCGCCGATCATGATGTTCACCGCCTTGGCGGTGTCCATGACGCTGCCGCCGCCCAGGGCGATCATGCAGTCGGCGCCCTTTCCCCGGTAGAACTTCGCCCCGGCATTGATGATGTCGATCCGGGCGTCCTGGACGATGCCGTCAAATACCCCGGCCAGCTCCAGGTCCGAATTCCGGACGGCCTCGACGATCTGGTCCGCCACCCCGGCATCGACCAGCCCCTTGTCGGTAAAAATGGCCACCCTCTTTCCCCCCAGCTGCGCCATCTCGTAGCCCACTTCGCTGCGCAAACCCGGAGCATACATGACCCGGGGCCGGCAAACCCAACTGAAGAACGGTTCAAACGGGATATCTGGATATTTCATGGCGACCTCCTTTTGATAGACGTCCCCAATCCAGGGACGTTAAACGCCAGTACGATTAACGGGGAAGCACTCAAAGGGCCTGGCCCGTCTTCGATCGCGGGGACGGGGATGGGGGACATCTCTCGGGTTCATCGGTTCTGCCCGTCGCCGGTTCAAGCACCCGCAACGTGGATCCGTTTTGCCTGGAAACGCTGAATAGAGGAGTACGGGGCGAAATTTAACACAAGGCCCGGACGGGTGCAATCATTTTTCAAGGATCCGTCTTCAGGAGCGGTCACGCGCGCCGCTCAGCCCCCAGAGGGGGAGGGGCGCGAACGGCTCGGGGTTCCAGACATCCCCCTCGTAGAGCACCTGTTCCAGATACAGGCCCGAAGGGGGCGCCGTCCATGCCGCCGGGGCTTCCGAGACGCGGTTCAGGAGGGTCTTCATCTCACGGGGCGGCGGGCTTCCCCGTCCGATTTCCACCAGGGTTCCCACCAGACGCCGGACCATCTTCCAGAGGAAATGGGATCCGGCGATGCGGAAGACGATCAGTTCGCCCCGCTCGAACAGCTCCGCCCGCTCGACCTGCACCCGGGTCGAGTGCCCCTTTTCGAGGCGGCGGTCCGCAAACGACGCGAAATCGTGAAAGCCCGCAATGTCCGCGGCGGCCGACTGCATGGCCTTCACATCGAGCCGGTCCCGCACCCACCAGACATAGCGCTTCCCGAAAGCGGTCCGGCGCCTTGAGATCAGATAGACATAGCTCCGGGCACGGGCGTGGTGGCGGGCATGAAAGTCCGGGGGCGTTTCTTCGGTCCGGAGGACATGGATGCCGGCCGGGAGCAGATCGTTCAATCCTTCCTGAAGCTTCCGGACCGGCATGCGGACGGCGGCTTCCAGGTGGGCCACCTGCCCCAGGGCATGGACGCCGGCGTCCGTCCGGCCGGCCCCCTGCAGATCGACCGCCGCCCCCAGAAGGGTCCGGGCCGCCTCCCGCACGGTCCCCTGGACGCTGCGGGCATTCTGCTGGGTCTGCCAGCCCCGGTAACCGGTGCCGTCGTATTCGAGCGTGAGCTTGTAGCGGGTCATAAAATCCTGCCGGTCGGGGTGGAGAAGCCCCACGGGACGCGCTTCATGGAATCAGGTTCCTGCGCACGCGGACCAGGAGAACATCCTTCCTGACCGGTTTTTTGAGATGATCTGCAGGATATCGGAATCGTCGAAGACACTTAGAATCAGTGCAGGTTCAGTCCGGCTGTTCATAGGCGATCTCGATGCGGTCGAGGTAGTCGGCGAGGTCCTGGCGGCGCTTGTCGAGAAAACCGGAAATGAGATCGGCCAGGTCCGGGTCGATCCGGACGGGAATTTTGCCCGGGCTGGATGGGGATGTCGAAGTCATGGCATTTGCTCCGTTGGCGACAGTGTCGGCGATCCCGCCATGCCGATGGGCATGAAGCTAACAAAGATCGATGGATTTCACAACCGCTAATCCTGCTGCCGCCGAACCGGGGGCCTTGAACATCACCCCTCCGGGTTTGTCGGAGCGTTTTCCCGCGGGAGAACGCGAAATCCCCTCCCGGATAACCTTGAAAGCCGGCCGGGCCTGTGCTATAGGGCGTGCGGGGACGGGTGCCTCCGGACGCAGCTGTGTTCCGCGCCGCGTCCCTAAATTTCGCGCATTTCAGGAGACGGCCTTTTGAACAA
>JALNWL010000177.1 GCA_023230905.1 Syntrophales bacterium
CATCGCCAAGCGGACGCTTCTGGAGCGGAAGATCGCCGAGAGCCTCGTGGAGGCCGCCGGTTTCGACCTGATCGCAATGGGGCGTCCGGAGGGGCCGGGCTGCTACTGCTATGCAAACAACATCCTGCGCGAGGTCCTGGCGCTCATGACCCGCCAGTATCCCTTCACCGTGATCGACAACGAGGCCGGCCTGGAGAACCTCTCCCGCCGCATTGCCCCGGCGGTGGATCTGCTCGTGCTGGTCGGCGACCCTTCCCGGCGCGGGATCGCCACGATCCGGCGGCTCCACGATCTGGCCCGCGAGATGGACGTCCGCTTCGGGAAACTCGCCGTCGTCGTGAACCGGGTCCGGCCGTCTTCGGCGTTCCGGCCCGACCTGTCGGACCTGCCCATGGACGCGCTCTTCACCCTGCCCGAAGACGACGACCTGGCCCACTGGGGCGAGGAGGGAAGATCCCTGCTCGAATTTCCCGGAAACCACCCGCTCGCGCAACGGATCGACGCCTTTCTGAAGGAACAGCTGGGCGTCCCGATCCGCGGCGCCGCGTGAGGGACCCCATGGCCGAGAAACCGCTCCGCCCCCCCGAACAATGCGCCTGCGACGCCGCCTCCGTCGCCGCCCTGCACAAGGCCGGCCGGGAGGGGCTGACCCTGAGCTTCCAGCGCCTGGACCGGATGGGCGCCCCGTGCGGTTTCGGCGTAAGCGGCGTCTGCTGCCGGATCTGCCACATGGGGCCGTGCCGGATCACGCCCAAGCACCCCGCCGGAATCTGCGGGGCGGACGCCGACACGATCGTCGCCCGCAACTTCCTCCGGGAGGTGGCGGGCGGGGCGGCGGCACATTCCGACCATGCCCGTCACCTCGTCCTGCTCCTGAAGGACGTAGCCGAAGGAAAGAGCCCGGACTACGCGCTCAAGGACCCGTCGGCCCTCCGGCGGGCGGGCGCGCGCTACGGCCTTGCGCCGGAGGGACGGACCGATCCCGAACTGGCCCTGGCGCTCGCCGGGACGCTGCTCAACGAATTCGCCGCGCAGGAGGAGACCCTCGCGACCCTGCGGCTCGCGCCGCTCAAGCGGCAAAGCCTCTGGACTGCCCGGGAGCTCGCGCCGGCCGGCATCGACCGGATGATCGTCGAGGCCATGCACCGGACCCACATCGGCGTGGACCACGACTATGCCCACCTGCTTCTTCACGCCTTCCGCACGGCCCTCGCCGACGGCTGGGGCGGATCGCGCATCGCGAGCGTCGTGTCGGACATCCTCTTCGGAACGCCGTCGCCGGTCCGCAGCCGCGTGAATCTGGGTGTTCTGGAGGAGGCGACGGTCAACGTCGTCGTCCACGGCCACGAACCCGCCCTCTCGGAGATGCTCGCCGCTGCCTCCCTGGACCCCGAAATCCTCTCCCAGGCACGGCAGGCCGGCGCGGCGGGGATCACCCTGGCGGGGCTCTGCTGCACCGCCAACGAAATCCTCATGCGCCACGGAATCCCGATCGCCGGCAGTTTTCTCCAGCAGGAGTTGGCCATCGTGACGGGGGCGGTGGAGATGATGATCATCGATGTCCAGTGCTGCATGCCGGGGCTTCCGGACGTCGCCCGGGCCTACCACACGGAGGTCGTCTCCACGAGCGCCATCGCCCGGACGATCGGGGCGACGAACATGCCCTTCCATGCGGAGGACGCCTACACCCAGGCCAAGGCCCTGCTCGCGCGCGCGATCGTGAATTTCGCGCGGCGCGATCCGGCCAAGGTGGCCATCCCCGCCGTGACCGAACCGCTCGTCGCCGGCTTCAGCGTCGAGGCCATCAAATACATGCTGGGCGGGTCGTACCGGGCTTCCTTCCGTCCGCTCAACGACGCCGTCATCCAGGGGCGGATCGCCGGCGTCGCCGGGATCGTTGGCTGCAACACCCCCCGGGAACGGATGGACGACTACACGAACGCCCTGACCCGCGAGCTCCTCGCCCAAAATGTCCTCGTCCTGAAGACGGGCTGTGCGGCGATCGCCTCGGCCAAGGCGGGGATGCTGACGCCGGAAGCGGCCTTCGCCGCCGCCGGGCCGGGCCTCCGCGAGGTCTGCGAGGCCGTCGGCATGCCGCCAGTCCTGCACATGGGCAGTTGCGTGGACAATTCGCGCCTGCTCGAGGCAGCCGCCGAGATCGTGGCCGAGGGCGGCCTCGGCGACGACATCGCCCAGGTCCCCGTCGTGGGGGTCGCGCCGGAGTGGATGAGCGAAAAGGCGATCTCCATCGGCTGTTACTTCGTCGCCTCGGGCATCGACGTGATCCTGGGACACCCCTTCCACATCTCCGGCTCGGAGCGCGTGACTCGATTTTTGAATGAGGACGTCCGGGAGATCGGCGGGGCCTCCTTCCACGTCTGCCCGACCCCGGGAGAGGCGGCGGCGACCGTGATGCGGCTGCTCACCGAACGCCGGCGGCGCCTCGGAATCGACCGCCAGGCCGAGCGGAAGCTGATGGACATGGCCGACCGGAGGAAGCTCGATGTCTAAGCTGATCTGCGCGAGCGCCATCGACGGGGCCAAGACCTGGATCGACCGGGCGGCGAAGAAGCTGGCGGAGACCGCGGCCGTCCGGGGGGACGACTGCCGGATCGGCTTCCCCGATACCGCCTACGCGCTGCCCATCATCTACGCGCTGACCGGCGAGCGGATGGAGACCGTCAGGGATCTTCGGCGCATCCTCGCCCGCGCCGCCGGCATGCTCCCACCCCGTCCCACTGACGCAGTCTGGCTCCCCTATCTCGGCAGCGCCCTCGACGCAGGAATCGCCGCGCTCTTCGCCTGCGAAATCCTCGAGGCCTGCAAGTACGTCAGCGGCCCGGACCCAATCGAAGGCATCTGGCTGGGCGCAGCGAACGACATCATCCTGCGCGAGCGTGGGGTCGAGTTCGTTGACGGCACCGCCCCCGGCTTCGCCGCCATCACCGGACGGGCCCCGACGAACGCCCTTGCCGTCCGGATCGCCCGCGAACTCCAGGAAAAGAACCTCTACGTCTTCATGGCCGGGTCCACGGAAGGAAAGCAGTTCGCCGAACAGCTCGCCGAAGAGGGGGTCCAGCTCGGGTGGGAGACGCGCCTCGTTCCCTTCGGGCGCGACGTCTCCGCCCTGGTGTACGCCCTCGGCTTCGCCAACCGCGTCGCCCTGTCCTTCGGGGGAATCAAGCCCGGAGACCACCGGGCCAACCTGCACTACAACAAGGACCGCATCTTCGCCTTCGTGCTCGCCCTGGGCGAGGTGGACGCCGACAAGTACGCGCTCGCCGCCGGGGCCATCAACTACGGCTTCCCCATCATCGCCGACACGGCGATCCCCCAGATCCTGCCCACGGGCGTCTGCACCTACGAGCACGTCGTCTCCTCCGTTCCGTACGACACGATGGTGGACCGCGCCCTGGAGGTCCGGGGCTGCAAGATCAAGATCGACCGCGTGCCGATCCCCGTCCCCTACGGTCCAGCCTTCGAGGGGGAGCGGGTCCGCAAGGAGGACGCCCAGGCGGAGTTCGGAGGCAACCTGACCCCGGCCTTCGAGTTCGTCACCTCCGTCGGCATGGACGAGATCGAGGACGGCGTGGTCGAGATCATCGGCCCGGACATCGACGCGGTCCCCCCGGGCACGGCGCTGCCGCTCGCGATCTGGGCGGAGGTCGCCGGACGAAAGATGCAACCTGATTTCGAGTCGATCCTGGAGCGGCAGATCCACCACCTCGTCAACGGCGCGGAGGGGATCTGGCACATGGGGCAGCGCGACATCGTCTGGACCCGCGTCTCCAAGGCGGGCTTCGCCCGGGGGCTGCGCCTGCGCCACTACGGCGACATCCTCCACGCCCGCTTCCTCTCCCAGTTCCCGGCCATCGTGGACAAGGTGAAGGTCACGATCGTCACCGACACCGCCGAGGTGGAGCGGCGCCTCGCCGTCGCCCGCCGGGTCTACGACGAGCGCAACCGGCGTCTGGCCAGCCTGAAGGACGAGGCGGTGGACGTGTTCTACTCGTGCCTCCTGTGCCAGTCCTTCGCTCCCCACCACGTCTGCGTGATCACGCCGGAGCGCCTCGGCCTGTGCGGGGCCTACAACTGGCTCGACGGAAAGGCCGCCTACGAGATCGACAAGACGGGCCCCAACCAGCCGATCCAGAAGGGGGAATGCTTCGATCCGGTGCGGGGGATCTGGCGGGGCGTCAACGACTACGTGTACGTCAACTCCCACAAGACGGTCGACACCTTCTGCCTGTATTCGATCATGGACCGGCCGATGACGAGCTGCGGCTGCTTCGAGGTGATCTGCGCCTACGTCCCGGAATGCAACGGCATCATGGCGGTCAACCGCGAGTTCACCGGCGACACCCCCGTCGGCATGACCTTCTCGACGCTCGCCGGGAACGTCGGCGGAGGCGCGCAGACGCCTGGATTCATGGGGATCGGCAAGGTGTACCTGACCTCCCGGAAGTTCCTCTTCGCCGAGGGGGGCCATGCGCGCCTCGTCTGGATGCCGAAGGACCTGAAGAACCTCCTGGCGGCGGACCTCCAACCCGTCCTGGCCGAGCAGGGCCGGGCGGACCTCCTCGAGAAGATCGCCGACGAGACCGTCGCCACCGATCCGGCCGAGATCCGCCGCTTCATGGAGCGCGTGGGGCACCCCGCGCTGGCCCTTCCCGATCTGTCCGCCGCCATTGCCGGAACGGCGGGTGCACCGGCAGCCGTACCGGCCTCCGATCCTGTTCCCGGGACACCGGCGGTTGAATCGTCCGCGTCGGGAATCCCCGGCGGCGCGGAGCCCGCACCGAAGGCGGCGCTGCCGTCCGACCTCCTCACCGGAATCGGGGAGGAGTTGAAAAAGACCCTCGCCCGGGAGATCGTGGCCGAGGTGATGGCCGCCCTCGAACGGCGTCTGGGGGTTCCGCCCGCGGAGTCTACCGGCCCGGCCGACCCGGACGCTGCATCCCCGTCATCCGATCGGGAGCCTTCGGCCGCTTCGGCGCCGGCCGCAGGAGAGGCGATCGCGGCCATCCGCGCCTTCCCCGTGCGGCGGGAGACGGCGACGGTCCCCGTCCACACGGTCGCGCTCGGGGCTACGAAAGCGGAGGGCGGAACGCGCGGCCGCGTGCTCCGCATCGGCGGGGCGACGGCCATGCCCTTCCACCGCTGGGAGGGCGAGATGCCCCACCGGCCGCTCGTCGCGATGGAGGTCTTCGACCGGGTGTCGGAAAAATACCCCGACATCCTGAGGGCCGAGTGGGGCGACCTACTCGACCGGCCCGCGGACATGGCCCGCGCCTGCGTGGAGCGCTGCGGCGCCGACCTGATCAGCGTCCGCCTCGACGGGACCCACCCGGA
>JALNWL010000178.1 GCA_023230905.1 Syntrophales bacterium
CCACGTAGGCGTTGCCGGGCCCCACGATCTTGTCCACCGCCGGGATCGAGGCGGTCCCGTAGGCCAGGGCGGCGATGGCCTGCGCGCCGCCGATCTTGAAGATGCGCGTCACGCCGGCCACCCGCGCGGCGGCGGCGATCAGGGGGTTGAGCCTCCCCTCCCGGGCGGGAGACACGAGGAGGATCTCCCGCACACCCGCGATCCGGGCCGGGATGGCCGCCATGAGGACCGTCGAGGGATACGCGGCCAGTCCCCCGGGGGCGTAGATCCCGATCCGCTCCAGTGGCAGGATGCGCTGTCCCCAGGTGATTCCCGGTTCGTCTTCCGCGCAGTAGCTGTCGATCCGTTGCTGCCGGTGAAACCGTTCGATCCGGCGGGCCGCCAGTTCGATCAGTTCGAAGTCCGCCGCCGCAACCCCCGCCGCGGCGGCGGACCACTCCGTCGGCGCGACCTCGACGGTTTCCGCCGTCGGCGTGTACCCGTCGAACCGCGCCGTCAGGGCGAACAGGGCGTCATCCCCGCGGGAGGCCACATCCGCCACGATCCCCTTCACTTCCGCGAGCAGAGTCTCGTCGAAGGCACGGCCCCGCAGTCTGAGATCGCGAAAAAAGGCGTCGAAATCCCGCTCGGATGTTCGTCTGATCTTCATGTCAAGCCCGCATCCTCCTGATATCCGCCCCGAGCGCGGAGAATTTCTTTTCGATCTGCTGATAGCCGCGATCGATGTGGTAGACCCGCAGGAGCTCCGTCCGGCCCTCGGCCATGAGTCCGGCCAGGATGAGGGAGGCCGAGGCCCGCAGGTCCGTGGCCATCACCGCGGCACCCCGGAGTCCGGGCGTCCCCCTGACCACCGCGCTGTTGCCCTGGATCTGGATGTCCGCCCCCATGCGGAGCAGTTCGCTCACGTGCATGAAACGGTTCTCGAAAACGGTTTCCGTGATGACGCTGAGTCCCGAGGCGGCCGTCATGTAGGCCATCATCTGCGCCTGCAGGTCGGTGGGAAATCCCGGGTATGGCAGGGTCGTGATGTCGACGCTCTTGATCCGGCTTCCGCCGGCCGCCCGGATTTCGCCTCCCCCGACCGTGATGGACATGCCCGTTTCGCGCAGCTTCGTGATCAGGGCATCCAGGTGCGTCGGATCGCAACCGGTCAGGCGGATGTCGCCCCCGGTCATGCCGGCGGCGATCATGAACGTGCCCGCCTCGATCCGGTCCGGGATCACCGCCGCATCGACGGGATGAAGCCGCTCCACCCCCTCGATGCGGATCTCGTCCGTTCCCGCCCCGTCGATCCGGGCGCCCATGCCCGTCAGGACCTGCGCCAGATTCACGATCTCCGGTTCCCGGGCGGCGTTTTTCAAAACCGTCGTTCCCCGGGCCAGGCAGGCCGCCATCAGGATGTTTTCCGTTCCCGTCACCGTGGAGATGTCGAAGTAGATCTCCGCCCCGTTCAGGCGGGGGCAACGGGCCTCCACGTAGCCGTCCCGGAGTTCGACCTCCGCGCCCATCTCCTGGAGTGCCTTGATATGCAGATTCACCGGACGGGCCCCGATGGCGCATCCGCCCGGCAGAGACACCCGGGCTTCGCCCAGACGCGCGACCAGCGGCCCCAGGACGAGGATCGACGCCCGCATGGTTCGAACCAGGTCGTAGGAGGCCTCGCAACGGGTGAGGTCGGTCGCATCGAGTGAAAGCGTTTCTCTCCCCTCCATCCGCACGCCGAAGCTCGCCAGCAATTTCTTGACCGTCTTGATGTCCACGAGGTCCGGAACGTTGTGAAAGGTGTTCGGGCCTTCCGTCAGGAGCGCGGAGATGAGGATGGGCAGGGCGGCGTTCTTCGCCCCGCTGATCCGGACCTCCCCTTCGAGCCTGCGGCCCCCTTCGATGACGATCTTATCCAACCCTCACCTCCATCGGGCCCGGATGACCCGTTCCCTGCCGCCGTAGTCTTTCCTCCGGACGATGTCCGCATATCCCGCCTTCTCCAGGACGGCGGTCAGACGCCCGCCCTGTCCCTCGCCCATCTCCAAGCAGAGCCAGCCGCCCGCCGTCAGGTACCGCCCGCCGTCCGCGATCAGGCGGCGGTGCACGTCCGTCCCGTCCGGCCCGGCGAGCAGGGCCAGCCGCGGTTCGCAGCGGACCTCCGCCGGCAGGCCGTCGTACGCCCCCTCCGGGATGTAGGGCGGATTGGAGACAACGAGGTCGAACGGCCCCCGCACCGGTTCGAACAGATCCCCCGCCATCAGGGCGATACGGTCATCGACGCCGTGGCGCCGCGCGTTGACGCGCGCCAGCGCGAGGGCGTCCGGGGAAATGTCCGTGGCCGCGATCCGGGCGAGCGGCAGCTCCGTCGCCAAGGCGATGCTGACGGCGCCGCTGCCGACGCCGACCTCCAGAATCCTCGAATCGGCCGGCAGGGAGGAAGCCAGGCGCAGCACCTCTTCCACCAGAATCTCCGTCTCCGGCCGCGGGACGAGGACCTGCGGGCCCACCGTGAGCGGCAGCGACCAGAATTCCTTCTCGCCCGTGATATAGGCCACCGGCTGCCCCCGGCGGCGGCGGCCGACCCAGCTGGCAAAGCGGCGGCGGTGATCGGGCGGCACCTCACGCTCGGGATGAATGTAAAATTCGCTTCGGTCCGTCCGCAGACAGGCGGCGAGGAGCACCTCGGCATCCAAGCGGGGCGTCGGGAGGCCTTCCCGCGCGAAGGTCCGGGTGGTCCGGTCGATGAGTCCGCGAATGTTCATGTTCGTCAGCCGGCGGACTGTTTGAGGGCTTCCGTCTGGTAATGGGTGCTCAAGGCCTCGAGGACCTCCTCGATGTCCCCGTCCAGAAAGCCCTCCAGGTTGTAGAGGGTCAGGCCGATCCGGTGATCCGACACCCGCCCCTGCGGGTAATTGTAGGTCCGGATGCGCTCGCTCCGGTCACCGCTGCCCACCATGATCTTCCGGGCCTCCGAGATCTCCGCGTTCTGCCGGGTCACCATGCCGTCCAGCAGCCGTGCGCGGAGAACCTTCATCGCCTTGGCCTTGTTCTTGAGCTGGGATTTCTCATCCTGGCAGGTGACGACGAGTCCCGTCGGCAGGTGGGTGATCCGGACGGCGGAATCCGTGGTGTTGACGCTCTGCCCGCCGTGACCGCTGGAATGGTACACGTCGATCCTCAGGTCGTTGGGATCGATCTGAACCTCCACCTCCTCCGCCTCCGGCAGGATGGCCACCGTGACGGCCGACGTGTGGATCCTCCCCTGGGCCTCGGTGACGGGCACGCGCTGGACCCGGTGGACCCCGCTCTCGTACTTCATTCGGCTGAAGGCGCCCGCCCCCGTGATGAGGGCGATGATCTCCTTGAAACCGCCCATGCCGCCGGCCGGGGTGCTGCTGACGACCTCGATCTTCCAGCGGTTGCGCTCGGCGAACCGCGCGTACATCCGGAAGAGATCGCCGGCGAAAAGCCCCGCCTCGTCGCCGCCGGTCCCGGCCCGGATTTCGAGGAAGACGTTCCTCTCGTCGTTGGGGTCCTTCGGCAGCAGGAGCCGCTTCAGGCGCTCTTCCAGTCCGTCGAGGGCCTCCTTCAGGACGGGGAGCTCCTCCTTCGCCATCTCGCGGATGTCCTCATCCGGCCCCCGGAGAAGCTCCTGATCCTCACGGATCCGGGCCTCCGTTTTCTCGTAGAGGCGGAAGGTCTCCACGAGTTCGCGCAGATCCGCATGCTCCTTGGCGTGGCGCTGGTAAACGGCCTGTTTCGCGATGACCTCCGGATCGCTCAGCAGACGCTCGAGCTCCTCGTAGCGGCTTTCAATCTCCTTGATCCGTTTGAACATGGTCGTTCCCCGCGGCGCGTCCGGACGGCACCGGCCTGAACCGGTCCCGCATGAACGCCCGCCCTATCCGGCGAGTCCGGAGCGCGGACGCTTCCGGGCACGCCGAAGGAAAAATGTCAGAATGGAATGCAGCGCCGGGGTCAAGGGAAACCGCCCGCCCGGGATCGTCCGGGCGGGGTGGAGGTGTCGTCGAAAGGGTGCACACCGGATAGGGCCGTAACAATGCGCCTTCACCGCGCCTTTCCTGAGATTCGTTCCGATCGGGGGCAACGGAGGGACGTTTCGGCCCCCGCACGGGGCAGCGGATTATTTCTTCCCGCCCGTGCCGGCGTATTTCTTCTTGAACCGTTCCACGCGGCCTTCCGTGTCGACGATCTTCTGCTTGCCCGTCATGAACGGATGGCACTGGGAGCAAATTTCGATCTTGATGTCCTTCTTCGTGGACCGCGTTTCGATGACATTCCCGCAAACGCAGGTAATGGTCGTTTCCTGATAGTCTGGATGGATCCCTTCCTTCATGCTGTTCGCCAGCCTCCTTCCCGATTGTCCCCGCCCCGGGGCGGACCGTCTCGCCGCCCCGCGCGTGCACAGGGGGTGCATTATAGCCATCTCGAAAAAAAAAACAAGTCTTTTTGTCGTCTTGGCCCTTACTGGTTCATGGAATCCAGAAATTCCTGGTTCGACTGGGTCTTGCGGACCTTGTCCACGATGAATTCGATCGCATCGACGGGGTTCATCTCCTGGAGGAGGCGCCTCAAGATCCAGACCCGGTTCAGGTTGGCCTTCGGGGTCAGAAGCTCTTCCTTCCGCGTTCCGGAACGAATCAAGTCGAAGGCCGGAAAGACGCGCCGGTCGGCGATCCTGCGGTCCAGATGCAGCTCCATGTTGCCCGTGCCCTTGAACTCCTCGAAGATGACCTCGTCCATCCGGCTCCCCGTGTCGATCAGGGCCGTGGAGATGATGGTCAGGCTGCCGCCGTTCTCGATGTTGCGCGCCGCCCCGAAGAAGCGCTTCGGCTTGTGCAGGGCGTTGGAGTCGACGCCGCCGGAGAGAACCTTGCCGCTGGGGGGGACGACGGTGTTGTAGGCCCGGGCCAGCCGGGTGATGCTGTCCAGGAGAATCACGACGTCCTTCTTGTGCTCGACCAGGCGCTTGGCCTTCTCGATGACCATCTCGGCGACCTGGACGTGGCGCGAGGCGGGTTCGTCGAAGGTGGAAGAGATGACCTCTCCCTGGACACTCCGCTGCATGTCCGTCACCTCTTCGGGCCGCTCGTCGATCAGGAGCACCATCAGGATGACTTCCTTGTGATTGGCGGAAATGCTGTGGGCGATGTCCTGCAGGAGCACCGTCTTGCCGGCCCGCGGGGGCGAAACGATCAGGCCGCGCTGTCCCTTGCCGATCGGCGTGAACAGGTCCATGACGCGGGTGGAGAAATTCTCCGGATTCGATTCCAGGTTCAGCTTTTCCTCGGGGTAGAGGGGCGTCAGGTTGTCGAAC
>JALNWL010000179.1 GCA_023230905.1 Syntrophales bacterium
CCGTCGCCGCCGTCGCCGCCGTCGTCGCGGCCCTCGCGGCGCCCCAACGCCCGCGCCTCGGCCCTCGCGCTCCTCCTCGTCGCCGCGGCCGTGCTCGTGATCTTCGCCGCCCCCCGCGTTCACCGGATCTACTACGACGAGGACATCTACGCCAACATCGGCCAGAACATCGCGCTGACGCACCAGGCCGCGATGTGCAACTACGGCACGTTCGAGTACGGCGAATACTTCCCCCACTGGCTCCTGATGAATAAGGAGCCGACCGGCTGGCCGTTCCTGATGAGCCTCGTGTTCCAGGGCTTTGGCGTGGACGAGCGCTACGCCTTCGGCCTCAACAACGCCCTGTACCTGGGCGGCATCCTCCTCGCCTTCTTCATCGCGTACCGGTTGGCGAGGGGCGGGGCCCGCGCTCCATCTTCATCGCCGTCCCAAACGGCGCGCCAGGCCATCGGGGAGGGCGTGGGTTCCCGCCCGTACGGAAACGACCTCGACATACCGTTTTTTGCGGCCTTCTTCGCGGCGCTCGCCTATGCCATCATTCCCCACAATCTGCTCTGGTCGAACACCGCCGCCGTGGAGCCGTCCGCGGCATTCTTCACGGGCCTCGTCGTCCTGCTCCTGATCGTCTACCTGCAGACGGGAAGGATGCGCCACCTGTTCGTCCTTGCCTGCGCGATCCCCTTGGCTTGCCAGATGCGCGCGGAGTCGGCGCTGATCCTCTTCTGGCTCGTCGCGGCGGCCTTCCTCCTGAAGCCCGGCCCGGCCGCGGGCGCGGAGGGCGCGGGGGACGCGGAGGGCGGCGCCCCGGCGAGCGCCTGGGAGCGGCGCCTCGGGGTCTTCGCCCGTCGCGAGGTCTGGATCGCGGGGCTGTTGTGCGGCGTGCTCCTCGTGCCCCACGCCCTGCACCTGTTCGTCATGAAGGGCCAGTCCTGGGGCGCGGAGGGCGCGAAGTTCGCGGGATCGTTCTTCCGGCCGAACCTCGCCGTCAACGGCCTGTACTACCTCGTCAACGCGAAGTTCCCCGCGATCCTCACGCTGCTCGCGCTTGCCGGGCTCGCGTGCGGCTCCGCCCCATGGCGTGCGCGGCTCGCGACGCTCCTGTGGTTCCTGCCGTTCTGGGGGATCTTCCTCTTTTTTTACGCGGGGAGCTACGGTTACGGGGCGGACGTGCGCTTTGCCCTTGTCTCGTTCATGCCGCTCGCCGTCCTCGCCGGACTCGGCGCGGGCGGGATTCTGGGAGTGGCCGGCCGGTTGTTTCCGAAGGACCTGGATTCGCGCCGCAGCCACGCGCCGGACGGGCCTGCCGGAGGCGGGAACGACGGGGGAACGGTCGGGAGAGGCGAGGCCCAGTGCGCGGCACGGGATGCCGGCGGCCGGCGGCGGTTCGGAAGGACGGGGGTTGCGGCCCTGCTCGTGCTGGTCATCCTCTTCTGCTGGCTCCCCTTCCTTCCGCTGATCCGGACGGTCGGCCAGGAGGCGTGGGCGGCGCGCTACGATCACCTGTACGCCGGGCGCTTCGCAAAGATGATCCCGGAGCGCTCCATCGTGCTCACGCACAACCCCACGATGTTCCTGCTGTGGGGGCAGGGGGCGATCCAGGCGGGCGCCGGGCTTGACAACCCGGACGTCGTCGCCTTCCTGATGAAAAAATACCCGGGCCACGTATACTTCCACGAGAACTACTGGTGCACCGTGCCGGGCGCGAACCAGGAAATGTGCCGGGCGATCCGGGCGAAGTACGACCTGCGCGAGGTCGCCGCCTTCACCGAGCGGAACCACCGCTACGCCCTGTATCAAATCAAAAGATAGGGCGCCATTCCCCGATGATCGGGAGGCCGACGCCCTGTCTTTCAGTCACCCTGAGCGTATCGAAGCGAGCCGGGGTCTGACAGGCTCACCGCGACGCATCACGCCTGTTTGCGACGCCGGATCACGACGACGGAGGCGACGACGATCACGAGGACGGCGCCGGCGCCGATCAGGAACGCCTTGAACAGGACGGGCTTCTGCGTGACGCGGATCGTCCCCTCCAGCAGGCGCGCATCGTGGCGGCCCTGCGCCTCGTACCAGACGACCGCCCGGTAAGGGAGATCCCGCGCCACCGTCGGGGCGAAGTTCAGCGGGAGTTTGACGGTTTTCGTTTCGCCCGCGGCCACCGGGTAGGCCTTCTCCGGCTCCGCCGTGGTCACGCCGTCCGGCAGGAAGAAGGAGACGACGGGTTCGAGCGGCGCGCCGCCCGTGTTCTTCAGGATCAGCGTGATGTCGTCCTTCGTGTTGAGGGGGCTCTTGGCGTTGAATTCGGCGTCGCTGACGGCAACGGTCAGCGGCGAGGCCGTTTGCACCCCGGGTGCCGCCGCCCCGAAGGCCAGGGGGATGAAGTGGTGGACGGCGTGCGTGGCGCCCGCCCGGTCTTCGAAGTTCACGCGCGCCGCCAGGATGTAATGGCCCGGTACAAGCGCGCGCGTGTCGAGGGTGCGCGTGCAGCGGACCGTCTTGCCGGGTGCGTTGTCGCCCAGCGGATCGGACCGGTCCGCAATGAGGCCGAGGAACGTGGCCACCCGAACGTGCAGGACCTCCTCGTTGCCCGCGTTCAGGATGTCGTAGGACACCGTCGTCTCGCCCGTGGACAGGATCGACGCCGTCGCGGTGACGATCGTACGGATCTCCGCGGTCGCCGGGGCCGCCAGTAGGGCGATTGCGGCGACAAGGATCGCGATTCTGCGTGCAAACTTCATGATTCTCCCTCCATCATCCGGGCGTGTGCCCGGTTCTCGTCCGTTCATTCCCTCCCCGATTTGATCAGGAAGGCCTTGGTTTCGTGGGCGTCGAGGTCCGCGAGGATCGCGCCGTCGACGACGGGATGGACCCGGCCGCTGAAGATCTCGACGGTCTCGCCGACCGCCCCGATCTTCAGGCGGGCCGAAACGTTCGCCCCGATCGTGTTGACGGCGATGAGGAGCAGACCCTCCTCCCGCTCCTTGACGCAGGCGTGGACGGCCGGCCGCCCACGGGGGTCCACCCGGTTCTCCGAGCGCATCTCCACGTCCACCGCCCGCTCCGCATTCTTCACGAGGAGCCACGGATACACGCGGTTCAGGCGGCCGACGACGCGTCCGAGGCGCGCGCGCCCCTCCTCCGTCCGGCCCATCACCGACCAGGTATAGAAGAAGATCCCGCGGCTCCCGTGCACGATGGAGAGAAACGCCAGGCAGTCCATCTGACGCCAGCCGGGCAGGGAGGGCCAGGCCTCCCCCTTGGCGAAGGCCTGGATGACCGACATGAGGCGGTCGCGCCCCGTGTCCGCGGCCGCCTCGTCCATGGCGTCGGAAAGCCACGTCATGGGGCGGTGGGGAAAGGGGTACTGGTCCATCATGAAGTAGTCCGCCGCCCCGAGGTAATCCCGGGCGTGCTGCGTCCGGACGATCGCCATCGCCGTGGCGACGCCGGGAAAGCGGTCCGCGAGCAGGCGGCGGACGTCCTCGGCGCGGGTGGCGGGTACGGAGCGCAGTTCCGGCTCGTCCGCGACGTAGAAGCCGAGCAGGCCGCCCCCGCGGACGCGCGGCACGGCGTCGAGACGATCCAGGTAAACCTTCAGGTGCTCCGGGTCGCCGGGTGTGGACAGGACATAGCGGAGCCGCTCGTTCCGGGCCGACGCGATCGCCTTCGCGAGAGGCTCCCCCTCGCCGCCGAGGATGACCGTGTTGAACGCGATTGCGCGGACCTCGGCCAGGCGAGACGGATCCGCCCCGTAAACCCCGATCGGGAAGAATCCGGCGATCGAGGGCGGTGGCGTCCAGAGGGCGGCGTTTGGGGCCGTCTCCGTCGGCGCCGCCGCGAGGCCGTGCGTGCCCAGGCAAAACCGCTGCGGGACGCCGCCGGCGGACGCGGGTTGCGCGCCGAAGCGGAAGGTCGGATCGGCGATCCGCTCCGGACAGGTCACGCGGATGCGGAACGTCTGCGGGGCGCCCGTCCTGCAGTGCGCGTTCAGGTGGAATTTTTGTCCCCACAGGGAGATCCACGGATACGTCCGGTCGTCCCATGTGTCGCGCCTGAACTCTCCGGAGAAATGGTAGGTCCGGCCCGCCTCGCAGGCGGGCAGGGGCGTCGTCCAAACCCCGTCGTCGGGCGCTGTTGCCCCGGGATAGGCCGGCGGCCTGATGCACACCTCCTCCGTCCGTGCCGCCCCGGGCGTTCCGAGTGCCACGACCACGATACAGATGATCCAGAGGCGACGGGCCTGCGTCCGGAGGTTCATTCCCGCGCACCCCCTGCTTCACCGCCCAGGGCCTCGGCCAGGCGGGCGGGGTCGTCGGGATAGAGGTTGCGGACGAAGTTCGTGATCTCGGCCACGAAATTCCTGTCCGGCTTCATTCCGTCCTTTGTCTTCCGTCCGGTCAGCGACAGGGCCTGGCCGTAATGCCACGACGCCTTGAGCCAGGAGAGCTCCGGCGGGGGCGAGGACGGTCCCGTGTTCTTCGACCGGACGGCCCAGTAGTTGCCCATGTCCACGTGGAGGTGAGGGTTGATCGACCCCGTGCCGGCGTAGTACGCCGCCCGCTCCATGCTCGCATCGGCGCCGCGCATCCAGCGGGTCATGTAGTCGTGGCGGTCCCACAGGTAGGTGTACTCCCAGGCGAGGCGCACATGGGTTTCGGCGTTGAGCGGGTTACGGCGGATCGCGTCCTCGAGCGCGGCGATGACCGGTCCGTGCGAGGCGCGCCAAGCGGCCTGCGCCGTTGTGAGCGACGGCGCGGCGGGTCTTGTCTTTGCCGGGGCCGCATCCGGTGCGGTCGCACCTTCATGGCCGACGGCCCCTGCGGCGGGTTTGGCCGGAGTCGCCCGCGGCCCGGTTGTTTCAGACGTTGCCGCTTCCCGGACCGCGTATGCCGCCTGCATCAAGCGGTCCCGCCGGTCCATCAGTTCCCGCGCGAGTTTCGAACGGTATTCCGCGTTTGCCCCGTCCCAGGCGATGGCCGACCGGATGTTGTCCAGCGATTGGTGCTCCTCCAGGTTCATCGTGAGATTGCCGACGGTGGCGCAGTGGGCCTCGGCGACGGCGTGCCGGACCGTCCAAAGACCCGTCCACACGATGAGGACGATCACGAACGCGGCCGCGATCCCGCCCGCTCCCGCCATCCGAAGGTGTATGCGCCTCCAGCGCATCACGTCCTCACGCCGCTGCCGCTCCAGGTGCAGCGCGCTCAGGCCGATCGCGCACACGGCGGCGAGCATCATGAAGTTCGCCGGGATGTGCAGGTTGAAGTC
>JALNWL010000180.1 GCA_023230905.1 Syntrophales bacterium
AACGCCCTGACGGACCTCCTGCCGGAGGCGGGCCGGTACGCGCCCTACGTCCACCTGATCGACCTGCCGGCGGCGACCGGGGGGCGCTGCGCCCGCCTCGTCGCCGATCCGGAGAGCCAGCAGGCGGTGTGCTATATCGAATAGGCGTCGGGCGACGGGCGACGAAACGACGAGGAATCGTTTCCGGTGCCTGACGCCCCGCAACCAAGGAGGTTTCACGATGATCGAGTTCACGAAGATGAGCGGCAGCGGCAACGATTTCATCCTGATCGACAACCGGGCGCGGACGCTTCAGGTTCCCGACATCACGGCCTTTGTCCAAGCCGTCTGCGCGCGAAAGATCGCCGTCGGGGCGGACGGCCTGATCCTGATCGAGCCCTCCGACCGGGTCGATTTCCGCTGGCGGTTCTTCAACGCCGACGGCTCCGAGGTGGAGATGTGCGGAAACGGCGGCCGCTGCGCCGCTCGCTTCGCCTTTCTCAAGGGCATCGCGAAGGAGCGGATGTCCTTCGAGACGGGGGCGGGCGTCATCGACGCCGAGGTCCGGGGCGACGTCGTGAAGCTGCGGCTGACGGACCCCCGGGACCTGGCCATCAACCAGAGCCTTTCCGTGGACGGGAAATCGCTCGAGGTCCACAGCATCAACACCGGCGTCCCGCACGTCGTGCACTTCGTCAACGACCTGGAGCACACCGACGTCTTCCATCTCGGCCGGATGCTTCGCCATCACGCCCAGTACCAGCCGGCGGGAACCAACGCCAATTTCGTCGCCGCCATCGATCCCCACGCCCTCGAAATCCGGACGTACGAGCGCGGCGTGGAGGACGAGACGCTGGCCTGCGGGACGGGCGCGGTCGCCTCGGCCCTGATCTCCGCCTGGAAGGGGCTCGTCGAATCCCCGGTCGAGGTCCGGGTCCGGAGCGGCGAAACCCTTTGCATTCATTTCACAAAGAAGGCGGGGGGATTCGAGAAGATTTATCTTGAAGGCCGGGCCAAAGTGGTTTATGAGGGACGCCTGTGGGAGGAGGCATATCGCCCTTAGGAGGTTCCCCTTGCAGACCGCCGACCGCTTGACGAAGATCCCGCCCTACCTGTTCATGGAGCTCCGCAAGAAGATCAACCAGGCCAAGGCCGACGGCGTGGACGTGATCAGCCTGGCGATCGGCGACCCCGTGGAGCCGACACCCGCCCCGATCATCGCGGAGCTGTGCCGGCGGGCGCAGGACTCGGAGAACCACCGCTATCCGACGGACGAGGAAAAGGGCATGCTCGCCTTCCGCCGGGAGGTCGCCCGCTGGTACGGAACGCGCTACGGGGTCGACCTGAAGCCGGAGACGGAGATCCTGGGCCTGATCGGGTCCAAGGAGGGCTGCCACCACTTCGTCCTCGCCCGGATCAATCCGGGGGACGTCGTCCTCATGACCGATCCCGGCTATCCCGCCTACCGCGCGAGCATCCTGATGGGCGGGGGCGAACCGTACAACGTCCCGATCCTGAGGGAGAACGGCTACCTTCCGGTTTTCGCCGATATCCCCTCCGACGTCGCGAAGCGGGCCCGCGGGATGTTCCTCAACTACCCCAACAACCCGACGGGGGCCTGCGCGACTAAACCCTTCCTGAACAACCTCGTCGCCTTCGCGCGCCAGTTCGACATCGCCGTCTGCTACGACAACCCCTACAGCGAGATCCTCTTCGGGGGTCAGGAACGGATCAGCTTCCTCATGGCTGCGGGCGCGAAGGACGTCGGCATCGAACTCAACAGCCTCTCGAAGCCCTTCAACATGTGCGGCTGGCGGATCGGCATGGCCGCCGGCAACCCCGACCTGATCGCCGCCATCAGCAAGGTCAAGGAGAACACCGATTCCGGGATCTTCAACCCGATCCAGTACGCGGCGATCCATGCCCTGGCGAAGAACGCCCCGGCCGTGGAGGACATGCTGGCCGTCTACGCGCGGCGGCGGGAGCGGGTCCTGGCCGCGCTCGCCAGGATCGGCATCACGTTCGATGCGCCGAAGGGCACCTTCTACCTGTGGGTCCCGGTCCCCAAAGGGATGACTTCCCTCGAGTTCACGAACCGCCTCTTCGACAAGACCGCCGTCGTGGTGGCCTCCGGCACCGCCTATGGCCAATACGGCGAGGGTTTCGTCCGCATTTCGCTCACCGTCCCGGACGACCGTCTGACCGAGGCGATGCGCCGCATCGAGCAGGAATTCGCCTGAGAACAGGCGCTCTCCGCCGTTCGCACGCGCCGGAACGCCGGTATCGGATCCGGCTCCGCATCGCCCTCCTTCGCGGGGTTGAAATCACCCACGGGGTGTCCCATCCCCACTTGCTTTCGGTTTGCATTACACCCGTACGACGCGATCCCGGCGGATGCTCCGCCGTCTTTCCGCTTGCCAAGGGGCGTACCGGCTGGTATAGAGGCGCGCGCTGGGGGATTGGGGATGGAAATCGGAATCGTCGGCCTGCCGCAGAGCGGGAAGAGCACCCTTTTCGAGATCATGACCGGCGTCCGGGGACGGGACGCGCACGGGGAGGCCTGCGTGCGCGGCCAGGCGTCCGTGCCGGACGAGCGGTTCGACCGGCTGGTGGAGATCTTCCGCCCCGTCAAGGTAACGCCCGCCAGCGTCCCTTTCGTCGATATCAACGCCGCGGGCGAGAAGGCGTGGAACACGATCCGCCAGAACCTGAGCGGCGCCGACGGCCTCGTCCACGTCGTCGACGGGTTTTCCGCCACCGCGTCCGGTGAGATCGCGGGCCGCTACCGCAAGCTCGCCGACGAGCTGATCCTGGCGGACCTCCTCATCGTCGAGAACCGCCTGGAGCGCCTGGACCGGACACCGGCAAAGGCCCTCCGCCCGCGGGAGGCCCTGCAGCGGGACCTCCTGCCCGGTCTCAAGGCGCACCTGGAAGCGGGCCGCCCCCTCCGGGAGATGAACCTCGCGGACGAGCAGGTTCTCGCGCTGCGCAGCTTCTCCTTCTGGACGATCAAGCCGGAACTCGTCGTGATCAACACGGGCGAGGACGTGGCGGCGGTCGAGCCCGCCGCCCTCGCGCTGCCGGCGGGACAGCCGCGGATCCGCATCTGCGCCCGCCTCGAAGCGGAGATCGCGGCCCTGCCGGCCGACGAGCGCCAGGACTATCTGGCCGCCATGGGGATCACCGCGCCGGCCTTCACGCAGGTCATCCGCACCGCCTTCGCCATGCTCGCGCGGCAGGTGTACTTCACCGTCGGGGAGGACGAGGTCCGGGCCTGGGTGATCCCCGTCGGGGCGAAGGCGCCGCAGGCGGCGGCGGCCATCCACCAGGATTTCGAGCGGGGCTTCATCAAGGCCGAGGTCGTGGGCTACGACGAGTTCCTCGCGCACGGCGGCACCCTGGCCGGGGCCAAGGCCGCCGGCCGCCTCCGCCTCGAAGGCAAGGACTACGTCGTCCGGGACGGCGATATCATCTCCTTCCGCTTCAACGTCTGAACGCGGCGCCGACCCTCATTTTCCCTGGACCATCTTCGTGATCTCCACGACGATCTCGGGGTTCGCCAGCGTCATGACGTCGCCCACGTCCGTCCCGTTGGAGATGGCGCTCAGGACGCGGCGCATGATCTTTCCGGACCGGGTCTTGGGCATGTCGGACACGATCCAGACCTTTCTCGGCCTCGCGATCGCGCCGATCTCCTGAACGACCGCGTTCTGGATCTTCTTGGCCAGCGCATCGCTCGGCGTACAACCGGGTTTCAGGGCGACGTACAGATCCGGCTCCTTGCCCTTCACCTCGTGCTTCACCGCCACGACGGCCGCTTCCGCCACCTCCACGATGGTCATCGCGGCCGATTCGATCTCCTTCGTCCCCAGCCGGTGGCCGGAAACGTTGATCACATCGTCGATCCGGCCAAGGATGCGAACGTAGCCGTCGGCGGCGACGACCGCGGCGTCGCCCGTCATGTAGGGCCAGTCCTGCCACCGTTTGCTTTTGGGATTCTTGCAGTACCTCGAATAGTACTGATTGACGTACCGTTCGCGGTCGCGCCAGATGGTCTGGAAGCTGCCGGGCCACGGATTCTGGATGCAGATGTTCCCCGCCTTTCCGGCGCCCGGGGGGACGACGTTGCCTTCGTCGTCGAACACGATCGGGTGAATGCCCGGGACGCCCGGTCCGGCGCTCCCCGGCTTCATGGCCTGGATGGCCGGCAGCGTGCTGCATAGGAAGCCGCCGTTTTCCGTCTGCCACCAGGTGTCGCAGATGGCGGCCTCCCCCTTGCCGACGGTATAGTAATACCACTTCCACACCTCGGGCTCGATCGGCTCTCCGACCGTGGTCATGTGCTTGAAATGGTAGGTGTATTTCTGCGGTTCGTCCGGGCCCAGCTTTCTCAGGGCGCGGATCGCCGTCGGCGCCGTATGGAAGATGTTCACGTCCAGATTCTGGGCGATCCGCCAGGGCCGGCCCGCATCCGGATAGTTCGGCACGCCTTCGTAAATGACCGTGGAGGCGCAGATGGCCAGCGGACCGTAGACGATGTAGGAGTGGCCGGTGATCCAGCCGATGTCCGCCAGGCACCAGTAGACGTCTTCCGGGTGGATGTCCTGGACGTACTTGGAGGTACCGGCAACGTAGGCGAGATACCCGCCCGTGCTGTGCTGCGCGCCCTTGGGCTTTCCCGTCGTGCCGCTCGTGTACATCAGGAAGAGCGGGGCCTCCGCGGGCATCTTCACCGGTTCGATCCGGGCGCCGTAATAGCGCTTCAGCAGGTCATTGACGAAGAAGTCCCGGCCCTTGACCATCGGGGTCTCAGCGGAATACTTCCCGGGATACCGCTGCCAGACGAGCACCTTCTCCACGGTCCGGTCTTCCCGGGCGGCCTCGGCAATGGCCGTGTCGGCCTTCTCCTTGTGGTCAATCAACTGTCCGGCCCGGTAATAGGCGTCCATGGTGATCAGGACATGACTGCCCGAGTCCACGATCCTGTCCGCGCAGGCCTTGCCGCTGAATCCGCCGAAGACCTGGGAGTGGATGATCCCGAGCCGCGCGCAGGCCAGCATCGTAATGGGCAGTTCCGCCACCATCGGCATGTGAAGCGTGACGGTGTCTCCAGCCTTCAGGCCGCAAAAGTCCTTCAGGACGGCGGCGAACTCGTTCACCCGCACGTAAAGCTCCCGGTAGGTGATGTGCTCGACCTTTTCGTCCTCGGGCTCCGGCACGAAGTGGATGGCCGTCTTGTTCTT